>DLTU01000106.1:0-6014 GCA_002500385.1 Candidatus Neomicrothrix sp. UBA7828 | reverse complement strand
AAACCTGGCGTTGGGAAAATTGCTTCCAAATCTTTTAGATACTCTTCACAATCAGCGACATCTTGACAAGAGTAGATTTCGCTATTTAATTTTTTCGCCATTGCCGATGCCGCTTCCGACGGAGAATCATCAAATAGATGGAGAGAGAACCCTTTCTCGTTCAGAAACTTCGCTACGGATTGGCCAGTTAGGCCAAGACCATAAATTCCAATCTTTGATCCACTTTCGATAATCTTTCCATTCATGGAGCAAACACTTCCCTAAAGTCAGACACTTCAACGAAGTCTGCATAAAAGATTCCTAAAGCGATAGCTACGAAAAATCCACTTATGATCCAAAACCTAACTATCACTGTTGTTTCCGGCCATCCGTGAAGCTCGAAGTGGTGATGGAAGGGAGCCATACGAAAAATTCGTCTTTGGTTCATCCATCTGTAGCCAACGATTTGCACAACTACAGAGATTGTTTCAAGCACGAATATCCCGCAAATGATTGGAAGTAATAATTGAGTGTTAGTTGCCAGCCCTAAGCAGCCAAGAGCAGTTCCAATTGCCAATGAACCAGTATCCCCCATAAATATTTTTGCAGGAGCAGCATTCCACCATAAGAAACCCACACAGGCTCCAAGCATCGAAACAGCAACAACAGCTAGATCTAAAGCATGATCAAGCTGATAGATTGCCGGGTGACGAAATGCCCAGAATGAGATAACTGTGAAAGCGCTGAAACACAGAGTAGAAGAGCCAGCAGCTAATCCATCAAGCCCATCCGTCAGGTTAACCGCATTGCTCATTGCGAGAATAATGAATGCAGCCCAAAAGACCCAACCAATTGGCCCTAAGTCAAAAGATATAGAATCCCAACGAGTAAAAGATACTTCTGTGTGTACTTCAGTGAACAGGACCATAAGAACCGCGAATCCGAATGCTACGGTCAAAAGGCCTATAATTTTCATTTTCTTGTTCAGCCCTAGATTTCTGGCGTTACGAATTTTTATCCAGTCATCGAGGAAGCCAACGAATCCTGCTCCAACAATCGCAAGCATGACAAAGAGCCCAGAACGCGTATAGATACCGTTATATAAATCCGAAATTATATAAGCAACGAAAGCCCCCAAGACAACTGCTATGCCACCCATTGTTGGCGTCCCTGATTTCGTTTGATGCCCATCTGGCCCATCTTTTCGTATGGGTTGACCTATTCCCTTTGAAGAAAGCCACTTGATTAAGTACCTAGTCCCAAGAAGGGATATTGATGCAGATACCGTCACGGCAAGTAAAAGTCGTATCATTATCGCCTAGCCTCCAAAGCTTCCCGCCCAACATCACTATCCAAAAAGGGAAGGAAGGTTCCGCTTACCTCTTGATATGGTTCACAACCTTTACCTGCTATCAACACGACATCATCCTGATTAGCTGATTTAATAGCATGGTGAATAGCTTCTCGCCTATCTGGATTAACGTATACAGTTTCAATATCATTAATTCCTGACAAAATATCATTGATAATCCCCATTTGATCTTCAGATCTAGGGTTATCTGAAGTTAGATATACATTCGTGGCATGAGTTTCTGAAATCATGCCCATTTGCGCCCTCTTCGTAGTATCACGATCTCCACCGCAGCCAAATACTACATGTGTCCTTCCCTCTGCTAGGAGTTCTTTTATGGATAACAAGATTTTCTCCAACCCATCTGGAGTATGGCAGTAGTCAATGATTACGTATGGTTGCCCATCACTATGCTCTAAGAGTTCAAACCTTCCGGGAGTTCCTTCTACACTCTCGAGACCTTTTACGATCGCTTCTCTATCAAACCCGAGTGCATCAGCAGCTACCGCTGCGCCTAAAGCATTCTCAAGATTAAATACTCCGGGAAGGTTAAGACTAATAATTTTCCCCTTCCAGCGGAAGGTAGTTTTGATCAGGGTTTGCTCAATGATCTCAACATCATTTAACGAAAAGCTCACTTCGGGTATTTCAACCTCATGCATAAGCTTCTTACCAAACTCATTGTCAACATTTATTACAGCCAATTTTGAGTGGATTGGGCTAAATAGCAATGATTTTGCTTGATAGTAACTTTCCATATCCCCGTGGTAGTCAAGATGATCAAGACTTAGATTTGTAAAGATTGCAGCATCATAAGTTATCTCGGAAATCCTGTTTTGAAGTAAAGCATGCGAGCTTACTTCCATTGCTAAAAAAGATACCCCGTTCCTGATAAAGTCTCTGATTTGTCGTTGGAGATCGGGTGCTTCTGGCGTCGTCAATTGACCCGTTAGCGTCCCTATAGTTTCTGATTTCTTTCCTGCTGCTTCAGCTATTGCTGAAAGAATACTAACTGTGGTTGTCTTACCATTTGTCCCTGTCACGCCTATTGTTGTGATTTCTCGTGAGGGAAAGTCATAAAATATTTCAGCTATTTCACTCATCATTTTTCTGCTACTGGAAGAAATAATCTGTGGAAAATCAATATTGACTCTTCTTTCTACAACCAGCGCACTTGCACCCTCTTTAATTACGTCATGCGCGAAGTTATGACTATCATTCTTTTCGCCTTCAAAACAGAAAAATAAATCACCGCCGTTGATAGAGCGAGAGTCATAGCTCAATCCATGAACTTCAAGATCATGGATTTCCCCTATTATTTCGAAATCCGAGTTCCTTACATTTTCTAAAATCTCGTTGAGGTTCATTCCGATCCCCCACCCTCTTGAAGCGTCTGACCATTCAGGGCTTGCTCGTTGTTATTGGTTAGTTGAACTTCTTTAAAGGGGGAAATTTGATAGTGCCGCAGAGACCAACTTGCTATTTCCCCGAACAAGGGGGCTGCAACATGACTTGCGTAGAATTGTTCTTCAATAGGCGCTGGATCATCAATGATAACTATCATTGAGAGCTCTGGTTTTTGCGCTGGGAAAAATCCAGTAACTGTTGACGTATAGTGGCGCTGGCCATTTTTATCTAGATACGGATCGAGTTGGCCATTAGGCATTTGAAAGCTATTTTCAGGTGAAAAGTACTTCCAAGATGTTCCCGTTTTTGCAGCAATTTTATAACCGTTTACGGAAGCTCTTTCTCCTGTTCCGTTTTCTACAACGGAGGTGAGTAGATCTGCTATCTGATGAGCAGTTGAAGCTGATATAACTTCTCGTGATGGAAGGCTAGCAAGGCGTTCCATATTCCCACTTGGATCAACAATATGGCTTACAAGTCGTGGAGCCACGTATATTCCATCATTAGCTATTGCAGAATACGCACTCACAAGTTGGATAGGAGTTACTGATATTCCATGCCCTAAAGCAATTGTATTTAGATTTGAGGGGTCCCAATTATTTAGATCATGAAGAATTCCTTGTGATTCGTAAGGAAATTCAAGCCCAGAAGCCTGCCCAAAGCCAAACTTTCTAAGGTAGTCATATAGCTTTTGTTGACCTAATTCTTGTGCCCAAATTATCGTTCCTGTATTGGATGAGTGTGTGAGTATGCCCTCTATGGTCATTTCTTGCGTTTCGTATTCGTATTCGTCCCGCCACATCTCTGTTTCCGTCTTGCCTTCATTATTTTCCCATTCCAATATCACTGTGTCTGGAATATCCTTTTTGCTACTTCCTACTCCAAGCCCTTCATTTATCACACCTGCGAAAGTCATAGCCTTTAGCACAGACGCAGGTTCATAGCTCAGCGTTACCGACTGGTTATGTGATGTGGAGAGGACTTCGCCAGTCTCAGTTGTGACCATGGATGCCATTGCCAAGATTTCTCCTGTAGATGGCTTTTGAACGATGACAACTCCACCTTTCGCTTGTGCTTCGCGAATTGTCTTTGATAATTCAAGTTCCACTTGTGACTGCAAAGCCCTGTCTATTGTCAAAATAAGGTCAGAACCGTGCACGGCTTTTCGAATAGTTTCCGCTTCTGTAGGAATTGTGCTTCCGTCCGCGCTTAACTCAACTCGTTGAATTCCGGTTGTTCCTTTAAGTTCTTGCTCGTATTGCAATTCCAAGCCTGAACTACCGAGATTATCGACTGTCACTCCTCCAAGAACTCCTCTTGCAAGTTGATCTCCAGCCACGTGAAATCGTCGAGGTTCATAATCAACATAAACCCCTCCTAAGTTAAGATCGAGAATCGCTTCAGTAGATTCAAGACTTGCTTGTCTAACTATGTATTCAAAGCGTGTCGGAGAATTGAATTTTGTAAGTATTGTCTTTGCTTCTTGCATCTCATCGACACCTGGTAGGTCAAGGTAATTTGCCAATATCTGCGATTTTTCCACCCCATTATCTGTGAGTTGGGGATCAATATAGATGTACGGTTGCGGAAATGAAATAGCTAACTCATAACCATTTCGATCTAGAATAGATCCGCGTTCTCCTTTCATTTCGCGTTCAATTACTCTTTGGTTTACTCCCCTTTCCTCGTATTTAGTGTTATTGAATATTGATAGGTCAATTAAGCGCCAACTTACAAAGAGGGTGCAGAATCCTAATATCACTAAAAGGAAATGTCGCCTTTTATCTTCGGAGTAGGCTGCAGTTTTTGTCACTCTTCCTGCCTTTGGGAGCTGATTTGACGCCACTGCCAGCCCTGTAAGCTGTCATTTGACAATGGGTCTAGATATATTGTGATCTCAGGAACGATCATCCCTAATCCGTTGACCGTTTCAAAGTCTTCGCTTGGCTCTGCTAGAGCAATTCTCATTATTCTTTTCGTTGACTCCAGCTGAGCTATGTCAAACATAAGTGACCTGTTATCAGAACCCAATTCTGATATTGATTCTGAGAGACTGTCTATTTGGGTCTGTCGCTGAACGATCATGGCACTAAGAAGCATCCTGCTAAAAAACCCTATTGAGATGAGGAGAATAAGAATTATACCTATGGAACGAAACCATGATTTAGAGTTATTTACTAACTCAAGTTTAGGTTTTCCTACCTGAATTGGCTTCTTGTCAGTTAACGGAAAAACTGCCATTACAGCTCACTTACCTTTTCAAATTTTCGTAGGAGCGCTGAAGAAGCTCTAGGGTTTTCCAAAATCTCGTCGCTAGATGCTCTTTGAGCTTTTCGTGCCAGCAATAAGATCTTTTCCTCTTGCCGAATCTCAGGATGATATTTTGAGTTGCTAGTATCAAGAGCAGCTAGTTGCCTGAGTGCCCGTTTAACGACCTTGTCTTCACCTGAATGGTAAGAGAGCACCACACCGCGACCACCTATTCTAAGCAGTCGTATTGCTTCCCGAATCGATGATTCCAATATCTCTATCTCACAATTTACGGCAATACGTAAAGCTTGGAAAGATCTTCTAGCTGGATGTCCTGGAGTATTCTTAGAACGCGCTGGCATCGCCTCACGGATTACGCTTGCTAATTCTTTCGTGCTCAGGATAGGGCGCATAGATACGATCGCTCTGGCGATACGCTTTGAATACTTTTCATCACCATAGTTATGAAGTAGATAGGCTAGTTCTTCTTCGGTTGACTCGTTTACATAATTTCCAGCAGTAATTTGAGTCTCAGGATTCATTCGCATATCAAGAGGGCCATCATTTCTAAAAGAGAACCCTCTTTGTGGATTGTCTAGTTGGTATGAAGAAACTCCTAAATCAAATAAAAAACCCGATAATCTCTGCTCTCCGATTTGTTTAGTAACAGTTGAAAGGTCATCAAATCGACCGTGAATGAGAGACACTCTATTGGCAAACCCCGCTAACTTGGACTCCGCAGCTGCCAAAGCTTCTGGGTCTTGATCAATTCCGATTACATTCAAGTCATCTCTTGATTTCAAAATTTCATAACTATGCCCGCCACCACCGATTGTGGCATCAAGAATTAGGCCCGAGGGAACCGAAGAAAATATCTCCGTTACGCTCTCAGCCATGACAGGAACATGCGCAAAAGGGGGTGGAGAAAAACGGGTGATCCGGCGACCAGAAAGACCGGTCGCCGGATCCAGGGGAGACCCGTTGGTGGTTGGACTTAGATATTTTGATTCATTCATGGTTTTCAATT
>DLTU01000102.1:0-4143 GCA_002500385.1 Candidatus Neomicrothrix sp. UBA7828 | reverse complement strand
TGACAGTAATCTTGATGGATGCACGGATGATTCTGATAAAGATGGTATTGGCGATGATGTGGATGTATGTGTTACTGAGCCCGTCAACGATTTATTTCCCGTAAACTCAACTGGATGTCGGCCTTTGGATAATTTAGTATTAATTTCCAATGTTAGCATTGATGGTTTGTCTGATGATGTTTGGAATGACTTGCTTAATGTCTCATGGGAAATTAACGACTTAGATTTCGACCCGTATCTTACCGGCTCGAGAATTATGATTAACCAGACAGGTTCTCAATCATATTTCCCAATACTATCCTGCTTGGCTCAAGATGTGGCACTAATTAATGGAGTTCATTCCTGTTCTTGGCAGGCACCTGATGATTTCCCAGTGTTTAGTATCGTTGGTATGAATCTGCACGTGCAAATTTTTGCTCAGAGCCTAAATGCCTCACCCAATGCTAATGTTGACATTCAATACCTTGATTCTGAGAGATATTTTAGCGCCAATAATTGGATTATTGATGAGGGGTCGGATGATGAGGCAGCGGCAGCAAATCCGGTAAGGGCAATGGGTTGGGGGATAATCACCATTCTAGGAGTTGCCCTAATTGCCAAACGGTTGTGGGATTCAATGAAAGATGATGTGGATAGTGAAGAAGAGGGTCATAATGTAGGGGGCCCGTTTGTTAATTATGATAACAATCGTAAACTTTGAGAGGGTTTTACTGGTTTTAGGTTGTTTTCACTGATTTTTGCGGTGATTTTTCGGTAAGCCGACAAAAAATACCCTTTATGTCGAATAGTGTTGTGTGTTTTTGTAAAAACGGGCAACTGCGGCTCTTTTCTTGAAATTACAGTGGTTTTTACCCCTTTGGCAACAGGGTGAACCTTGAAGTTCAATGTCGTTTTGGGTAAGTTATCCGCATGCGGATGGTGAATAATATGAGTGACCGCCTATACGTTGGAATTGACCTAGGAACATACCAATCTACCATATCTTCGAGTGCTGGTGCAAGCCACACAATCGAAACTATTGTAGGTAGACCGAAAGACCCTGTTGCAAGAAATTTTCTGGGACGAGATGTCCTGTTTGGAAATGATGCTTTGAAGAATAAGTTAGCTTGTAATCTATACCGCCCTATGGCCGCCGGTGTTGCTCAAGATGATGAGGCAAATCTGGCTGCTGCCAAGGCATTCGTATCACATCTACTTGAGACTGTAGACCCTGAAGAATATGATGAAGTGTTTGGGGTTATTTGTTCTCCAAGCCACGTTTCATTCACTGACAAATCAAATCTTGTTGCAACATTAAGAGGTCAAGTCAACGCTATCATGGTTGTAACTGAGCCATTTGCAACCGCATATGGAATTGAAGAAATCGCTGGTTCAATTGTTGTCGATATTGGCGCAGGAACGACCGATATCGCAAGAATTCACGGAACCTTCCCAAGCGATGAAGACCAAGTAACTATTCAAGAAGCCGGTGACTGGCTAGACCTTGAATTGATGGAACTTGTCAAGAAAAAGTACACTGGTGCCCAGGTTACCAAAGATATGGTGCGAAGATGGAAAGAGGCCTCATCTTATGTTGGCATGGATGCTAAAGAAGTCATGGTTGAGCTTTCTGTCGAAGGTAAGAAGCAAGTTGTCGATATTGGTGACTTAATTGTTGAAGCATGTGAGTCAATCATCCCACTAGTTGCCAATGCAATCAAGAAGATTGTCGCAACTGCTGACCCTGAATATCAACCGATATTAAGAAACAACATCATTCTATCTGGTGGCGGATCTCTAATCGAAGGTATCGCTGCAAGAATGGCAGAAGAAATCTCAGACATCGGTGATGTCAATGTTTGGTGTGTTGAGGATGCTATCAACAGCGTGGCTAATGGTGCGCTAAAGTTGGCTGGCGAGATGCCTGATGACATGTATACAGCAATCAACTGATTGGGTGCTGGATTTTCAAATAAGGTCGAAAATACGGCCTAATTGACCAATAATTATTGGGAAAGTTCAAGAGTGGTTGATTACCGATAGGCGTCGTATGACAGTCGGCTCTCCATCACCAAGCGGAATAAAACGTGTCGGTGATACTTCATCAGAAGAGCGTGCGGCGCTTGAAGGAATGTTACAAGGATATCCCGTTGAGCAACTCGTTGAAGAGGTGTTAATCGCTTGGGATGAGTTGGCTAAAAGAAACGAAGAAATGGTGTCTGTCAAACAGCGTTTACGGGTCATGGAACTTGATTTAGCTGAGCGAGAAGATATGGTTGCTCCTGAAGTTGCTAGAATGAATGACTTGGAAAAAGAACTTGAAGAGCGTAGAAGCCAAATGGTTCATCTTGAAAGATTACTTTCTGATGCTAGGCAGGACTTAGCTGCTCAGCAATCCTCACTGTCAACTGAAGAACGTGCAAGGCTTCAAGACGAAGTTGAGAAATTAAACGTGCTAACTACAGAACAAGATGAGGTCATTGGTGAAATGGAGGGTAGAATTTCGCAGATGGTTGAAGCATTGGAAAGAGCGGCTGACGCTGGACTAACCTCTGTTACCGCAGATGAGGTTCGAAGTTTGAAAGCCCAGGTAGATCACATGACTAAGCAATATGAAGTTGAGCAATCAGCCAATAAAGCGTTAGAGGAAGAGCGTCAGAGGCTCCGTGATATTGCTGATCGTTTGAGAGGTCTGCTTGATGCAAGAGATGGTCGATTAACCGAACTTGAGGAGCAATTAGAACGAGTTATGCAAGGTCCGCGCTCAGTTTCCGCCGAACACGACTATCTAGTAGAGCAAATCGAAGAATTAAAACGCAGATTACTTGAAAGAAATCGTGAGTATGAGTCGCTAAGGCGAAGAGAGCGCCGGTTGCACAGTGATGTGTTTGAACGCGATGAAAGAATTCAACAAATATCCTTGACAATGAGTGATTTAGAAGCAGCCCTTCAGGATAGAACTGCTGAGTTAAGAGAGTTAGAGGGTATGCGGGAAACCATGGCAAATGAGTTAGATTCGGTGCGCCGTGGTGAGAGAACCCGCGAAGTGGTTGGAAGAGTATTTGCTGACTCGCTATCACTAGTCAGAGGACATGATGAACGTGAGATGAAACGTGAAGTATATGCTAACTCTCCTGATGTTGAAAGAAAAATATCAACTCCTAGTGTCGATGATATGGCCAACTTAGCTGAAGGCGGTAGAGTCAATCTTGACGTTGAAGAAACGGTTATTGAACCTGGAATGGATGTCGATGCTGATAGGCCTGCTGCCCCAGGTGGCAGTGGCGATCCGGTAATTTTTGATGATGAAGATTAGTTATCCGCATCAATATGTAGTTATTCCCCTTTAGAGAAGGCAATTAATTCATCGATAGATAGATGATCTGCTGTATCTTTACAATAATGCGCTTTCACTACTTTGCCATCCGCACCAATAAGAATGTCTACTGGGATAATAGAGAGTTTAGATATGGATAAGGTCAATGGAAAATAGCCTTTCAATGTTGCTTGCATGAATGTTAAAGGTGAACGGAGTGCGCCCCACAAAAATTTCCCAAAGGATCTTACTACTGAATTCTTTTCAAAATGTTCGTAAGATTCATCTGCGACAATGGTAAATGGTGCACTGTGTTTTTTCATCCGCTTGGTTAATTCACCTGCTTTAGCGTTGAAAACGCCGACCATTACTGTATCATCAGCAAACTCATTCCATCGCTTGACTATCCTATTGATGCGGATATTACAAAAGGGGCAAGATGAGAATCTGAAAAAGGTTAGTATTACGCGCTTACCTTTCATATCTGACATCTTGAATGTCGTTCCGTCTATTGCTGGCAAGGTGAGATTTGGCGCGTTGTCGCCAACCGTTAGCATGGGCATGATTGATGTAAGTGAAATAAGAACATAAGTTAATCTCTATACTGCTGATTAATCTGGCTCCCAGTTAACTAGTGCTAAGATTTTGGTAATTTTACTAATCTTATCTCGTAAATCTGCAAGATCTGTTGCATCTTCTGTTAAAGTCCCCGTAACAATCCAATCAGCACCTGCTTCAGCAGCTAATTGTGCCTGTTGTGGAGTCCTAATTCCACCGCCTACCAACATAGTAAGTCCGGCAGTCGTCTTTGCCGATTTTATCAGTTCAGGGTTGACTTGAGTTTCTGC
>DLTU01000107.1:3721-4646 GCA_002500385.1 Candidatus Neomicrothrix sp. UBA7828 | reverse complement strand
TTGCAGAAGTTCCATTTGATGAAAAGAATACTCGATTCAAAAGCAGTCTTCCTTGGATCGTGAATACTCTCCGAGGAATAGCTGAAGACCCAATTGCAAAAGATCTCGCTATACAGCAATGCAAGCTTAAGCCAATTCCAATTGCAATCGCAGCACAGAGTGCTGAAGCATGTAGAAGAGCTGCGAGACTTAATGCAGGAATCCTCTTTGATTCACTTCAATCTCCTGAAGTTTCCAAGAAGCTATCTTCTGCATATCGAGAGGCAGGAGGAAATGGACCAGTCATACTAATCCGTCGTGTTTGGATAGGAAGCCCGCCAGCATCAAAGATTCAAGCTCAAATGGAGCATTACCATAGCTACGCAAGTGATCAAGCTAAAAGTAATTGGATTCAGGGAGATAGCACGGTACTCGGCCAAAATGGTGCACAAGCAGCTGAGCGTTTAATCAAAATACTGCATGACTCAGGGTGCGATACAGTCAACATACGCATACATGTTGCTGGGCTAGAGGCAAATCAAATAAGTGAACAACTGGGAAAGCATAAAGATGATCTAGTCCCCTTGTTGAAATCTGATCTCAGGCCTAGCTAGTCACTGGGGTTAAATCCATAGGACAAGACGCTAAACCATAAACAAAAGCATTAGGCATCTCTACAGGGTCGCCAGCAAGAGCAAAGCTCTCTACACGGTTAATTAGTTGCTCGAAGAAGAGCTTTATTTCGAGACGAGCTAAAGAAGCACCTAAACAGAAGTGAGTACCAAAGCCAAAAGCAATATGGTGGTTTGGATCTCTGGTTACGTCAAGTAGTTCAGGGTTATTAAATTTTTCTGAATCCCTATTCGCTGAGGAATACATAAGCACGACTTGATCTCCCTTGCGTATCGTTTTGCCATGTATCAAGTAATCCTCTGTAGCGACACGG
>DLTU01000107.1:0-3364 GCA_002500385.1 Candidatus Neomicrothrix sp. UBA7828 | reverse complement strand
AAATTCCTCTACGGCAATTTCAAGGTCTGAACCTTTCTTTAGGACCTCCCACTGAGTAGGTGAGTTAGCAAGATGAAGCATCGATCTCGCAATCACTGTACGGGTTGTTTCCGCTCCTCCATCAAGTAACAGTAAACAATCACTTATTATTTGATCTAGACCAAAATCTGAACCATCCTTTAAACCTTCAGACTCGGCCTCAATCCAAGCTGACATTATGTCATCTGAAGGATTTATCTTCTTCTCAGAATAAAGTTTCATGCAGGCCTCCACGAACTCGAAAACTGCTTTGGTTCCCTCTTCGTTTTGATAACGAGGCCCGCCGCCCAAAGCGATCGTTTCTTCAGACCACCGATGAAGAGAGGGCCAAAGATCATCAGGGAACCCAAGTAGATGCCCAATCATCATGGCTGGAAGAGGAGCAGCGAGTTCACCAACAATATCGGTCGGTCTTTCATTGGACAATGCATCATCAAGAAGGCGCTCCACAGCACCTGTAATATGTGGCGTCCAAGAATTTACTGACCGAGGAGTGAATCTTCTAGAAACCAGCAATCTACGAACATTATGTTCAGGGTCATCTAATCCAATTATTGATGAATCCGCAGGCAGGTTAGGACGATATCCGCCCTTCTCCTTATCTGAATTGATGAAGACTGCTTTATTTTTTTCAATTTCTACAATATCGTCATACCGAGAGATGCCCCATATCTGATTGCTGGCATCCCAATAGATAGGATCTTCTTCTCGCATCCATTGATACGTCTCATAGGGATTATTCGTATAGAACTCACCATCAAGGAGATCAATCGATCTATCAGTCACGGAAACACAGTACCCTGTATCTACAAACATCGCCTCATTGGTCCTGAAAACTCACCCATGGAACTCCCAAATCATGGCAAGAGACGATAGCGTGATGATATGTCAATAGGTATAGATTTGGAACGATTCGGCCTCCTTCAAGCTGTTGTTGATGAAGACAATTACAAAAGCTCAGTAAGTAGATTTCAAGAAGAGAATATCTTGCTCCCTACCTTCGAAGAACTTGCGGACCCTACTAAGATATCCAATTCTGTGAATGAGGCACTCAAGCAAATAGACCCCAACGAAGCCCACCCCTTAAACCTATTCAGGGTCCATTGGTATAATGAATATGGAGCAAGAGGAATCGTAGATGTCCCGCAACATATTGTCCTTCCCTCAGAGCTAACAGGGGTTGATGCAAAAATCGTATTGGCCTTTGGGAACCGATTTCCCATGATTACAGCTCATAAAGTTCTGGCTGCCTATTCCTGTTTTGCGCCACGTGTTATAAGTGGTCAATTTAATCCGGCTCACCATCGAGCCATATGGCCATCTACAGGTAACTTTGCCAGAGGGGGAATAGCGATATCTACTTTAATGCGAAGCCGTGGAGTAGCAGTATTGCCAGAGAACATGAGTCAAGAACGCTTCGATTGGTTAGATAAATGGGTTATGAACCCAGACGACATCATTCGAACACCTGGCTCAGAAAGTAATGTCAAAGAAATCTATGATGCATGTAACGAACTTGAAAAAGATGAATCAAACTTTATCTTTAACCAGTTCTCCGAATATGCAAATCATATTGGGCACTATGCAGTAACCGGTAGGGCATTAGGTCATGTATTTGAAACTCTTAAAGCTAATCAACCACAGCTAAACCTAGCTGCCTGCACATTTGCTTCCGGTTCTGCAGGTACACTCGCTGCCGGTGACAGGCTAAAAGACGATTATGGTGCAAAGATTACAGCCGTAGAGGCACTTGAGTGCCCGACAATGCTTTACAACGGGTACGGAGAACACAATATACAGGGGATAGGAGATAAACATATACCTTTGATCCATAATGTCATGAATACAGATATTGTTGCCGGAATATCTGATGCAGCTACAGATGGGTTGAACCTCGTATTTACAACCGATAGCGGAAAAGAATACCTAAAGTCTGAACATCAGATTCCAGCGGAAATTGTAGATAATCTTCGGCATTTGGGGTTCTCTTCTATTTGCAACATGATGGCCTCTATCAAAACCGCTAAAGAGTTGAATCTAGGTCCCAACGATGTAATCATGACGGTTGCGACAGATGGCTCCGAACTTTATGAAAGCGAAAAAGCTCATTTGATGAGAGACAAGTACCCCAACGGCTTCACTGCTAAAGATGCACACGAGATTTTTACTACTCACGTTGTCAATGCAGATTCGCAACACTTAGAAATTCTCAATGATGTCGGAAGAAATCGGATATTTAACCTCGGCTATTACACATGGGTTGAGCAGCAGGGTATTTCCGTAGAAGATTTTGACGCACGGCGTTCACAAGAATTTTGGAAAGAACTGCATAAGTTTCCACCTATTTGGGATGAAATGATTCGCGATTTTAATGCACAAACTGGCGTGTCGGCCTAACGTGGGCTCATATCACGACAGCAACACTTCTTGGATACTGACACCAGACACGGCAGAGTGGCCTGACAAAAGTGACGAAGAGTTAAATCCTTACATTCGCTGGCGGAAAATGTTGTGGTCATGGCACAAAGCAATTGATCGTGGGTGGAAAGACGAAGAATTCGTATCTTTAGTGAAGGAAATAGATGATGCTATCGAAAGCACTACTAAATCAAACTTTACAATAACACCCACTGGAATTTGGGAGAATGCCTCAGATCTGTTACCTGACTTTGTACTTTGGAAAGATGAAACGCAAAATGTAGGTGGTTCGCATAAGGCACGTCACCTAATGGGGTTACTACTCCACCTTGCTGTCGATTCGATTGAAGAGAATAAAAGACTTGCAATATCATCATGCGGGAATGCGGCAATAGGGGCAGCAACCGTAGCACGAGCTGCTGGGCGTCCGATAGATGTGTTCATCCCTACATGGGCGAACGCCACAATTGTCTCAGAGTTGGAATCTTTAGGAGCTCAAATCCATGTTTGCGAAAGAAAGAAGGGTCAGCTTGGAGATCCATGCATGATTGCATTTCAGAAGGCAATTGAAAGTGGTGCTCTACCATTTGGAGTTCAAGCCACAGAGAACATACTCACTCTTGATGGCGGGCGAACAATAGGGTGGGAATTAGCTGAAGCACTTGAAAAAAACCCTGCCGATGATCTTTTTATCCAAGTAGGCGGGGGAGCACTACTAACTAGCTGCGCGATAGGGCTGTTCGAAGCAGCACAATTTAGAAGACTTTCAAAAGTGCCTAGAATTTGGGCAGTTCAAGCTGAGGGGTGCGCCCCATTTGATGCAGCTTGGAAAAAGATACCTAAAGAAAAACCCGTCATCGAAGTACTTGAGTACTGCCAGGAACAACAGTCTGAACTTATGAAACCA
>DLTU01000160.1:0-5207 GCA_002500385.1 Candidatus Neomicrothrix sp. UBA7828 | reverse complement strand
TTGCTCAATTCTGGGGAGGGGAGACGAACTCTCCTCAAAAGTGCCCGTATTCTGGCGCTAAGTTCTTTAGGGGCGAAAGGTTTGGTTAAGTAATCGTCCGCTCCTGCTTCTAATCCGGCGACAACGTCATGAGTGTCGTCTCTTGCAGTAACCATTACAACGGGGACTTCACTAACTTTTCTGATAGAGCGGCAAACTTCAAATCCGTCGATACCAGGTAACATGATGTCAATTAGGAGAATATCGCATTTTTCTGACTGGAAAATTTGAAGAGCTTCTTCGCCGGTTGCTGCATCCAGAACATTCCATCCTTCATTTTGGAGTGCCAATCGGACTGCTGCACGAATGCGTTCATCGTCCTCAACAACTAAAATCGTTGTAGTCATACGCACAGCATAGGTGAATATTAAGATCGTTGGTAGGTAGAGGAAAGGATTCCTAACCTAATGCTGCAGAGAATCATTTATTAATTTCTGAAATTCTTTATCCAGATGAGCATTTGTAGCAGTTAAGAGATTTATGTCATTAGTTAGGCTCATTGTCTTAACGGTGCCGCCAGCTTCAGAAACTATCAGACTACCTGCAGCGTAATCCCATAGGTTAAGACCTTCTTCGTAGAATGCGTCAACTCGCCCCGCAGCGAGCCAACAAAGATCGAGAGCAGCAGAGCCGAAGCGACGGATATCACCAATTTTGGGAAGAATGTGCTCCAGCATGCCCCCTTGGAGTTTCCTTCTATCAGGTTTGTAACTAAATCCTGTTGCGACTAGGGCACTTTGAAGAGAGTTATTATCGTTCACCCTGATTATCTCGGTATTGCATCTTGAGCCGTGGCCTTTGACAGCATCGAAAATATCGTTGGAGCTTAGGTCTGCTACAACTCCAGCAACAATATCGCCTTCAGCTTCAACTGCAATAGAAAAACTAAAAAAGGGAATTCCATATACAAAGTTACTTGTTCCATCAATCGGATCAATTATCCATCTAATTCCAGATGTTCCAGATTTAGTAGCGCCCTCCTCGCCAAGAATACCGTCGTTCTGTCGGTTTCTTTTGATGAACTGAACGGTTTCTAACTCGATATGGCGATCAAGCGAAGTGACATAATCAGAGGTAGAGGATTTGTTTTTAAAGTTAGTTCGTCCTTTATTTATGGAGTGATTATCAATTGAAGATGTAACAGTGGCAACGCACTCCAGTGCTATATTGCGCAGTTCATGATGGCTAATCATCTATAGGATCTTGCTGATCATCTTTGTCAGAGTTAGCACTTGGTTCAGGCTCTGACTTGCTTCTCCATTCATTCATGGCGCGTAAAGCAAGAATTGAGACGACTCCGACGCCCCCAGCACCAACTATTGCCCCAATAAGGGCGCTAATTCCGGATGCGCCAGTACAACTGTTAGAGCATTGCAAATCTGTGAATGCAAAACCTATCAACCCACCGCAGAGTCCACCTAAAAGTATCGAACCGAATGCCATTGCTTGAGAAGGTTTTGATGGACCTGACATTGGAGTTGCGGTGACCGGTAGATTGGTTATTTCGTGCTTTCCAATTTTTGACTCGGGCATAACCTCAATAGAAGACTCTTTATGTTCTGAGGAATCCCCCTCTTCTGGGATTATTTCATCAGGCATGTTTTAATCATAAAGGATCTGTTACCTAGAACTTGGAGTTTTCTCAATTAAACATTGGCTATGTCATCTAAAGAGAATCATGGACTCGCAGCAAGGTATATCGTAGGCTTGAAATTACCGCGAGATCGCCATCTCAATGGCCACCTTTAGCAGTGCCTAGATATGAGTAAAAAAATTTCAACTTCACACATCATGCATATTGACATGGATGCCTTCTTTGTTTCTGCTGAGCTTGTGCGCAGGCCAGAACTTGTTGGAAAACCTGTAGTCGTAGGTGGTGCGGGAAATCGTGGAGTAGTGGCTGCGGCCTCTTATGAGGCACGTTCATTTGGTATCCATTCGGCTATGCCTGCCTTTCAAGCAAAGAAGCTTTGCCCTGATGCAATTTTTCTTCCAGGTGACCATACATATTACGCAGCGACTAGTTACAAAGTTATGCAAATTTTTAACAGATATACCCCGCTCGTTGAACCCATTTCACTCGATGAAGCTTTTTTGGATGTTGGAGGAAGTCAGCGACTATATGGAACTCCTGTCGAAATAGCCAAAGCGATAAGAGAAAATATTTGGTCCGAACAAGGTTTGAAGTGCTCTGTTGGTATTGCTCCGAATAAATTTATGGCGAAATTAGCAACTGAAGAAGCTAAACCTTCACCTAGTGAGTCTGGGCCAATTCCTGGAATCGGTGTTATGGTTATCCACCCTGATGGCGTTATCGATTTCTTGGATAAGTTGCCTGTGAAGGCACTATGGGGAGTTGGGCCAGCTACAGTAAAGCGCTTGGCCCAATTAGGCATAACTACTGTTTCAGAATTACGAACATTTCCGCTCAGTGCTCTAAAGGATGCATTAGGCAAGGTGCAAGGGGCACATCTTCACCGACTGTCGTTTGGTATTGATAAACGAAGCGTAGAACCTACGCATGTAGCTAAATCAATTTCGAATGAAGAAACTTTTACTAATGATTTATTTGATTTGTCACGAGTTCATTCAGAGATATCGAGACTCTCTGACTCGGTTGGTAAGAGATTGAGAGGCTCTGAAAACCTGGCTAGGACCTTATCGTTGAAGGTGAGGCTTTCTGATTTCTCGACTTTAGTGAGATCAGTAACCCTTCCGAACCCAACAGATAGCGGGAAAGTGATCGCTCGTGAAACGGTTGCATTACTCCAAACTATCAATTTATCAATTGGTGTGCGCCTATTGGGTGTTGGGGCATCAAACTTCTCTCAAGTAAAAGATGGGCTACAACTGTCCTTTGATGAACTTGAATCTAATGATCGTGAATGGAGAGAAACTGAGGATGCAATTGACGTTATTAGATCTAAATATGGCCCAGATTCAATTGGCTTGGTAAGTACACTGACAGAAAAGGGTTTGAATTCCAAAAAAAGGGGAATTCAGCAATGGGGGCCAGAGTCTTCATAACAAAACTCGACTTTCATACGTTGTTGAATGCCTGTCTTTATGAGATGATGTAAGTATGCCACTATCAGATGATGAACAAAGAATACTTAGCCAAATAGAACAGCAGTTGCATGAAACCGACCCAGCTTTAGCTAAAGAGGTAGCAACAACAACGGTGTATACCCACTCCGCTAGAAATATCAAATGGTCTGTGCTTGGTTTTATTATCGGTCTTATAACTATAGTTCTGACTTTGTCCATCAGCTTTTTGCTGGCATTCATAGGCTTTGTGATGATGCTTGCTGCTGCCTTATTATTCGAACAGAACCTCAGAAGGCTCGGGAGAGCTGGAATGAATCAGCTGTCAATGAATGTGCGCTCAGGTAATCTAAAGAATTCGATTACCGAAAAGCGAGGCAAAATGAGGGATAGATTTAGACCAGATGATCCAATTCAGTAGTAACTGCTAAAAGTGAGTCTCTTCCCTTTCAAAAACAACGAGATCTCAAATGAGTAGTAGCGTTATTATGTTGGTAATTATTGCTGTCTTAAAGAAGCCTTTACTGTGGCCTGTTGCTTTAAAGCAACTTTGGCGAATTCGAAAATCAAACTGGTACACAAAACCTCCGTTTTTGCCAATTCCTGAAAAATCGTACATTGAGTTCAGAATTCACACCGCATATGGAACAAGTGAAGACTTTTCGCGAATGCCTACAGATGTGGTGACCTATTTGAGTTGGTGTAGGGACTGGCCTTCAAGAAGGTGAAAGCATATTGCATGATCGAAGATTTGCCAATCAATTGAACAGTTGGACAATCGAAACTAAATACTCCGAAACAGCTCTTGCTCATGAAGCTAATCTTGAGGAATGGCGAAAACCGACAATCTGGATCATAGAGCCTAAAGATTCATGTCTGGTATTGGGTAAAAGCCAAAGGGGAAGGCCGTTTCTGGATTTGGGTTATCTCAAAGAGCAAAGTATCAACTTAGCTGCAAGGCAGAGTGGTGGAGGAGCAGTTCTCGTTTCGCCAGAAGATATGCTTTGGGTAGATGTATTCGTCCCTAAAGAATCGAAATTTTGGATTGCCGATATTGCAGAAGCATCTATATGGATTGGCGGGATCTGGCGAAACGCATTGAAGCGACTAGATATCGAGTGTTTCCTCTTTGATGAAAAGTTCTCTCGATCAGAAGCATCCGACTTGATCTGCTTTCTAGGTAGAGCTCCAGGTGAGCTGTTCATTGATAATAGGAAAATTCTAGGTATTTCTCAGCGTCGTTCAAAGTTCGGAACTAGATTCCAATGCGCTTTAATCATCAATTGGAAACCAGAGCATATGGTAGCCGCATACAGCGGTGCCCCAATTCCTAATCTTGATAAGCTGATCAGCTACGCAGGAATAAGTTCGGGTTGCGAAAAACACAGCGCATTGGATGCGTTTCTATCTGCACTACCTTCGCTCTGATATCACTCCCCAAGTTTATCTCTAGAGGCTATTACTGCAGATAAGATTTTTTTTGACCTATTTTGCTTTAAAGTGTTGAAAAGTGGAGCTAAAAGGGTTAATGTGGAGCATAAGGGAGAAAAAGGGTAGAGATGCCCCAGCACAATACGACCTTTGCCCAGCAAAAGTCGTGTGCTGATAACCAGGGAATACGATGTTTACAGGCGAGCACGAGCGATTACTTGATGAAAAGGGCAGGCTGGTATTGCCCCCTAACTTTCGCCGTTATCTGCAAGAAGCGGCATTCATTGCTAAATCGTTGCAAGCTCCATGCCTTATGGTCTATTCATCCGAAGAGATTGAAAAGGTTGCAGAGCGCTTAATTCAACAAGTCCAAGCAAAAAAGGTCACTGCAGATGCTCAACGGAGATGGTCCGCAAGCATATCAGAAGTAAAAACAGATACTCAAGGCCGGATAGCGATCCCAACAAAACTTCGAAACGAAATAGGCCTTAAACGAGAAGCAGTTGTTATAGGTGTTATCAACAGGCTTGAAATATGGATTCCTAGTGAATGGAATCGTGTTGAAGAAGAGCCTGAAAGCGAATTAACAGAAAGTGTCTGGCTATGAGTAAAAGATCAGAAGATAAACAAAAGGGAGAAGGTGACAGGTGATAACCAAAAAATAGATATATCGCTTCTGGGCAGTCTTTCGG
>DLTU01000168.1:0-6782 GCA_002500385.1 Candidatus Neomicrothrix sp. UBA7828 | reverse complement strand
AGCATCTGGATGAGGTGACTTCTGGTGAATGAAATGAATATCAAGATCATCTATGTTCGTCTGGAAATGGTCAAAGGTATTGAGATACTGTTCACTTTTTCTCCAGTCATACTGGTTCGCCCAATAATCGGCGATTTCTCTTACATAGGTGAGAGGAATACCTTGGCTCCAATCATTTACGCATTCTTCTTCGGCCCATCGTGTGTTGTTAATTCTGTTTCGTAAATCAGTAAGTTGCTCTTCGGAAGTATTAATTGTGAATGGTGTTATTTCAGACATTTCTTTCTTTCTGTATAATTTATTTAGGTTCTATCGGGTCGTAGTCCCAGAGTTGTGTTTCTTCAGGGTCGCCATAGAGCAGGTGAGCGGGACTGTGTTTCTCAATATTTCCTGTTAATCCTCGATACATCCCAAAACCACATAATTGACGTAATTCAGGACTAAAAGTTTCAACAATCTCTGGTGGTATTCCGAGGTGTTGATTCTCCTGTTGGCGGATAAAGCCCGCACAATAATTCATTGCTACACCTATACGAGTTTGATCTGCTGTCGTATTAGCTCCTCCCCCATGCCAAGTACTGCCATGCCATATCAAGACTGAACCTTTTGGCATTTCCGCTGGAACAGTTTCTACATCGCTTTGATCTCCGAAGTAATCAGGATTTTGCCAAAGGTGGCTACCTGGAGCGACACGAGTAGCACCATTTTCTTCTGTGAAATCGGTTAAGGCCCACATGGAGTTACATACCGTAGCGATATGGGGTTTAGCTATTGGCTGGACTTGGTCATCGGCGTGTAGCACCTGAGCTGTTTCGCCTGGAGCTAGTGAAATAGAGGCTAGTGAGGAGACGAGGCATTGCTCTCCGATCACTCCTTCTATCAGTTCAAGCACTTGGGTTTGCACTGGAATGTGTTGCCAGATCGCACCATGAGCTAGAAGATTATATGTTCGTGTTGTCCGGTTACCTTCAAACCTATTGTTGTCAGGAGACCGCTTTAGCTTTGATTCAAGTCGTTTAACTTCTTTCACTAATTCATCAACGAAATCTATGTCGATAAGGTTCTCAACGATTGTGTACCCATTCTCTTTAAGTTCTTCGTGGTGACGTGTGAGATCCATTTAGTTAATCTGCCCTACTGCGGTTACTGGAACAAATCTTATAACTAATCTTTCATCTTCAATCATGGCTTGATTGAATTCATCCCAATTTGGATGGTCTTTCTTTTGGATAGCGGTGAAAACATTTGCTAACTCTTGGCAAACATTATCGTCAGATACTTTCGCTGTTTCCGTAATTTCTACACTGCCATCGAAAGAAACATATGACCATGTCTTTGGAGAAGTGATGTGTAGTACTGCTCTGTTGTCTTTAAGAAGATTTTTAGTTTTCGCTCTTGTTGCAGTAGCAGAAATGCAGAATTTCCCATCTATAAATGCATAGGCAATATCTGACGATTGCGGTCTTCCGTCTTTACGTAACGTTATGAGAACACCATGATGTGTATCTCTTGCCCAAGTAATAGCCTTCTCTATATCCATCATTCAATTACAGCAGATTGTGACTATTGCTTCAATGAGCTTAGTTAGTTTCCATCTTCTCTAGTCGCTGCAAAATACGATTACCATCAATGCTCTCGAGAATATTTTCATAATTATCTTTTGGCCCAATCCATTTAAGTTCATTAACTGTTTGAAATGTTGGGGCGTCGTAATCTATTGTTGCGATAAGTTTGAAGAGTAAAGCAAGTTCATAATCATTATTGAGATTTTCTGATAATTTCTGTGAGCTCCTCACTTGCATCGCCCATTCCATATGATCGTTAGGGATATTTTCAATGTGATGGTAGTGCGAGAGTAAAGTAGCTGATGACTTAGCACCCCAACCTTTAATCCCAGGAAAACCATCAGCCGTATCTCCTACCAACCCCAAATAGTCTGGGATTGATTCAGGTGCCACACCAAATTTCTCAATAACTGTTTCGTAGGTTATTCGTAGTTCTTTCCGTCGATCGTACTGAATTATTTTCTCATCCTGAGTAAGACACTGTCCCAAGTCTTTATCAGGAGTGTAGATAATTACTTGTTCGACTTCGGGGTTTAACACCGCTTTGTGAGCAGCAGCTCCAAGACCATCATCGGCTTCAAAGTCAACCATTGGGAAAATCATGAATCCCAATGAATCTAATACCTCTTCAAGCAAGTTGAATTGGTCAAGTATGACTGGATCAAGATCGGAACCGTCTTTATACCCGTCATAAAGTTCATTTCTGAAAGACGTAATTACATGATCAGTTGCTATACCGACATGGGTTGCGCCTTGGTCGACCATGGAAAGAATGCTGTTGGCAACGGCACGTACAGCCCCAACTTCCTGACCACTACTATTTATATGTGACGGAGCGCCAAAGAAATGTCTGAAAAGTTCATATGTGCCGTCAATAAGATGTATTCGCATGCCTAAATTTTTACTAAATGTTTAAGTTACTTTTATTCTTGCACAAGTTCAATCAATGTTCCGAAAGATCCCTTTGGGTGTACAAATGCTACTGTTGTTCCTCGTGAACCTGGACGTGGCGCTGCATCAATCGGTGTTGCTCCAGCTTTAATCATTTTGGCCAACGCTTTTCCGCAGTCATCAACTCGGTAGCCAACATGATGAAGCCCTTCTCCCCTCTTATTAAGAAATTTTGCAATTGGTGAATCTTCCGTGGTTGCTGATGTTAATTGAATATAACTATCCGCAACTTTTATCAACGCCTCTTCTACCCCATCACTTTCAACGATTTCTCTATGATGAACCTCTGCTCCGAAAGCATCTTTATAATACGAAATAGCTGATTCAAGATCGTGAACTGCAATTGCGATGTGGTCGATTTCGGTAAGTATCATTATTGCTCCAAAGTTTTTTTAACTGTTAGTGTAAATGGTTTCATGGTTAGCTAAGTTTTATCTGTTGATAGGAGTTTAGATGGAAAATACGGTGTTGCTTTCAGGGGCACGGACCCCTATAGGAAAATTATCCGGATCATTGTCAGGTTTTAGTGCAGCTGCTTTAGGTGGAATTGCAATAACAGGAGCTTTAGGGCGAGCAAGGATTGAGCCAAATCAAGTTGATTATGTCATTATGGGGCAGGTTCTCCAGGCTGGCACTGGTCAAGTTACTGCTCGGCAGGCTGCTGTTGCTGCTGGAATACCGATGTCGACTCCTGCAATTACAATTAACAAAGTTTGTTTGTCTGGTCTTAATGCGATTTATCTTGCTGCGCAGATGATTAATGCTGGTGATGCGCAAGTGGTTGTGGCAGGGGGGATGGAATCAATGACAAATGCTCCGTACCTTATTCCTAAAGGACGCGGAGGGTATCGATATGGAAATTCTGAAATTTTAGATGTAATTCAACATGATGGTTTGTTCTGTGCTCTTGAAAAGGAACTGATGGGCGAAGGAACTGAGCGGTATGCAGCCTCTGCTTCCATTGATAGAGATGTTCAAGATGAGCTTGCGGCTGATTCTCATGCACGTGCTAGTGCCGCAATTTCTTCTGGCACATTAAGCGAGGAAATTGTGCCTGTATTGATTCCGCAGCGGAAAGGAAATCCTATCTCATTTGAGGTTGATGAGGGCGTTAGGTCAGGTACTGATGCTACCGGTCTTGCAAAACTTCGACCTGCATTTGCTCAAAGTGGTAATATAACTGCTGGTAATGCAAGTCAAATTTCAGATGGTGGTTCAGCAATTATTGTCGTTTCTAAGACCTTTGCTGAAAGCCACGGTGTTGATCCTTTAGCAAGTCTTATTTCTTACGGTCAGGTTGCGGGTCCGGATACAAGTCTTTTAACGCAACCTTCTCGAGCTATTAATCAATCTTTAGATACTGCTGGAATTAGTTTAGATGACATTGACGTTTTTGAGATTAATGAGGCGTTTGCTGCTGTGTCTGCTGCTTCTATGAAGGATTTAGGTATTTCGAAAGAAGTCGTAAACGTTAATGGAGGAGCCATTGCTCTGGGTCATCCCATTGGTATGTCCGGGAACCGTTTAGCATTAACTCTGGCATATGAACTTCAACGACGTGGTGGAGGAATCGGCGCAGCTGCTCTTTGCGGTGGCGGCGGTCAGGGAGATGCACTTTTAATTAAAGTCTGAGGTTCAGGCTGTTTATAAGAAGTTTTATTTCTTTGGGTTTATGTCATTTGTATGACGAAGTTTGAGCTTCAAAACTTGAATAAAGCCATTTTTTCTTGATTTTTGACCCTATTTGACAATATAAATGCCGTAATGTAACATAAATGTAATCTTAGGAATAACTTTCCCCAGATTTTTGGGATATGCAGGAAAACATTTACTTGTTTTTCCAGTGGATGTGGATATCTGCGTTTAAATTTTAAAATTTCCCCTCCTCCGAAGGAGACTGATGAACTCACCACTCGTCAGTCTCCTCGGAGTTTTTATTGATCTGCCGAAATGCTCCTTCGCCCTTCAAGAGCGCGCCCCAACGTTAATTCATCAGCGTATTCAAGGTCTCCTCCAACTGGAAGCCCACTCGCTATTCGTGATACCTGAATACCTAGAGGTTCTATTAATTTAGCAAGATACATCGCTGTTGCTTCACCCTCAATATTCGGATTTGTGCATAAAATTACCTCTAAGACAGTGTTCCCTTTGAGGCGCTCTAGAAGTTCTCGAATCTTTAACTGTTCTGGACCTATCCCATCAATAGGGTTAATTGCGCCCTGCAAAACGTGGTAAAGACCCTTGTATTCACGGGTCCTTTCTAAAGCAACAATGTCACGAGGCTCCTCAACAACACATACAAGGCTAGTATCGCGCTGAAGGTCAGAACATATATCGCAAATTGGCTCATCACTCATATTGAAACATGTCTCGCAAAATCGGACTTTCTGCTTTGCCTGTTCTATGGCGTTCGCCAAGCTAAGAGCGTCTTGTTCAGGAAGTTTTATTAAATGGAAAGCAATACGTTGAGCAGACTTTGGCCCCACCCCAGGTAGTTTTCCTAACTCGTCTATTAATTTCTGGAGAGCCGGAGTGTAAATACTCATTCAGAAGCCCATTTTGTAATGGTATTTTAAGAACTGAACCATTATGTATCCTCATTAATTATCTGTGCACCAGGAAAGCTTTTGGAAATCACGGATAACTCATCGCCCGCATCGACAGGAGCATCCTCTAAAGACTGCACATCTAAATTTTTAGTTACTTCAGCAGACATAGTGTCATCATCCTTAATTTTTTCAGGCTTACTCGAGGCAGGTTGAAGGACTATATCAATCTTCCACGCTTTTCCGGTTCGATCTGTTAATACACTTACGACTTCATCAAGCCGCTCAATGCACTTTTGGCGATGTGTTTCATTTGGAGCTGTAAGAAATATAGTCCCATCATTTATCTGTGTGATTGAAAGATCTTTAAATAGTGCCTTACTTAGACCTTTAAGATTTTGCTTCGATGTATCCCATGCTTCTTCAACCCTTTCATTTCCTTCCATAGATAACTCGGAAGAAGTGCTATCTTCAATGCTTGGTTCTGCTGTTTCCTTACTCTGAGGGGTTTCATACACCGGTCCTGATAGGGGAACTTCGGTACTGGATTGATTAAATTCAGTCTCAGTTCCAGACTCTAGCAGTTCAATTCGTTCAACCAATGCAGATATTTCAGTGCTTAGAGTCGGGTGAGTTAATCGTATTAGGGCCACCTCAAGATCAATACTTGGATCAAAGGATTGTCGCATACTAATGAGAGCTGAGCCGATCGTTTCAATTGCGCGGGTGAGAGTTGCAAGTTTTGTTTTTTCATGCAGTTCTCTAGCCTGACTCTTTTGATGATCTGACATGTGCATTGTTGATGACCCCAAACCAAAAAGGAACGCATCCCGCAATCTACTTATGAGTGCCTCCCCGATTACTCTTGGATCTCTACCTGATTGAATTGCATTACTTAACCCGCTGATAACGAGCGCAGGGTCAGCATGAGCCACACCTGAGAGTATTACCCCTACATTGTCGTCATTATGGGGGATCCCACCTGCTGTTACAACTTGTTCCAACGCCGATAGCGTATCCCTGGCCGATCCACCGCCGGTTCGTAACACATAATTAATCATTTCATCAGAGACTTCTAACTCTGCATCATCAGCGATCCAGCGAATATGCATTTCTAGATCATCTGCCGCGAGTAACTCAAATTCATAATGCTGCGTTCTGCTTCGAATTGTTGGAGCTACTTTATGGGGCTCAGTGGTAGCCAAGATAAAAACAACATGACTAGGGGGTTCTTCGAGAGTCTTCAATAATGCGTTTTCTGCTCCAGTGGTTAGCATGTGAACTTCGTCAAGAATGTATATCTTCGTTTTACCTGGTGAGCCAAGTGCGACTTTGGATATGAGCTCTCTTACAGCCTCAACTCCATTGTTTGAGGCAGCATCAAGTTCTTGAAGATCATACGAAGTTCCATCTGTAAATGAGTCACAAGAATCGCATTTGCAACATGGCTCACCGCCTTCTTGCAGGTTAATACAATTGAGCGCTTTGCCTAGAATACGTGCGGTACTGGTTTTCCCTGTCCCACGTGGGCCACTAAAAAGGTAGGCGTGTCCTACACGATTTTCCGTAACAGCGTTCTTGAGCGCAGTAACAATGTGTTCTTGCCCAACTAGCTCTTGAAATGTTTTAGAACGGTATCTTCGGTATAAGGATTGGTATGCCATCGATCAGATACTAGTTCCCGTCTGTCTCATGTGTGGAAGCAATATCAAATCTCTAA
>DLTU01000176.1:0-7647 GCA_002500385.1 Candidatus Neomicrothrix sp. UBA7828 | reverse complement strand
CCACCACAGGCTCTTCAGCAGAAGTTTCCTCTTTGGTTTGATATTCAATTGGCTCTAAAGGTTTTCCGGTAAATTCTTCCCAGGCACCTGATATTCTGAGGAGTTTTTCAACACGCTCTGTCGGTTTAGCTCCGTTCCTTAGCCAATGGATGGCTCGGTCATTATCAATATTTATTTTTGAGGGCTCTTGACGAGGCTCGTATGTGCCGATGATCTCAATAAAACGACCATTCCTTGGAGACCTACTGTCAGCTGCTACAAGGCGGTACGTCGGTTGTTTTCGTTTTCCTGTTCGTACAAGACGAAGTTTAACTGCCACTTTTTCTTCTTTCTGATTTCGCTGAGGCCTTTCGGCTACTCTTTGTGGACAGTGGGTATCCTATTCGGTTTTGTTGCGGATACACACCTCTGTTCCCACTTAGTGTGCTTCAATATTCTGCCTATCAAAAGTTTTGCTTCAACATCCTTTTAGCAATTTCATTGAAAAATCTATCTCATCAGTTTTTAAATGAACCAAATTCACTTAAATCAAAGGCATTCGCTGTCTTATTAATTCCTTTTTTAGCTCTTGGGTTCTGTTTACCTTTTCGATTCTTTGATGATTTTTTCTTCTTCTTTCTGTTGGGCTTCAGGGTGCCTTTCATCATTCGTTTGATTTCTTTGAATTGTTTGAGAAGGAGACTTACTTCTTGAATGCTTGTTCCTGAACCTTTTGCTATCCGGCTTCTGCGTGAACCATCAATGATTTCAGGTTTGTCACGCTCCTCATAAGTCATTGATGTAATTATTGCCTCAAGTCTTGTTAATCGGGTCTCGTCAACGTCATCCGGGTTCACGCCCTGAGGGAGGTCCGGCATCATTCCAACAATATTCTGCAAAGGGCCCATTTTTTTTAACTGTTGCATCTGTTCAAGGAAGTCTTCAAGATTGAATTGGCCGCTGAGAAGTCGTTCGGCCGCCCTTTGGGCTTCCTGCTGATCAAAGGCATCTTCTGCCTTTTCAATAAGTGTTAAGACATCTCCCATGCCAAGAATTCTGCTGGCTAGGCGGTCTGGGTGAAAAACTTCGAAGTCTTCAATCTTTTCTCCTGTAGAGGCAAACGCTATTGGCTTACCAACAATTGTTTTTGCCGATAGCGCAGCACCACCTCTTGAATCACCATCAAGTTTGGTGAGAATCATCCCGTCAAGTATTAATTTTTCGTTGAATGAGTCAGCCACGTTTACAGCCTCTTGCCCAGTCATTGCATCAATGACTAGGAATGTATAGTGAGGCTTGATTTCATCAGAAATCTTCCTAATTTCATCCATTAAATCTTCATCTATACTTAACCGGCCAGCAGTGTCGCAAATAAGAACATCTCGGCCAGTAGAAATTGCTTCACTTAAACCATCCCTTGCGACTTTTACGGGGTCGCTACTCTCTGAGAAGACGGGTACACCTATGTCGCTTGCAAGAACTCGAAGTTGTTCCACGGCAGCAGGGCGTTGCAAATCCGCGCCTATGAGAATGGGGTTCCTTCCTTGAGATTTAAACCACTTCGCTAATTTGACCGCGTTTGTTGTCTTACCAACACCTTGCAGTCCAGCCAAAAGAACAACTGTCGGTGGTTTATCAGAATAAGCCAGATTTAATGCTTGACCTCCAAGTATTTCTATAAGTTCATCATTAACGATCTTTATTACTTGCTGAGCGGGATTAAGAGCCGTATGTATCTCACTCTCCAGACAACGCTCTGTAACCTTTTCTTGGAAGTGCTTTGCTACTTTAAGGTTTACATCAGCTTCAAGAAGCGCTGTACGAACCTCAGCCATAGCAACATTAATGTCAGATTCCGATAGCTTTCCTCTATTTCGTAGGCGGCCAAAAATATTTCCAAGTTGATCAGTAAGGGTGTCAAACATAATTCTTCTATCTGATATTTAGATACATTCTATGAAACTAAGAGTCTTCTTGAAAATCAAGAATCTTTTCGACAACTACTTCGGGATCAAAGGGAATTAGATCTTCTTTCCCCTCACCTATACCTATGAGCTTAATTGGGATTGCTAGTTCCTCAGCAATTGCGAAAATGATTCCCCCTTTCGATGATCCGTCAAGTTTCGTCAGAATAATCCCAGTAAGGTCAACAGATTCTGCAAATGACTTAGCTTGCTGAAGACCGTTCTGGCCGACTGTTGCATCTAGTACCAATAATACCTCTGTGACTGTTCCGTTTCCTTTGTTAGCGACCCTTACTATCTTTTCTAGCTCTTGCATCAGATTTGATTTAGTGTGCAATCTACCTGCAGTATCTGCTAACACTAAAGATGCATGCTTAGCATGAGCGTATTCAGTGGCGTCATAAATGACTGAGCTAGGGTCAGCTCCATCAGCACCCTTTACCAATTCAGCGCCACATGAGTAGGCCCATTTCTCTAGCTGCTCTGATGCAGCGGCGCGAAAAGTATCACCAGCAGCTAACACTATCCTTTCATTCTCCTTTGATTTCCAGTTCGCAATTTTTGCAACTGATGTGGTTTTCCCAACTCCATTGACGCCTACAAAAACCCAAACCGAGGGATTACCCCCGAGATTCAGTTCCGTATCAAATTTTTGCAATGAACTCTTTAGTTGCTCTTTCAGAAGGTCAAGGATGCTTTGAGTAGTTGATAGTTTCATTTTTTTGGACTTCGCCTGAAGCACGTCAATGATTCTTGAAGTAGCGGTGACACCTACATCTGCTTGGATTAGGGCCTCTTCAATTTCCTTCCAGAGATCATTATCAACCTGCAAATTTCGCTTTAATCTAGAAAAGAACGAGAACGTTTTTCTAGTATTTTCAAGCTCAGAAGAAATTTTTTTCATTGGCCTTACCAAAACCTAACGTTATTGGAAATTACCGAGAGAACCTAACACCACTGCTATTGCGATTTCCTCTCCGTTTCTCAATACAACTAGTGAGATTTCGGTACCGGGTGAAGTTAAACGAATTCTAGCTGACAGCTCAGACATTCCTAGAATTGGTAACCCATCAACATTGATGATTAAATCTCCTTGTTGCAATCCACTCTGACCTGCAGGGCTGTTTGGCACAACATCTATTACTAGAGCTCCTGCTCTGCCGAGCGTTGGGTCTTGACCGCTAATACCTAGAAAACCATTCTCAAGGGATAGCCCTTTGGATATTCTCTCCGTCACTAAAAATATAGTGTCAGTAGGTATAGCGAAACCTACCCCTAAATTACCTTCAACATTTCCATCAGTTCTGATGAGTGTATTCATACCGACTACGCGGCCTTGGCGGTCTACTAAAGCACCACCAGAGTTTCCTGGATTTATTGGTGCATCAGTTTGAATCATTTCTAGAACTGTTCTTGATCCGTCCTCAACATTTAAAGTTGGTACAGCCCTGTTTACAGCAGAGACTATGCCCGCAGTTACACTTTGTTCAAGACCAAAGGGGCTTCCAATCGCAACAGCAAGTTGTCCAACTCGAATGGTGTCTAAGGTGGCGAATGTGGCTTTACGAAAATTAAGATTCTCCTGTATTTGTACAATTGCAATGTCAACTGCTGGATCTGACCCAAGAACCTTTCCTGTTGCACGAGTTCCGTCTGCTAGTTGAATTTCGACTGTGTCGGCTCCTAACACCACGTGAGCGTTAGTAACTACTGATCCGTTTTGATCATAAATAATTCCACTTCCAGTGCCAGTTGCAGTGTCAATCCTTACTACCGATGGTGCGACAGTTTCTGCAACGAATGCTACGGGTTCGTCTGAGGTAGGTAAGGAGGATATCTCAACGTCTTCGGATGAAATAGTTAACTGAGGTGCAATATCAGATGACGCATCAGATGCTTGGTTAGTGTCTCCAGAGTTGATGATCAAACCGATAAGCATGCCCGTGACGAGTACGAGGAGGGAACCAAGAATAAGTAGGTATTTTCTTAAAGGCCTGCTTTGATATCTATCTCTTCCCGATCGACTTGGATACGTTCTTTGGCGCGCTGTGTTTGAATATGGAGCTCCTTGATCAGACGGCCAATAGTGGTTTTCGCTCATATCAGTTCGAATTGCTTAGATCAATAACTTGAGGGTTCATGAATATAATCTTGCTCTGGGCATAACTCAAGTCTACTGCCGTCTCAGGGAATACTCCTGTCGTGGAATTCGTCACCCAGTTTTTTTGCTTCTCATTAAAGTGAATTCGCTGTTTGAGTATCAGCCATTTCAAATAGTGGCTCGTGGCCCTGATGGTCTTCTGGTTTTTCGCTCACTACTTTCGAAGACCCTCCAGGTTTCATCGTTACTCCATACAGGCAGTCTGCAGTTTCCATAGTGCGTTTTTGATGACTTACTATAATCAGTTGAGCTTCATCTCTGAACTCGTTGACGAGTTGGAGGAACCTTTGAAGATTGACATCATCAAGAGCCGCTTCAACTTCATCCATTACGTAAAAGGGGGATGGCCTGCTTCGGAATATTGAGAATAGAAAAGCTAAAGAGGTCAGTGACCGCTCTCCTCCGGATAGTAGAGAAAGCTTTTTGATATTTTTGCCCGATGGTTTTGCTTCTATTTCTATTCCAGTTTCGAGAAGGTTTTCGGGGTCAGTGAGTTTCAATGCTCCTTCCCCGCCGGGGAAGAGTGTTGAGAAAAGGTTTGTGAAATTGATACTGATATCAGCAAAAGCTCCGCTGAATACCGTAATGATTTCTTCATCTATGCTTTTTATTACTTTGTTTAATTCTCTACGAGAATTTCTTACGTCTTGAAGTTGCTCTTGAAGGAATTCATACCTTGCATTCAGTTCTTCATATTCTTCCAGAGCTAGAGGGTTGATCGGTCCCATAATTTTTAATTCTCTCTCAAGTTCTCTTACCCGGCTTTTAGGAGTGACGTCTTGAAGTGGAGGCATCTCAGTTGAAACGGCAACGCCTGGTTCACAATCTAATTCTCTTCTGATCGAGTCAGTGATGGACTCTACCTTCAACATGTACTCAGATTCCCTTAGCTCAGCACGATGGTGTTCCTCTCGAAGTTCCGAGAGATTCTTTTCGTTTTTGCTTCTAGTTGTGCGAAGTTCTTCAAGCTGCGAAATAGTATTCTGAGCTATTTGTGACTGTTCTTTTCGTCGACCTCGTAATTCTTGTAGGTCATTTTCAAGCGCAACTTCCTTTGCTGAAACTATTGACCTTAGGAAAAGCACAAGTTTCAATCGTTTTTCAAGTTTTGTCCGTTTGAATTCAGCGTCGTCCCGCTCATTTGTATAGCCTTTGAGTCGCTTTTCAATTTCGAGTAATCGATCGTTAATGTAGGTCTCTCGCTCTCGAATTGAAGCGAAACGAACATCGATATCGGATCGTTTTGCTCCTAACTCAGCCGCTATGGTCTCTAATTCTATTCTTCGAGTTTCTATCGCTTTGGTGCGTTCGATCAATTGGGCTTCATGATCCTCAAGTACAGGGAGTTGATTAGCAAGTTTTGTTTGGAGTTCTATTTGACGATTGATCTCGTGCTGCACAGAAATTTGTTGCTTTTCAAAGTTAGCTAGTTCCACTCGGATAGCTCTGGTGTCACTTTCTGCCCGAGATGCAGCTTCCTTCATTTCTTGAAGGTGACGGGAGGCTTTTTGCTTCCCTTCCTGTGCAAGATCCCTGTTCCGCTCTTCTTTATCAAGCTTTTTGCTACACTGGTCCAATTCATCTTTAGATCGCTTGACTTCGACAAGCTTTTCTTCAGAATTTTTGATTGCTTCTTCCAACGCTTTCCCAGTAGCTCCAGTGGATGCTTGCCCGACGCGCCAGCAGACACCATTGAAATAGTCACCATCAAGAGTAACTAAAATACTATTCGGATTTTGAATAGAATCCGTAATTGCTGTATCCCAATCTTCAACGACACGGACGCCAGATAGAACACTGTCAAGCAACAATTCAATTTCGGGGGATGAGGACCTGACGTGATCTCGTAAGGGGGAGCGGGGAGTTTCTGGGCTTTTCTTGCCATCTGTGGGGATAATAACTCCACCAGATTTTCCGGCTGATCGAATCTTTTGAAGCGATTGTTTCGCTACCTCAGTGTCACGAACTACGACCGAACTTGCTGCGCTTCCAATTGCAGCATTGAAGGCTGATTCCCAACCAGAATCAATCTCAATCAAGTCGAGGAACGCCCCAAGCACTCCTTGATCTCCGGATACTGTTTCAATTCCGCTTCGCTCTCTTGATTCTTCGAGAGCTAAGGAAAGCGCATCAGCTCGCGCAATCCAAGCTTTGCTTTCAAGTTGAGCTTCCGAATGCTTCTCTTGCGCCTCATACAATTGTGCACGGCATATCTCTATTTGATGATCTAGGTGCTTACTATTTTTCTCTAATGACTCCAAGGATGCTTTCATCTCGTTAATTTGAGTTGTTAATTTTTCTGTGACTTGATCGGAACCTCTCTCTCTATCCTTAAGTTCCTCTACAAGCCGCCTTATATCCGCTGCCTTCTCTTGCAGGTCATGCAAAGTAGCATTGATGGCTGCTAGTTGACCTCTCGATTCAGCTGCTGCACTTCCTGCCGATTCAGCCTCCGCGGAAATTCGTCCTTGGAATTCGAATCTTTGGCGCTCGAAAGTCCGCTCCTCGTCACTTAGTTGTTTTGTTTCTGGCTCTAAAGCAAGTTTTGAAGAATTAGTTTCTAGAAGTTGCGCTTTGAGTCTGGCTGCCTCTGCATCAAGAGTTTCTACGACGCCTTTGTCAACCTGAGAGTCTTGAAGTTGGTTAAGATTACCAATTCTCTCTGTAAGAAGTGCTTTGAGACCTCTTGCTCGTTCGCTGGTTCGCTCAAGCCCTGCCAGTTCATCTGCCCCATTATCAAATCCATTATCGACGAGAGTTCCCTCGGCATGCTCAATTTGGTGATCAAGTTTTTCTAACTCGGCCTTTAATTTCCTATCGTCAGAAGCTAGTTGAGTCTTTAACAGCTGAATTGCGTTTAGCCCCTCCCTCAAAGCAGTTAATTCTTTACCGGCTAGATGCCTCTTAAGTGTCTTCAGCTCTTCAAATAAAGATCCGTGCCGTCTTGCTGCATCTGCTTGACGTTCAAGAGGTTTAAGCTGACGTTTCACTTCTCGAAGAAGGTCTTGAAGGCGAGTGATGTTCTCCTCGGTTGATCTTAATCTTCGCTCGGACTTCTCTCTTCTCTTTCTGTATTTCAGAACACCAGCAGCTTCCTCAATGATAGATCTTCTGTCCTCCGGCTTAGCATTAAGCACAGCATCGATTTGGCCCTGAGAAACTATTACGTGTTGGTGGCGTCCAACGCCAGAGTCGCTTAACATCTCTTGAATATCAAGTAAACGACAGGGAACATTATTCATTGCATATTCGCTATCTCCATCACGAAATAGCGTTCGGCTAACTGTTATTTCATTGAATTCCAAAGGAATAACTTTGGCAGCGTTATCTATGGTCAGCGAGACTTCAGCGCGACCCAGTGCTGGCATTTTCGCTGTTCCAGCAAAGATTACGTCCTCCATTTTTTGCGACCGTACTGTGCCTGGCGCTTGGGCTCCAAGAACCCACGCTATCGCATCGACTACATTTGATTTCCCACTACCGTTCGGGCCAACGACTACTGTGACCCCAGGCTCAAAGTCTAGGGTCGTTGACTCAGCAAAT
>DLTU01000172.1:8177-10167 GCA_002500385.1 Candidatus Neomicrothrix sp. UBA7828 | reverse complement strand
CTAAATCAAAAAAGCAAGAAAAAGCACAGGAAAAGGTCCAAAAACCCGACAAGCGAAAATCGAAAAGGTCGACCAATCCTGCTAGCGAGATTCCCTCTGGCAGCTCTAAGCAAGAGGGAAAGCAAAATAAATCTGCAGTTAGTGCGCTTAATAGATCGCTGAAATCAGCTTTTGGTGGGCATAAATCGGACTTAATTAGCCTTGGATTAATAGTAATTGGGATCGTGGCTGCTTTAGGTCTATATTTCGGTACCGCGGGTGTGGTCGGTCAGGCAATCGGCCCTTGGCTTTTCCGTGCATTATTTGGGTATATAGGTTTCATCGCCCCTGCCGCACTTGTATTAGGGGGGCTCTACCTGATTTTTGAATCTCCAGCTACTAATTCTGAAGATCATCAAGGTGATCAAACCCCAAGAACAGCTTCAATCCTGATAGGAACTTTATTAATTTTCATAACAATATGTGCAATCAGTCATTTAAATACAAACGCAAGTTCATATAATCTCTCGAACCTTAGCGAATTAAAGAACGGTGGTGGGATCCTCGGGTATCTAGCTGGAGCTCCACTACGGGCAGCCTTTGAACAGGTAGGGGCAGTGTTTATCCTCCTTGCAGTCGGTTTTGTTGGAATCATCCTAGTGACGGGGATGACATTCAAAGAAGCTCTTTCACGCCTATGGCTATTAATTAAAGCTATCTCCACAAAAGTAGCTAATTCAGTGAGACTTGCTATGGGCGAAACTAAAGACGAAATAGCTCAACGAACTGGGACACCAGATAATCCGGTAATCCAAATCGACGGCGAAGCGCGCCTCTTGAACGAAACTAAAAGAAATGTTCGTTCAGAAAAAGAAATATCCAAAGAAAACCCAGCAGCTGAGTCTAAGGAAGATGAGAATTTGGCTCAGCAAAAAGAAAAAGATAATTCACGCAAAAGAAAAGAAACAGATCAGGACTCAACCACCTCCACCGAGCAACTAGAAATCGAACTTGGCCCAGCCGCAAAAGGTTCAATTTGGAAGCTACCTTCTGAGAAAATCCTCGCTCGTTCAACCTCCCAAGATATCAATGAAAACCTTGTTGAGGAAAGAGGGCGGGTCCTTGAAAGGGCTCTTGCAGCACACGGGGTTGAAACCCGGCTCGTCGGCATGGTAGTTGGTCCTACTGTTACAAGGTATGAATTGGAACTTGGGGAAGGCGTAAAAGTTTCACGCGTAACATCATTGAATAAAGATATTGCATACGCTATGGCCTCTGCAGACGTGCGAATTCTAGCGCCGATACCCGGAAGGCAGGCGATAGGAATAGAAGTGCCAAATAGTGAACGACAGGTTGTAGCTCTTGGAGATGTTTTGAGCTCTGTTGAGGCTAAGAGAGCAACTCATCCGCTAGACGTTGCTGTCGGAAGAGACATAAACGGTAAATCTATCGTTATGAACCTATCGAAAATGCCTCACATCTTAATAGCCGGTGCAACAGGAGCTGGAAAGAGCTCATGTATCAATAGCATTGTTACCTCAGCGTTAATGCGCTCAACCCCTGAAACTTTACGGATGATACTCATAGATCCTAAAAGAGTGGAAATGTCACAATACGAACGAGTTCCACATTTACTCACCCAACCGGTGGTAGATCCTAAAAAAGCGGCAAATGCCCTCCAATGGACTTGCAGAGAGATGGATAGACGATATGAACTACTCGCCGAAGTTAAATTCAGAGACATAGCCGGATATAACGCTGCTTACGACAAGGGCTCAATTAAAGCCCCTCCCCGCGCCATTAATCCTGACGGAAGTCCCAAAACTTACAGTCGCTTACCCTTCATTCTTGTCGTAGTAGACGAGCTATCAGATCTAATGATGGTAGCTCCGAGAGATGTAGAGGATTCCATTTGTAGAATTGCACAAAAAGCAAGAGCAGTCGGAATTCATTTGGTTGTTGCTACCCAGCGTCCATCAACAAATGTTATAACCGGAGTGATTAAAGCAAA
>DLTU01000172.1:0-7793 GCA_002500385.1 Candidatus Neomicrothrix sp. UBA7828 | reverse complement strand
GATCAAGGTGGAGCGGAAAGATTAGTAGGGCAAGGAGACATGTTGTTATTAGACCCTAAATCATCTAGTCCTCATAGGATACAAGGTGCTTGGGTTAGCGAAGATGAGGTAAAGCGTGTCGTAGGGGTATGGAAAAGGCAATCAGAGCAATTAAAGGATGGAGCAGCAATAGATGGAATTAGCACCGAACCCACAATTACTGATGCACCTTCAAATGTTTCAGGAGACCTAATTCCTGGGGGAACCTCAGGAGACTCAGACGACGACGAACTATTGCTCAAAGCAATAGACTTAGTCGTTGAATCACAATTAGGGTCAACCTCTATGTTGCAGAGAAAGCTCCGAGTAGGATTTGCGCGCGCAGGTAGAATCATGGATTTGCTGGAGGAGCGAGGCATAGTCGGCCCAAGTGAAGGATCAAAGCCTAGAGAGGTGCTAATCACCGCAGATGAATTGAATCAATCCAATCAACCTGACGAAACACCCTTTTAGGGATAGGCCTAAATGCTCATTGACCTCTTATTTGTGATCTTGGGAATAGCAGTGCTAGTTAAATCTGCTGACTTGTTAGTCGAATCATCAAGTGATTTAGCAACCAAGTTAGGTGTATCTGCTGTCGTGGTTGGGGCGATCATTGTAGGTTTTGGAACGAGCATGCCAGAAATGGCAGTTTCAACAACCGCCGCTGTGAGAGGAGACATTGATCTTGGTATAGGGAATGTTGTCGGATCAATTATTGCTAATTTAACATTGGTTGTCGGGGCCACAACATTCGCTGCAAAGATCCCACTGCATAGATATTTCCTCAAATTCCATATCCCTCTATCAATGAATGCTGTTTTCTGGTTCTTCGTATTCGCTCAGAATGGTTTCAGGCGCTACGAGGGTTTTATCCTTCTAGGAATGCTTGCCGTATCTTTATGGATGATGTTAGAAGATGGAAGGAAGCAGAGAAGCAATAATGCTAACCCGAGACAAGAATTCCCTACTCGAAGTCAGGCAACTGAAACACGCGAAAGGGTTCTAGATGGCAGTATTATCTTGGCCTCGTTGCTTGGGGTAATTGTCTCATCATATTTTATCACTGAGGGAGCTATAGGGTTAGCAGAAGAATGGGGGATAGGAAGTGGCTTTATCGGAGCTAGTCTCGTAGCTGTTGGAACGTCTCTTCCAGAGTTGGTTGCGTCAATTGTTGCTCTGCGTAAAGGAAAGTCGGAGATAATAATAGGCACAATCTTGGGGTCAAATGTTTTCAACGGAGTAGCAATTGGCGCTGCGATAGGGATACTGGGGCCCGGCGAAATAAATGATACGAAAATAATTGGGTGGTTATCCGCATTGTCAATTTTGCTTGCAGCGGTAACTTGGGGCTTTAAGTCCCTTAGTCCAAAGCCAATGGGTAAGATTACTGGATTTACATTGTTATCTGTATACGTGTTTTGGCTAGTTTTCGTAGGTATTTGAAACCGATGTCTTGCAATCTGTTTTAGGAATCTGGTGGATACCATCAATCTATGAGTGAAAGCTATTGGATAGAAACTTTAGGATGCCCCAAAAATGAGGTTGATAGCGAAAAGCTTGAAGGGACCTTATTGAACGGTGGTATGACTTTGGCTGACTCTCCTGAGTTAGCTGACCTTGTTGTCGTAAATACTTGTGCATTTATTGAAGATGCCCGTAAAGAAAGTGTTGATACGATCTACCAACTTAATAGTGTTCGTAACCCCAACTCTGAACTGGTTGTAACAGGTTGTCTAGCGGAGCGTTATGGTTCTTCCTTAGAAGAGGCACTCGGAAATGACGTTAACTCGGTAGCAGGATTCGGAGTCCCAGTGACTCTATCCCAAAAGCAAAACACTTCAGAATTTGATCTACTCAATCTTCCTCGTCCAAGCTCCAATAGGCCTTGGGGGTATGTCAAAGTGGCTGAAGGGTGTGACAGAATTTGCGGATTTTGTTCTATTCCCTCCTTTAGGGGTCCGCAACGGTCACGATCAGTAAATGACATACTTGCAGAGATCAAGAGTATGGAGTTGTCTGAAGTTGTTCTTATCGCTCAGGATCTAGCATCTTACGGGAGAGATCTAAATGAAACAGCGAACATGCAACAGTTATACGAAGAAGTGAGCAAGGTTGTGAAGTGGGTTCGATTGCTCTACTTATACCCCTCCAGCTTAAACGAAAGTTTAATAGAAAAAATAGGCTCAAGCCCTGTTCCATATTTCGACCTTAGTCTCCAGCACGTATCCCAACCCCTACTTAGGAAAATGAGGCGATGGGGCAATTATCAAAAATTCACAGAAACTATTAATCGCATTCGGTTGCTCAATGATAAGGCCGTGTTTCGCACGAACTTTATCATCGGCTATCCGGGAGAGACCGAGAGTGACCATGACGCCTTATTGAGATTCGTTGAAGAGAATAGAATTGACTGGTGTGGATTTTTTGCCTTTTCTCGCGAGGAGGGGACATATGCTTTCTCTCTAGAGGATCAGGTTGATAAAGGATTGATGAATGAGCGTTTGCTAGAACTATCCGAGTTGCAGGACTCGATTGTTTCAGCCAAGCGAGATGAAATTATTGGAGAGGATGTAGACATACTGGTAGATGAGGTTGGAGTCGCTCGAAGCTTTAGGGAGGCGCCTGAGATTGATGGAATCATTAAGGTCTCAAATCACCTTCCTGTAGGAGAGTTTGCTAATGTAAAAATCGTAGAAGCCGTTGGTACTGATGTGGTTGCGATTTAATCTGAGATTATTTGAAGCGTTTTGCAGTTCCCCCAAAGGAAACCTGAATGCATAATTTAACACCTGCAAATTTAATAACAATAACTCGGATACTAGTGTCTCCAATTCTATTCATTGTGATCCTCTCTGCGGAAGGTGAAAACGGGGCATCGTGGACTGCTTTTATTTTTGGATTCGTCCTAGGCATAAGCGATGCTTTTGATGGAGTGCTCGCCAGAGCTACTAACAGCGAAACTAAATTAGGAGCTTTTCTAGATCCTCTGGCTGACAAAGTAGTAGTCCTAGGGTGCATGTTCTCCTTATTGGCAATTGGACGCTTCCATTACCTCCCTGTTCTGATCATTGCAGTACGGGAAATTGGAATCTCAACGTTCCGATTTATGAAAGCACGACGAAAGATTATTATTCCTGCTTCCAAGCTCGCGAAATGGAAAACATTTGCTCAAGGGTCGGCACTACTCCTTGCAGTGCTTCCACCTTTAAAAGACAATGATTGGCTTGTGACTACTGTTCTATGGTTCGCTGTTCTGATGACTGTCGTGACAGGTTGGCAATATGTACGTAATAGTAGTCTGATGACAGCGGCATCGAAAGAAGGTCAAATCTGATGAAACGAATTAGCTGTGAAGTGGTTGCTGTAGGCACAGAACTTCTTCTAGGTCAGATCGTCGATACCAACTCTTCCTGGATAGGGGAACAATTGGCCTTATCCGGCATTGATAGTTTCTTCCAAACAAAAGTGGGGGATAATCCCGACCGAATCAAGAGCGTCCTAAGTCAAGCGGTAGAGCGATCTGATTATGTCATCGTATGTGGAGGTTTAGGGCCTACGCAGGATGATTTGACAAGGGATATGATTGCGGAGTTAATGGGTGTTGAACTTAGACTAAACGAAGATTTGGCTGACAAGATAACAGCAATGTTCTCAAGCCGAAATAGACCTATGCCAGAAAATAACTTGAAACAGGCGATGGTCCCCGAAGGGGCTGAAGCACTACCCGTCATGCCTGGGACAGCTCCCGGTTTAAAGGCTCAAGTTAATGGTGCTAAAATTTATGCTGTTCCTGGAGTTCCTTGGGAGATGAAACAAATGGTGACAGCCTGCATTCTCCCAGATATTAGGGCTGAAACGGGCCTGACTTCAATTATTCGATCGAAAACGTTGAGAACATGGGGTGATTCTGAATCGGGTCTAGCTGAAAAACTTTCAAGCAACATAAAACGTCTTGACAAGGAAGGGACAGCAACTATTGCATTTCTGGCAAGTGGTGTTGAGGGTCTCAAAATTAGAATTACCGCAAAAGGTGATAGCGAAGAATCAGTTAATGAAATACTTGAAGCCGAAGCAGAGAAAGTTGCTGATGCTATCGGCAATGAAATTATCTTTTCTCGCGATGACCAATCTATGGAAGCAACAATAATTCAGTTATGTCGAAGTCAAGATTTAAGTCTAGGTCTTGCAGAGTCGATGACGGGTGGACTTATCGCAAGTCGGATAACCAGCCAACCGGGTTCTAGCGATGTTTTCAAAGGTGGGGTAATCCCATACTCAACTGATATCAAGCAAAGCATATTGAAAGTTTCTGAAGGTCCCGTCATATCCAAAGCGGCAGTGGAACAGATGGCAAAAGGTGCCTGCACTATTTTAAATTGTGATGTATCCGTTGCAGTTTCTGGAAATGCCGGCCCTACCGCTAGCGAGGATGAAGTGGGTAGAGTGTGGATGGCTACCTCAGTAGATGGGGTCGTTGAGTCGTTCACAGTGAAATGGCCATTTGACCGAGAACGAGTTCGCCAATTCACCACTATCTCAGTTCTGAATGCTTTACGACTCCGTTTGGACAGTCGTCAATAACCTATCGTCTGTCCACCTATCTAGAAAAGCCAACAAATTAGCAAATATTTCATTTCTGTGCTCTGCAATCATATTAGTACCATGCTGTTGCCCCTCAACCACCAAAAACTGTGTAGCCGCTGCGGCAGACTCTATCTTTCTCGCATCTGAATAATATTGAGAGTCATTTTCGGCAACTACAAGAAGTAGCGGAATCACCATCGATTCAACAGCAGTTAGAGCATTAATCCTCCCAAATTCTGCCGGAGGGGAGAGTGCGGCTACTCCCTGCACTTGTAATTCAGAAGCTAACTCAATAACTGCAGTTCCACCCATAGAAGCTCCGATGAGGACAACTTGTTTTGCGCCCTTTGCTCGCATGTATGCAATGGCGGCTTCAAGATCTCGATCCATTCTCGTGTCTTTTATTCCAGTGGATTTTCCATAGCCACGAAAATCAAATGTCAAGACCTTATAGCCAGACTCGGCTATGAATCTAGCAAACGGAAACCATGAGGTCTGGTCTCGGCCACGCATATGCGTCAAAATTACCGCAATTTCCCCAGCCCCAAATACAGACCCCCAAAGGTCCTCCGAATCTTCAGTGCGAAAACGTATAATCTCGTCAACTCCTGGGGCCTTAGCACCGTCCTCATTTATGGATGCTGTCAAGGGATCAACCTCAGGTGGACCATCATCAGATGCACAGGCTGTGACAGGTGCATAGGTAATGCTGAGAGCAACCATCCCCACCAGAAACGACTTCAAAATTATTTCCGTTTAGTTTTCGCCATCAAGCGGCTTGAGGCTAAGCGAAGCGGAATTCATGCAGAACCTCTCCCCAGTTGGTGGTGGGCCATCGTTGAATATGTGACCTAAATGCGCTCCACAGTTAGCACAGAGAGCTTCAACGCGTGTCATTCCATGAGAATGATCAATTTCCCTCTTGACCGTACTACTACCAATTGCCTCAAAGAAGCTTGGCCAACCTGTCCCTGAGTCAAACTTTGTTTCACTCGCAAAGAGTTCAACATCACAAACTATGCAATGGTAACGTCCAACTTCTTTGGTATCCCAATAGCACCCTGTGAATGCATGTTCCGTTCCCGCATGCTGAGTAACGAAATACTGTTCATCCGTTAGGCGCTCACGAATTTCTTGCTCATTTTTCTCGTACTGCAAAATAAACCTTCCTTGGGCAAAGATTACTAGACACTGCGCCTAGTCTAATGCAATCAAAGTTTTTTACCGATATCATTGACCGAACAAACGTTCGCAATTACAATTGTGTAATAGAATAGTGTCACACCCCCAAATTAAGGTGCGAAAAGTAAACCAATTCAATCAAACCGAGAAAAGTAGGTAGAAAATGGATAATGAGAAAGCTCTAGATTTAGCACTAGGCCAAATAACAAAACAATTCGGCGAAGGCGCAGTAATGAAAATGGGCGAGAAAGCCACTATGAATATAGAGTCAGTGCCGACAGGTGCTCTGGCTCTTGATCTAGCACTTGGAGTCGGCGGACTTCCACGTGGAAGAGTAACAGAAATTTACGGCCCTGAATCATCAGGAAAATCAACGCTCGCTACCCATGTTGTGGCAGAAGCTCAAAGGAATGGCGGAATATGCGCTTACATTGATGCTGAGCATGCAATGGACCCTGTGTATGCAAGGGCTATAGGCGTTGATGTCGACGAACTATTAATATCGCAGCCTGATACTGGAGAACAAGCACTTGAGATAGCAGACACATTAGTTCGATCCGGTGCAATTGACGTGATAGTCATAGATTCGGTCGCTGCCTTAACTCCAAGAGTTGAGTTAGAAGGGGAAATGGGTCAAAGTCATGTTGGTCTTCAGGCTCGCTTGATGTCACAAGCACTACGCAAATTGACCAGTAATCTCAACAAAACAAAGACTATATGCATATTCATTAATCAACTTCGCGAGAAGATCGGTGTTATGTTCGGTTCTCCGGAGACAACCCCCGGTGGAAGAGCATTGAAATTTTATTCCTCCGTTCGACTTGATATCAGGCGAATAGAGTCGCTTAAATCTGGTGTTGAAATTGTAGGGAACAGGACACGAGTGAAGGTAGTTAAAAACAAATGCGCCCCTCCGTTCCGCCAAGCTGAATTTGATATCATGTATGGAAAAGGGATTAGCCGTGAAGGTTCTCTTCTTGACACTGGAGTCGAGATGGATATTGTTACCAAATCTGGAGCTTGGTATACATACGAAGGAGAACAGCTAGGTCAAGGTCGTGAAAATGCCAAATCTTTCTTAAGTGACAATCCAGAAATCATGATGGAAATTGAAAATAAAATCTGGGCAATCGTGAATCCAGACGATGAACAGGATTCGTTTACCTCAGCCGATGATGAACCAATTTCAATAGAAGACTAAATTCTCCACAGACTTTCATTTGAAGGAGTTATTTTCCTCTACCCTTAGATAGATGAGAAGAAATTACACCATCCAAACTTATGGATGTCAGATGAATGAAAACGATTCTGAGCGTATTGCCGGACTACTTGAGACAGCTGGACTAACTCGTATACAGCAAGTTGAGAATGCCGACGTTGTGGTGATCAACACTTGCTGTATACGAGAGAATGCAGATAACAAGTTTTACGGACACTTAGGTAATTTGAAGAAGCTCAAGGAAGAGGACCCTACAAAGAAGATTATGGTTGGTGGTTGCTTGGCGCAAAAAGATCAAGAGACGATCCGTGAAAGGGCTCCACATGTAGATGTAGTCTTCGGTACCAATAATCTCGAAAGAGTAACCGAACTGTTATTAGCAAGCGAGAATGGTCCGATTGTTGAAATCTTAGACCCTGCTCCGCATGAACTTGATAATTTATCGAGCGAACCACTACCTACCCGTCGAGAAGTCGATCATGCGGCATGGCTTACAATCCAAACAGGATGCGATAACTCCTGCGCGTTTTGCATAGTCCCTCAAGTGAGAGGCCCCGAAGTTAGTAAACCATTCAATGATTTACTGAATGAAGCTAAGAGGTTGGCGAAAGACGGAGTATTGGAAATTACCCTACTGGGACAAAACGTAAATAGTTATGGGCGAGATATCACCGTGAAATTAAGAGGGCAAGAGCCACAAACAGATGATCTACTTTTGGCTGGAGAGAGGTGGAATGCTAGAAAAAAGAGATCTCCAAGTCCGCTGTTCGCTGATTTACTTCGAGAG
>DLTU01000142.1:4325-6379 GCA_002500385.1 Candidatus Neomicrothrix sp. UBA7828 | reverse complement strand
CAGACGCACTGCGTGAACTTTTTAATCTCTAATAATCTATAAAAATGAAATTAAGAGCGGTTACGCGCGGAAGTCGGCTAGCCATGTGGCAAACAAATCATATAGCGGCGTTACTTAAACAACATGGATACCAAGTTGAGCCGGTTATTGTCGAAACTGATGGGGATAAAGATCAGGTAAGTCCACTCCATGAAATTGGGGGACAGGGTATTTTTGTTAAAGAAGTTCAATCATGCGTGATCCACGGACGAGCAGATTTTGCTGTTCATTCACTAAAAGATCTTCCCTCGGATATACCTTCTGAACTTGTTCTGGCAGCTGTTCCGGATCGTGGAGATCCCCGAGACGCGTTAGTAGGGAGCACATTAGAGGACCTTAAACCAGAAGCGAGAGTAGCAACCGGATCGATCAGAAGAAAATCTCAACTCGCAGAAATTAGGCCTGATATTTCGTTCCATGAGCTGAGAGGGAATATCCATACTCGACTAGAAAAGGCTAAAAGTTTTGATGCTATAATCATCGCTGCTACAGCATTAGAACGACTGAGATTAATTCCGGACGTTATTGAAATTCTTGAACCCGATGTCATGGTCCCTCAAGTAGGGCAAGGAGCCATAGGACTTGAATGTTTGAGGGTCAACTTTGATGCAATTAATGCATTAAAGAAAATTGAGAGCCCATCAACTCGTAACTTAGTTGATATTGAGAGGTCCTTTCTCAAGGAAATCGGAGCGGACTGTAGCCACCCAGTCGGCGCCCACGCCACACTAGAAAGAAACCAAATACGAATACGATCTTTCCTTTCAGACAGCAAAACCGGAAAAAACTTTCACGATAATAGGGTCAGTTCTAATCCAAGAAATCTTGGGAAATTAGTAGCAAACGAATTACTCAACAGATTAGAGAAGGGATAATGTGCTCCACTCCCAACGCAGACAACACAAAGCCCACTGTTGTCATTACACGAACCCCCAGCCAAGGCAAAGAATTAATTAAAGAATTAATCGACTTAGGTTTCAACGTCATCTCACGCCCGACTATTGAAATCGCTTTGCCTGACGACCAGAGAGCCTCCCTTACAAATGCGATTCAGAGCCTCTCAAACTATGAATGGGTCATTCTTACGTCCTCAAACGGTGTAACTGAGTTTGTAAAAGCTGTACATAAGATCGGTACTCAAGAATTTCCTAAAATAGCAGTTATTGGATCTAGTACCGAAAGAGCATTAAATAACCTTGGCATTAGGGTTAGCCTTCGTCCAAATAAGCAGGTCGCTGAAGGGCTATTAGAAATATTTCCTTCTCCGGAAGAAAATAATAAAGTGTTGCTTCCTGTAGCAACAAATTCAAGAGAACTACTGCCTAGAGTTCTCAAAGAAAAAGGTTGGAATGTGGATCTTGTTCATTCATACAAAATAATTAAACCAAAGCATTTTCAACCATTTGATATTCATAACCACAATGCCGATTACATAGTCTTTACTTCTCCATCAACTGTAGTCAACTTTATTGAAATGTATGGAAAAGAGAACCTACCCAAAAAGCTCATATCAATCGGTCCAGTAACATCAGAAGAGATCAAAAGAAGAAACCTTTCTGTATACCGTGAATCGAATCCCCACGACTCAACAGGCATCATCCAATGTTTGCGTGATTTACTTAACTAAACGTAACAAACGTTCTAGGTCTAACTGAAGAAACACACTCTTATACTGAAGAGGTGACTTTTCCATTGCACAGACTTCGAAGGCTCAGAAAAAATGGAGCAATACGACGCCTGATATCTGAAACAACTCTCAACGTCGATGATTTTGTCGCACCTTTGTTTGTACGCGAAGGAATCACTGAAGCCCAACCGATTGCTTCGCTACCTGGCGTATTCCAACACACGAGAGAATCTCTAAAACGCGAAATAGATGAGATTACGAATCTTGGAATTCCAGGCATAATTCTCTTTGGAATACCAGAAAAGAAAGACTCAACCGGTTCAGAAGCCTGGAACCCAGACGGTATCGTGCAGCAAGCGATAGCTGATTGTAAGAGTATCGCTGGAAA
>DLTU01000142.1:3789-3923 GCA_002500385.1 Candidatus Neomicrothrix sp. UBA7828 | reverse complement strand
GATGATGGATCAATAGATAACGACCTGACACTAGCTTTGTATAAAAAAATTGCTGTCGCGCAAGCAAACGCCGGTGCTGATGTAATTGCCCCGAGCGGAATGATGGATGGGCAAGTAGCAGCTATACGAAACGC
>DLTU01000142.1:0-3361 GCA_002500385.1 Candidatus Neomicrothrix sp. UBA7828 | reverse complement strand
AACAGTGATCGAAAATCATACCAACAAGACTGGAGGAATAAGCGAGAAGCAATGAATGAGATTAAGGCAGACCTTGATGAGGGCGCAGATATGATTATGGTCAAGCCAGCTATAACCTACTTAGATATCATCGCTCAGGCCAGAGAACTAACCGATGTTCCGATAGGTGCGTACCACGTTTCCGGTGAATACTCCATGATCAAAGCTGCTGGAGAAAAAGGGTGGATAGATGACAAACAAGTAGCCATTGAGCAACTCACTGCTGTGAAAAGGTCGGGAGCAAACTTTATTTTGACTTACTTCGCAAAGGAAATAGCTGAATGTCTCTAAATGAGGATTATTTTGCTCGAGCCAATCAAGTCATACCAGGTGGTGTCAATTCTCCCGTTCGGTCATTCAGGTCAGTAGGTGGTACTCCATACTTTGTCAGCAGAGCTGAAGGCCCATATGTATGGGATAGTGAAGGGACTCGTTACATAGATTACGTAATGAGCTACGGTCCCGGGATCGTGGGACATTCCCACCCTCAAATTATCGACGCAATTCAGCAAGCATCAGGCAACGGAGCTACGTATGGGGCTCCCACTCTTGCTGAAATTACGATTGCAGAACAAATCTGCAATCGAGTAAAGGGAGTCGAAATGGTTCGGCTTGTTTCCAGCGGTACAGAAGCGACAATGACTGCGATTCGTCTGGCAAGAGGAGCTACTGGACGAGACAAGATAATAAAGTTTTCTGGGCATTACCATGGGCATGCGGATAGTCTCTTAGCTGCTGGAGGAAGCGGAGTAGCCAATCAAGGAATATCAGGCTCCGCAGGAGTTCCTAAGAGTGCAGTCGTCGATACGATAGTTGCCCCTTGGAACGAACTTCCTGAACTTGATGAATCTATAGCGGCTTTAATTCTTGAACCCCTTCCGGCCAACATGGGAATCGTGCCTCCCAGCCCAAATTTTCTACTCGAGCTTCGTAAAGCCTGTGACAGCAAAGGCGTTCTGCTTATCTTTGATGAAGTGATTACAGGTTTCAGGCTGTCTAAAGGTGGAGCGTCACAATGGTATGGAGTGCAGCCTGATCTTTGGTGTTTCGGTAAAGTTATTGGCGGAGGTCTACCAATGGGAGCATATGCCGGCTCAAAAAAAATTATGAGCAATATTGCTCCACTAGGTGATGTGTATCAAGCAGGAACCCTATCGGGAAACCCTATTGCCACTGCTGCTGGAATAGCGCAGTTACAAATCCTCAATAACGACGCTGCTTATGGAGCACTGACTGAGTCGGCCAGGAACTTAAGCGATGGTTTATCTGAGATATTCAAGAATGCTGGAATTGAAGCAGTAGTTCCTAGAGTAGGAACGTTATTGAGTATTTTCTTCACCAAGTCAAATCCGATTAATTTTGATGAAGCTCAATCATCGGCAGAGAATGGTATTTATGCAAAGTTCTTCCATGGAATGCTAAAAAGAGGGGTTGCTTTAGCTCCAGGCCCTTATGAAGCCTTATTCCCAAGCCTCGCACACACAAAAGACGTTATTGAAAAGACTCTAGAAATAGCTGAAGAAACAATTTCTGAGATAGCTCAGAAATAACGTCATTCTCATTTCCTTTAAACTATATCCCTCGCCGTTTTTGGTAAATGGATAGAAGTGATTGCGTAGAAGCGTCATGGCCTGAGAAGTCTTCAGCTAGAGAAAGATCATTTTCAATACTTGCTGCAAGTGACTTACCAATTTGAACACCCTCTTGATCAAAACTATTAATTTGCCAAATCGCTCCCATCGTGAACACTTTATGCTCGTAGAGCGCCACAAGTTGTCCAAGTGTATATGGGTCTAAGCGGGTACCTAAAATAGTTGTGCTTGGCCGGTTTCCATCAGATTTTTTATCCCCTGATTCATGACTGGAACCAATAGCAAGCGCTTTACTTTGGGCAAAACAATTTGCGACGAGAATCTCGTGTTGCTTGAGAAAAGTATCTTTAGGCAGAGCATCTAATGGCATGGAAGGTTTGCAAAAAACTATGAAATCAGAGGGAATAGTTGTTGTCCCTTGATGAAGAAGTTGGAAAAAACTATGTTGAGCATCCGTTCCAACACCTCCCAAAACAACTGGACTGGTGTGATGTGTAACCTTTTCCCCATCAACACGAAGTTGTTTTCCGTTACTTTCCATCTCTAACTGTTCAAGATAAGAGGGAAAGTACTTTAAGTCTTCGGAGTAAGACAACAATGCATGATTTCCATAACCTAAAAAATTTCTATTCCAGATAGCAATCAATGCCATAAGAACAGGAATATTTTCCGATAAATCAGTCGATTTGAAATGCTCATCTATGCTGTTTGCCCCATCCAACAAAAGCTGAAAATTCTCAGGCCCTACTGAAATCATTACTGCAAGGCTGACCGAAGAACAGATAGAAAATCTTCCTCCAACCCAATCCCATATTCTAAAGATATTTTCTTTTGGGATTCCCATATTTTCTGCTGCGCTGGAATTAGCTGTAACTGCAACAACATGCCGTGCAAGAAAATCTCTCTCAGTTCCTAGTGAATTTTTGAGCCACTGAATAGCAGCTTCAGCATTCGTAATAGTTTCTTCAGTTGTAAAGGATTTTGAATTAATAATAAACAAAGTTTTCTCAGGGTCAAGCAAATGCAATTTGGAATCAATGTCCGCTGGATCAATGTTTGATACAAACTCAGACTTAATTGAGTTTTTCCTGAAAGGGCGTAAAGCAGCGTTTGCCATAAGAGGCCCTAGATGTGACCCGCCTATACCAATATTTATAACCGTGGTAATAGGTTTACCTGTTGCACCCACCCATTTCCCAGATCGGACTAACAGAGAAAAGTCGCTGGCTCGTTCAAGTTCACCTCTTACGACTCCGCCTACACCTTCGTCTGAGCCTTCAGAAGACCGAAGGGCTGTGTGGAGAGCGGGACGGTTTTCGGAAACATTTACAATTTCACCAGCAAATAAACTATGAATCTTATCTGAAAGCTTCAGCTCATTCCCCAGAGCCACAAGCTTATCAATTGTATCTTTGGTAACTAATTGTTTCGAAAAATCAACATGTAAACTCCCAACTTCAAAGGATAAATCCTCTATGCGCGAAGGGTCGTCATTCAATAATTCTTCCAGGCTTGCTACTTCAAGCAACGAACTATGCTCAGATAGCTCTTTCCATTGTTGAGTACCAGTCGGATCAATCACATTACTATGATTGCACGTTATTTCACCCAGATGCTTCTTCTAAGTTTTCTTCGTACGCTTCTTTTGCTTCTGGGTTCATTTCAAGGAACTCAAGAAAGTTTGCGAAAATTGATTGAGGAGAAATACCAAGTTCCCAATCAGGTATCGC
>DLTU01000135.1:0-5846 GCA_002500385.1 Candidatus Neomicrothrix sp. UBA7828 | reverse complement strand
TTGATACAAGGTTATGGGCAAACTGAAGGGACAACAATGACGTTCCTCAGTCAGGAAGATCACTATCTCGCAATACGCGAAAACTTTCACCCCGAAAGACTTCGGTCCTGTGGAAGAGAAGGCTTTGTCACATCTATTCGAATAGTAGACTCTGATGGGACCGTAGTACCCCAAGATAATGAGACTCCGGGTGAAATCATCGTGAAGTCTAAAGCAAATATGATCGGATATTTTGGAAGACCAGATTTAACAAGTCAGACAATTCGTAATGGTTGGATGTGGACAGGTGATATCGCAACTTGGGACTCTGATGGCTATTGCTATATCGTTGACCGGGCTAAGGATATGATTATTTCTGGGGGGGAGAATATCTACTCAATTCAAGTTGAGGAAGCGATAGCAAAGAACCAAGGTGTGCTTGAAGTCGCGGTGATAGGTATCCCCGACGATGAGTGGGGAGAATCAGTCAAGGCATTCGTTGTGGCTAAGCCAGGTTATGACTTATCGCCAGAGGATATTATGCTGACTGCGAAAAGTAACCTAGCAAGCTACCAGAAACCTAAGTATGTTGAATTTGTCAAAGAACTTCCTAAGGCTCCGACAGGAAAAATACTCAAACGAAACCTGAGAAGCACCTTCGATTAGTATTAAGCGGCTTTACTAGTGAACTACTGGGCACTCATTTGCGATATCTAAGACTTTATATACTCGACCAATGCCTAAACAAAAAGCGACATAGCCAGCCAAATCAACAATTTCTGCATCCGAGAACTCTGACCTTAGTTCGACAAAAAACTCGTCATTTAGTGAATTTGGGTCATTGCAAAACTCCTCAGCAAAATTTAGGGCAAGCAATTCTTGCCTATTTAAGGAAATAGGCTTCTCTCCGTTAATAATTTCGCAATACTCTGACTCAGAAAGCTTTTTGTCCGTTCCCGACGCACTTCTGGTGTCAAGTCATATGGGGCATTGGTTTATTACAGCTATCCGCATTCGGGCTACTTCTCTGACCCTTCGAGTAAGTAGGCTCTTATCATGAGATGCAATTCGAAAACTGTTAATTGCGTCTGAAAGACCTGAAGTCATTTTCCAGAGGCGTATGCGCTCTAATTCCTCACCATTAGGAATATCAATGCGAGCCATAAGCGTTCACTCCCGAAGCTTACGCGTCCACACCTAAATATGCAGATTGCAAAGCTGTGGGGTCATCTATGTAGTCTGACGAGTCGCTTTGGAGGACGAGTTCTCCATTTCGAAGCACATAGAAGCGCGAACAGTACTTTAATGCTAGTCCCGCATTTTGTTCCACTAGAAGTAAAGTCACGTCCTCAGAGAATAGGTCTCCCAGTTGCTCGTAGAATTCTTTTACTAGAAGCGGCGCTAATCCCAAAGACATTTCGTCTATAAGTAGTAATTTTGGTTTTGCTATGATTGCGCGACTCAGTGAAAGCATTTGTTGTTGGCCGCCACTTAGTAGGCCAGCTGCTTGCTTCCTTCTTTCTTGAAGAATGGGGAACTTATTATAAACAGTCTCAAGTCCCTCTTCGAAAAGATCTGGAGACTTTCCGTAATTAGCTACCTTTAAATTGTCTTCAACGTTCAGCCCAGGGAATACTCTACGTCCTTCAGGTACCTGTATGACGCCCATGTCAACAAGTGCCGCAGGATTTGCTCCACCGATTTCGTCTCCGTTAAATGTTATTGTTCCTGTCGTTGGGGTCAAAAGGCCAGAGATGGTTTTGAGCACGGTCGACTTTCCTGCACCATTAGCGCCAAGTAGAGCGACCTTCTCACCTGAATTTACACTGATGTCAACTCCGTGGATGACTTCATTTCGGCCATACCCAACTTTTAAATCTTTTATAATTAATCCACTCATATTATGTCCCTAAATAAGCAGCGATTACTTGTTCATTCCTCGTTACTTCCTCTGGAGTACCATCGGCTATTGTCTTTCCCGCATCTAACACAATAATTCTGTCGCTAACATCGGCGACTAGTTCAACATTGTGCTCGATTATCAAGACTCCGGCAGAAATATGACTTGCGTACTCTTGCACCTTTTTCATCATTTCTAGAGCTTCCGCAGTTGGTAGCCCTGCTGCAGGTTCATCCAAGAGGAGAATTGAGGGGTTCGTAGCTAGAGCTCGAACGACGTCTACTCTCTTTTGGAGTCCATAGGGGAGGTCTTCAACCTTTTCATTCCAGTACTCCAAGAGGTCCATATGGTCTAAAAGTTCTGCAGCAACGTAATGTGCTTTTTTCTCTTCTCGAAGTACCCATGGCATCCGGAAAGATTCTGCAATCCGGCCGTATTTCATATTCCTGTCGAGCCCCAATAAAGCATGTTCCAGAACATTGAGATCGTCATGAAGGTTTAGGTTTTGGAAGGTTCGGCCAAGTCCCGATAAAGCTCTATTGTGAATGGGCTTCTGAGAGATTTCTTCACCATCGAGAATGAATTGTCCAGTCGCCCCCTTAACATGTCCAGTTATTGCATTGAAAAGAGTTGTTTTGCCTGCGCCATTAGAGCCGATTAGGCCGGTAACCCCTCCCGCAGGTATTTCAAATGAAACTCCGTCAACAGCCTTTACACCACCAAATGCAACAGCTGCATCACGGACAATCAAACTTCCCTTTGGATCAGGCGACGATAGGGGAGCCAAGAACTGAGATTCTAACGGCGAAGTTTCCTTAGATACAGAAGAGATTCTTTCAGCCTGTGAATCACCCTTTAGTAGGTTTTTGATTCTTTCGCCGAGCCATTCAAACATGCCGACTAATCCATCTGGGGCTATCAAGGTCAGGATAATAAGAGTTCCACCATAGATTAGGCCTTCATACTCTTGTACATCACGTGATAATTCTGGAAGCCATTTAACGAACACAGCTCCAAGTACCGCTCCCATGAGTCTATGTTTCCCACCAATGATCAGTGCAAGAACCACAATGATTGAGAGAGCAACTCCGTAGTTTTCTGGAATTGCGTATCTTAATGTGTGTGCGTAGAGCACGCCGCCGATGGCGGCAAGGCCCCCACCTATTCCGAAACACAGAATCTTGAGCCAAGCAACAGGTAATCCAGCAGCACGAGCTGCGGTTTCACTTGTTCTCAGCGCATTCCATGATCTGCCAGTCCGACCATCCTGATAATTACCAACTACCCAGAATGTGATTAGCATTAATATGAGGGCTATTCGCACGAGTGTTGGTCCTCTTGAGAACTCATAGCCAAAAAGTTCAAGTTTCCCTACTGGTTTTCCTGAACCTCCACCTGAAAACTGTTTCCACTCAAACAACACCTGTACACCAACGAATGCAACCGCAAAGGTGGCAAGAGCCAAATATAATTCATTCACGCGTAAACTCGGGAATCCAACTATAAGCCCCAAAAGGAATGCGACACCGAATGCTATAGGAATTTCAGTTTCGAGCCCTCTGGTCCAGACAGTAGTTATATTCGCCGAAAGAAAGACACCTGCTGCAACGAAGATCGTATGTCCGAGTGTCAGTTGACCTGCCATGCCGAAGACAACAATAAGGCTTGCCCCAATAATCGCAAAGATTATTGTGTTCATGATTGTTTGTGAATATTCCGAGTAAGTTCCTGCTAGTAGGTAAACAAGCAATATCCCAAGAAACCCAAAATAGTGATTTTTCTTTAGGAATTTTGGAAGAGGTATTTTTGCCCTTTCAAGAGCAGTAGTTGAATTATCTGTAAGATCACTCATACCCGTTCGTGCCCTTTCTCTCTAGTGAATAAACCATGGGGTCTAATGAGAAGAACTATAAATACAATTACAACTGGTAAAGCGGCTGCAAACTCTCTTGGGGCCCACTTAATGGTAAATGCCTCAAGTTCGCCAAGAAGAAGTCCGCCAGCTACTCCGCCAGAGAGGCTTAGGAATCCGCCGAGGATTGCAGCAACGAATCCTTTGATGAAGATAATGTTCATGTAGTCCTGCTGAAGGAAGAGTACAGGCGCAAAGACGATTCCTGTTACTCCGCCAACTAATGCTGATAATACCCATGTCCAAATTGAAACGGTCGATTCCTTGATGCCCATAAGTTTCGCCGCGTCCTGATCTTCAGCGAATGCTTTCATGCCTAAGCCTAGTTCGGTTTGGTTAATGATATAACCGACAATAGACAGGGTAACGAAAGTTGTTATAGCGACTACTAAATGCCATGCATTTAGACGAAAGTCACCAATCAGCCAGTTAATTCGATCAATGTCACCAGGTACGCGGTATCGCCTAGCGGTTCCGCCCCACCACAGTAGTGATACGTTTGCTAGAAATTCTTCGACTCCTAAAGTCATGATAACGATTGGGAGAAAATCGCCTAGTTTTACCAAGGGTCTTACGGTTAATCTTTCAACTACATAAGTACCTGCGCCTGTCATTATCATTGCAAATAGGATTGCAATGCCAAAAGGCATACCTTGTTCAGCGGCCCACCAGTGGGCAAGAAATCCTGAGATCCCAGCCATTGTCCCGGCTGCGAAATTAAGAATACGGGCTGTCTTGTAAACCATGACAAGGGCAAGGCCGATTAATGCGTATGCAAAACCTGATACAAGACCCTGCCAAGCGATTTGGATATATTCAACCATCGTTCTCCCGACGTTGGAATTTTGACAAGTTTGGGGCCCTAGGTGGGCCCCAAACCGTCATTAGTTAATTGTTAGCAGCAGTTATTCTTGGCCTACTACTAATTCTTCCCATGCCCCATTTTGGACTTGCAAGATGATCACATCGTTGTTTCCAAGATGGTTCTCAGCTGAGAAGTTAAGTGGACGCATAATTCCACCTGTATCAAAGTCTTTGATGGTTTCGCCAGCAGCAACAAAGCTTTCAACAGTTAGGCATTCACCGGCTCGTGTTAGCATTTCTTCGAGGACTAATCCTCCAGTGTATGCGAGCAAGCTAGCTGTGCTGATTTGTGCTTCTTCGGCTCCTGCAGCGAACATCGCTTCACGATATGCATTCAGGCCAGGCTTGTCACCTGTGGCTGAGGATATTACGTTAACACCGTATGCGCCTTCGGACAGGTCACCTGCGAGTTCAATTGTGTTCGCAGAAATTGTTCCTGTTGAGCCCCAGAATCGAGCATCTAGACCAAGTTGGTCTGCTTCTAGAAGGAATTGAGCGAATTGAGTATCACCAGTTCCAACGTAAACATCTGTTACTCCTGAATCAATGAATGAAAGAATTTGAGGACCGTATGTGGTTGAATCGCGCTCCCAGGTTTGTTCATCTACAAGGAGGTCTCCTCCAGTGCTGTCTTTGTATCCTTGAACTGTTTGCTCACCGTCAACGGAGTTAATTGTCATCAATCCGACTTTAATTCCGTCAGTACCAAAGTTTTCTACTAGGTAATTACCAAATCCTTTGGTCTGGGCATAAGCCGGTGGGTTAACTGAGAAGAATAGTGGGTGATTGTTCACATCATAGAAACTCAAATCTTGAGCCCACGGGAACAATGAGGGCGTATTCGACTCATCATGTAGAGGCAGAGCAGCCTTTAGGGTTGCTGAACCAATGCTTGCCCAAATAGCGAAAACATTCTCCTGCTCAATAAAGTATTGGGCGTTAGAAACTGTTTTCTCAGGGTTATAGGCATCATCCTGAACAATGAATTCAATCATTCTTCCATTGATACCGCCACCGTCATTAATTCTATCCCGAGTTACTTCCATAGCGAGAACAGCTTGTTCTCCCAAGGCAGCTAAGTTTCCGGTCATAGGTTGTGAAGATCCAAATAGGATTTTGTCATCGGTGACACCACGAGCTAGTTCACATTCTTCTTCAGCTGCTTCACTGCTAGAAGCTTCACTGCTACTA
>DLTU01000104.1:0-11172 GCA_002500385.1 Candidatus Neomicrothrix sp. UBA7828 | reverse complement strand
CCCAGCCCAGCCTAGTAACGGTAGTGAGGTTGGTTCTGCGTCTATCATCATTCAACCTAGGAAGCCAGCTAGATTGAACCAAGTCGGCGTGCTCCCACCAATGTGCATGCATAGCAGCGGCTTCTTCAATGACCAGTTTAGATTGGGCTATAGTAATCCCATTTATTTGATCGACGCTCTGATCAAAATCAATAAATTCTTGAAGAATCAAATATTCAGAACTATCTTCATCAAACCAACAAGCAAATATTTCTGGGATAGATACAGGGGTTGAGTTAAGCAATTCGTCATAACACCGCAATTCTCGTTCATGTGTCCCTCCGCGTTTTGCATTATCTAATGCCTCTTTACGTGGAGCTGAAAACTTAGCTACCACTTCTTGAGACCCGGTATCTGATTGGATCGTTACTTTATAAATTTCTCCAAGCATGCCCCGGTCAGCGCCAATACGTTCGTATTGAAAATTGTGAATATTAATACTCAGATGCTCGCTCAAAAACGATGCATCTATCTCTTCAATTGATAGAGGAAATGGAGGAGATTTCAGCACGGTTTATAAAAGACTGGAAAACTCTTTAGATTCGGCTTCAAGAAGTCGATGATGCCACTCTCTGACAGTATCTCTTCTTGCCCTGTCCATGGCTAGATTCACCATCTCCCCAGGATCTTCAAAGAGGTCATATAGTTCATGTTCTTGGTCATCAAAGTGTGAATCTGGTCCGAAGATTTTCTCATGAGCAATTGGCGTTCCCCTTGTCGTGCTTGAACCACCGACCCCGTAGTATCGGCTGTACTTGAAGCGACCATCAAAGATTCCACGACTTGCGTAGCGAGTATTGACCAACCCATCGTACCAAGCCCAATCTTGAGCAAAGAGTACGAATTCTCGTCCAGTTTCATTTGGGTCCGACCAGATAGGAAGCATTGACTGGCCAGGTAAGTTCGCATCCTCGCTACTTATTCCTCCTAGTTCACAGATTGTGGCAGCGAGGTCCACAGGGCTCATCATAGCGTCGGACACAGTACCTGGCTTCGTGATTCCAGGTGCCACAACATAGAGCGGGATTCGCATGGTTTCTTCATAGTTCCATGGACCTTTTGAACGCAAGCCATGCGACCCACACTGATCTCCATGATCGGCAGTAAAGACGACAATTGTGTTGTCCCATGCTTGCGTATCGTCAAGGGCGCTCAAGATAAGTGACAGACTCTCATCACTCATTTGATGCAGTTTAAGGTAGTAGTCAAGTAGGCGTATCCATTTAGCGTGATCGTTTGGGTCTAGGTATCCATTTGATCTCGACATTTCACGCATGAATCTGCGGTGTACGTCAGGTTTTGTGTGCAAGTCATCGTGAAAGTTCATAGGTAGTTCTGTGAACCATTCTTCGTAAGGTAAGTTAAACGCAGGAAGTGGGTCTTCTCGTCCCCAGTCATATGTTGCGTACCTGTCTTTCAATGCTTGAACCTTTGAAGCATTCTCCTGCTGATACCAGGGTTGGTCCATTGGGAACCACATAACGTCATGAGGGTTTACAAGACCCACGGAAAGAAACCAAGGCGCTGACTCTCCATTTCGGTCTCGTATCCAGTTTGCGGCTGATCGTGCGATGGGTTCATCGAATTCAACTCCGCTTCCTGCTTGTCCCCAAAAAGCTTTATCATTGCCTTCCCAGTCACTGAAACCATACGCATCCATGTCCGGAAATGCATCGGGTGCTAGATGCCATTTCCCCTTGTATCCGGTGTAATACCCCTTATTTCTAAATAATTTCCCTAATGTTTGTGCATCGGTAGAGAGCTCTCCGTTAGCTGGCATGATGCAATTCTCGTTAACTCCATGCACGGGAAGATACTGTCCTGTAAATAAAGTTCCTCTTGCTGGAGAACAAGGTGACGTATGTGTGTAGTATCTAGTGAATTCCAAGCCCTCATCCAAAAGTCGTTGTCTAGCTGGAAGATTACATCCATCGGGAATCCAGTCCCGTTGTCTTTCTTGGTCTGACACAATTAAAAGAATGTTTGGTGCGTTCATTTGTTCAAACCTAGCAGCTAGAACGCAGGGGGGGCATATCTGAAATTATTTCTAAAATCTCCTACAGGCTTTATTAGTTAAGAATTTTTCTACCCCTTATTTCTGAACTAAAACAGATTCCACTAAGACAGGAAGAGACGATGTTTGTACCACTGACTATAAAAGACCATCTTGAACGGGCCGCTCTTGTGTACGGAAATCGGATAGGTATCATTGATGAACCTGACCAGCCCGCGCAACCGATGGCGGATATGACTTACGGTTCATTTGCAGCCAAAGCAAAATCTATGGCTAAAGGGTTTGAAGAGTTAGGCGTTGCTCAGCAAGGCAGAGTTGCGATGGTCTCTCATAATGCATCTCGGATGCTTACTTTTTTGTTTGGCACAGCCGCATGGGGACGTATAGGCGTTCCTATTAATTTTCGGCTCAACCATCAAGAGATTAGCTACATTATTGAACATAGCGGCGCTGAAGTTCTCATCGTTGATCCTGAACTAGAGGACACATTAAAAGAGGTCAAAGTAAAGCACTTCTTTTCCATGGGGAGCGACTCTGACGAGGTTCTCTATCAAGCGGGGGAACCTTCATCTTGGGTTCCTGACGAGGATGCAACGGCCACAATTAACTATACAAGTGGCACAACCGCCAGGCCAAAAGGCGTTGAAATGACCCATCGAATGTTGTGGACGAATGCCGCAATATTTGGTTGGCAAACAGGCGTCAACGATCGTGATGTGTATTTACATACTCTCCCAATGTTCCACTGCAATGGTTGGGGGATGCCGTTCGCTTTAACTGCCATGGGTGTACCTCAGGTGGTGCTCAGGAAAGTCGACGGAAAAGAAATACTAAATCGAATCGAAAAGCATGGAGTTACGCTGATGTGCGGAGCTCCTGCGGTGGTAGCCGCAATCTTGGATGCAGCATCTGAATGGGATGGCCCTATACCAGGAGCTGGGAAAACAAGAATCGTCGTCGCTGGAGCCCCACCACCTACATCTATCATTGAAAGAATAGAAACTGAGCTCAATTGGGAGTTCATCCAAATTTATGGTCTTACCGAAACAGCGCCGCTATTAACAATGTCGCGAGGCAGATCAGAATGGGATGAATTATCAACATCTGAAAGAGCAAAGTTGCTTGGTCGCGCTGGAGCACCCGCCCTTGGCGTTTCACTTAAAGTTACAGAAGACGGAGAGATTTGCGCACGATCAAATCATGTCTTAAAGGGTTATTGGAACCAGCCCGAAGCAACAAATGAGGCTATACGCGATGGATGGTTCCACACTGGAGATGGTGGCTATGTTGATGAGGATAATTTTGTGACAATCGCCGACCGAAAAAAAGATGTCATTATCTCCGGTGGTGAGAATGTCTCTTCGATAGAAATTGAAGACGTTTTATTTTCACATGAACAAGTCACAGAGGTAGCTGTTATTGGTGTCCCAGATGAGAAATGGGGAGAAACAGTGAAAGCTCTAGTCGTTATTGAGGGTGATATTTCGGAAGAAGAACTCATAGAATTCTGCCGCAAGAAATTGGCTCACTACAAGTGCCCAACCACTATAGAATTCCGTGATGAACTCGCCAGAACTGCAACAGGAAAACTTCAGAAATACAAACTACGAGCCCCTTATTGGCAAGGTCACGAAAAACTTGTGAACTAAAAGAAGACTGCTATGACTGGAGAGGCATTACAAGTTATTAAGAAATTCTGGAAAAACCAAGATTCCGGAGATTACACAACAACCGAGCACCTGTTTGCTGACGATGCTCTTTTCGTAGACCCCATATATGGAACCTTTCAAGGCCGAGAGGAAATTAGTGCATTCCTTCTGAAAATGAACCAAGAAGTAAAGTCAATCAATGGCGTCTTCAGATTAGAGAAACTTTCAGGAAATGAAACAACTGCCTGGGCCCAATGGTCCTTCACTTCAGACCATGGCTATAGGGAAGGCGTAGGTGTCTATGAGGTAAAAAATAGCCAAATCACCTACTACCGTGACTACATGAATGAGTCCTCAGAGAAGTGACGTTATTTGCCTTCAAGAATTTCCTCTCCGATGACGGGCCCCTGCTTTAAAGTGAAAAACACACCAAGTACCACCGCAAACGCAGCACTGAAATAAAGTACTGCTGACAACGAAGTTGCATCCACAAGGGGACCGGCAATCAAATTTCCAAACGGAACAGTCCCGCCAAATGATAAAACCCAAATCGCTGCCACTCTTCCACGAATATTTTCATCAACGTGCTCCTGCCAATATGTGCTCAACGTTGTAGGAAGGATCAAATAAAAGAACCCAACAAAGAAAATAGCGAAATAAGCGATATTGATCGAGCGAAGAAAGATGAGCCACGCCAAGGTGATCCCAAAACCAATACATGACAACCTAATGAGCAAACTTCGCGACGCTTGAAGCAACACAGTACCAACAATTGCAGCTCCAAACAAAGCCCCAAAACCAAAGGTTGCGTAAAACCACCCATACTGCGAGCTCTTCGCATCTATATCCATATTCACTTCAGCTATTGCTGGCAGTTGACCGATGAACGGCAAACAAAAGAAGGAAAAGAGACACATAAGAGTCAACGGTCTACCTACCTGAGGGGCTCTAAAAGCAATCCGAAATCCCCCAAATAGGCGGTCCCCTAAGTTTCTTGGATCGGCAGAGGTCGGCGGGATAGTCGTAAGAACTATTGCAACTAGAACAAAGAGATATGTTACAGCATTCAAGCTGAACACTTCAGCGAAACCGAATCTGCTAGTTAACCATCCACCAAGAGCTGGACCAATCACACGCGCCCCGTTCATTGACATTGAGTTTAAAGCCACAGCTGCCTGAAGATTATGCCTGCCTGCTAATTCAGGAATCACAGATGTGAATGTTGGCGCATAAACTCCTTGGCCTAAACCGATAATGAAGACAATAATCAGTAATGAGTTTTGACCTATTTCACCATCAGCAACATTGATTGCTAACACTATCGTCCAAACAAGTTGCCAAATTTGTGTAAGGAAAAGAATTTTGCGGCGATTACCTGTATCAGCTAACGATCCTCCAACCAAACTAAGCAGAGCAAGAGGTCCGAGGTTCGCAAAGATAATTGCTCCTAAATAGCCACTCGAACCACTGATTTCCCACGCGAGAACACCTAATGCAGCTGCCTGCATCCAGCGCCCAATTCCAGACAGAAATGATCCGATATACAGTCTTCTGAAAGCGGGGATTGCAAGAGCATCACGGGTTGTTCCTCGTTGGGGGGCTTCAGGCATAGATTTCCACAGTAGGGGAAATACAACCTGAACCCTCAGAGGCTAAGAAATATTTACTGTGATTTAAGGCACAAGATTCAAAAAATTGTGTAGCCACCATCAACACAAACTTGTTGTCCCGTATGAAATGTTTGAGAGGGGTCAGCAAGAAAGGCACCCACTTCTTTAAATTCGTTGGGGTCAGCCCAACGACGAACCGGTGTCCTCTTCGTCGTAACTTCCCGAAAATGTTCATTCTCAAAAGCAGGACTCGCTAATTCTGTCACGGTCCAACCCGGTAACAAGCAATTAACGCGAATCTGAAATCGAGCTAAACTAACCGCAAGAGCTCGAACGAGGCCAGTGACAGCAGTCTTGGCAGTACCGTATGCTTCATTCCCAGCAGCGCCATGTATCGCTGACGTCGATGAAACAGCAACTAAGCTACCTCCGGAACCCTGAGAAATCATTTGCTTGGCGGCTTCTCTTAGGCATAAGAAGACACCATCAAGGTTCACTGCTGTTACCTTACGCCAGGATTTCAACGAAGTGTCAATGAACGGAGTACCGGTTCCAGCACGACCTGCATTAGCAAATAACCCGTCAAGTCTTCCAAAGTCATTTACCGTTGAAGCAAGGGTAGCGATGACATCTTCTTCACTACTTACGTCACAAATATACGATCTAGCCTCTATTCCTAAGTCTTCCAGGAGGTTAATTGCATGCGAGTTCTTTTCTTCGTTGCGAGCCCAAATGGCTACTGACCCGCCAGCTTCGGCTATACCTTTAGCCAGACCTAGCCCTATACCGCCGTTTCCTCCAGTAATAACGAAAACCTTTTCGGATAAATCAGGCATAGTTTCCTGTTTCACTAAATTCATCTAGCAATTCAGCCAGCAATGAAACCTGATCTAAATCATCTTCATCTAATACCTGAAAATACATTCTGGTTACACCTAATCGTTGAAAAGATTTTATGCGTTCACGAGCTTCATCCAAAGTTCCAGCGACACCATTATCTCTTAACTCAGAAAGTTCCCGTCCTATTCGCTGTGAACGGGTAATTAACTCCTCCTCGGTTCTTCCAATACAGAGAACTTGTGCAGAAGAAAAGATCATGCTTTTAGGATCACGTTCTAAAGATTCACAGGCTCTCTTCACCCGTTCAGCCTGCAATTCAAAGTCAGTTGGCGAACTGAAAGGTAGATTAAACTCGCTAGCGAAACGTGCTGCTAAATTTGGTGTTCGTCGTGGTCCACCCCCTCCAACGATTAAGGGGATGCCAGACTCCTGAACAGCTTTCGGTAGTGCAGGACAATCTTTAAGTCTCACTGTTTTCCCCTCGTAGTTAAAAGTTGAATCAGAAGGTGTGGCTTGGAATAGTTGAAGAATCGAAAGCTGATCTTCCATTCTGTCAAACCGCTCTTTCAACGGTGGAAAGTCAATTCCAAGTGCTTCGTGTTCACGGTCAAACCATCCGGCTCCGATACCAAGTTCGAGCCTACCCGAGGACATCTGATCCACTTCGGCTGCAATGACAGAAAGACGACCCGGTTGTCTGAAAGTAGATGAGCAAACGAGTGTTCCGATACGTAAATTGTTAGTATCACGAGCCAATCCCGCCAAAGTTGTCATCGCATCAGTAGGACCTAGTCTTGGATTGATTTCTCCCATCATATGGTAATGGTCACTTACAAAAAACCCATCAAACCCTAGAGTCTCAGCATGAAGAGCAAGCCTTGAAAGGCGTTCGTAGCCGGCTCCTTGTTGCGGTTCGGTGAAAATTCGAAAATCCATGTCTAGGTCTACCTTTGAGAAGAAGGGTTCAATGCAAACTCAATAGCAGCAGTCTGATCTTTCGCCCACCTTATTGAAAGTTCAGATTCTCCCACTAAGCCATTGCTTCCATGAAAAGCTCCCGGATAAACATGCAATTCTACGGGAACACCTGCCTGTGATAAACGGGCAGCATAGTCAATATCTTCATCAATAAAAATATCTAGAGTTCCAACGTTAATGTAGGCAGGGGGAAGGCTAGAAAGATCTTCGCTTGCGCTTGGCGACGCATATGCAGGAACTGGTTCAATATCGTTCAGGTATGCTTTCCAAGCAATAATATTTGCTTCTCTATTCCACACACGAGTGTCAGAAGTCCCATAGCTACTAGGGGTTATATTTCTGTAGTCAAGCATAGGGAACACAAGTAATTGAAATATGAGGTTCGGGCCACCCTTATCTCGGGCCATCAAAGAAGTTCCTGCGGCAAGTCCACCTCCAGCAGAGGCACCTCCTATGGCAATGCGATCTTTAGAAATTCCTAGTTCGTCAGCATTATCATGCATCCAGCACAGAGCCGAGTAACAATCATGAATTTGTGCTGGGTAGGGGTGCTCCGGAGCAAGTCGATACTCAACGGAAACAACCACGCAGTTGTGATTCATTGCGATTGACGCACATGTATCATCATCCATGTTAATGGAGCCCAAAACCATTCCACCTCCATGAATCCACAGCAACCCAGGTGCTTCGGAAGGAAGATCTTTCGGAGTATAGGTTCTTACTAGAACATCTGGATCACCATTCAATCCAGGAACATTGGTTTCTTCAACCAGAATATTTTTGGGGGCTTCAAATGCTGGCATTTGACCCATGAGCGCATCAAGTCCAGCCCTCGTAACGGAAATATCAGTCAAATCAAGTAATTTCTCTGGAAGCACACTCAAAACAGTTTTATGCATCTCATCTAGTTCGCTATCAAAATCAAAATTTCTTCCTACCATAATTTTTCCCTTTTTGAAATCATAGGCATGTAGAAGGATTCCGTCTAACACCAAAAAAAGTTGCGCTTCAGAAAATTCCTTCACCTATTGCTAGATCAAAGTCAGTTTTCTAGAATTCGATGACCTGCCGATCTAGCAACAGGCATTATTGAATCATTGCCCTTACGCCAAAGAACGGTGAGCTTAACACCTGTTAATTTCCAACCCGTAGGGGATTCACCATCTCTCACCAAGGTGTCATCGTAGTACCCTCCAATCGTGAACCATGAATCTTCCCTTTCAGGTTCAAAGACATGGTGGGCCTGCATGTACATTCTGCATGAAGCAGAGTCTCCATCTAAGGTCACTATCGGGTTGCTCATAGAATGTTGTGTTGCAGCAAGCCCGGTAAACAGAGGCTTCACGCGATTGACCCATTGATCACCTGTTAGGAAATCGGGTTCTGGAACAGATGATCCCTCATATGATGAAAAGTCAATCTCAACTTGATTGGCAAAGATTGAGCGGTATAAATCGAAATCTTTGGTATCAATTCCTGTGGCATAGAGGTAAATAGTTTCGGCAATCATTATTTTGTCATCTGTAGCCATTGATTTTCTCCCTGCACGATAGATCATTCTTGGTGATGAATACCACTGCAAGCGCTCCCGAAATTTCATAGTGAAGCTTTTCTATAATCTGATGGGTGACACTTATATCCGGAATCACTAATGATTGAGGTCATGGTCTTTCTCCAAATTCTGGTTTTTCGGTTCTCGTGCGTTTAAGTTCCCAAAATCCTGGCGTCGTGGTGAGACGGACAACGCTATCCCATAAATCAAGACTTTGCCCTTTATCTGGAACACGAGTTATCACAGGTCCGAATATCCCAACGGTTTCACCTTTCTCATCATCAAAACCAATGATCGGCGTTCCGATATCATCTCCTGCTAAGGAAATTCCTTTATCCATTCGCGATCGAATTTCTTCGTCAAATTCTGGGTTCTCAAAAGCAACATTATGATCAGCGCTCACATTGATTGATCTTAGAACATTAGATAATTCAAAATCCATAAAATCCCTATCGTGATGAATTCTTCGACCTAACTCCCAATAATATTTCTGAACAGCCGCATTGCCCTCGTTAGCTCGAATCGATTCCATTACACGCAAGAGATTATGAGACCTTTCGTACCATGGAAACCGAGGATTATCTTCAGATGGATTATTTTTAAAATACAGACTGATGGGTTGCCAAGTTATCTCTAGGTCACGCTGCGTTTGAACTCCATCAACGACCCAACGAGCCGTTACCCAACACCACGGTCATATAGGGTCAACCCAGAAGTCTATTCGCAATGTAGCACTCCTAAGGTCTCACAAGGACTTTTGTATGCTCCGTCATACCTGACGAAAGCTCAGTAAAAATTTCCGATATGCCCGCCAATTCGACAGTCCCCGAGTGAAGAACATCTAAATCTATTCTTCCATCAGCCACGTACCCCATTGTCATTTCAAATTCTTCATGCGTGTAACCAAGAGCCGCAGTCACCTGAATCTCTTTCGTTAACCATTGGCGAGGACTTATAGGTGCATCACCCATAGCCAGCCCGATAATCGCAGCTCTTCCCCCACGTCGAGCCAAATCAACCGCTGACTGAATAGTTGTAGGAATCCCAGCACATTCGTACACGATGTCAGCTCCTAATCCGCTCGTTAAGTCGGAAATAAAAGCATTAGCCTCTGACGAGTCAATAGCATGGTGCGCCCCAAGAGATAAGGAAAGTTTCCGGCGAGCGGCATTGGGTTCAACTACAATTATCGTTCCTGCCCCAGCAACGCGAACCCACTGTAATGTGCTCAAACCTATCGGCCCAGCACCTTGAATAACAGCAACTTCTCCAAGTCGAGGAGGGTTTGCTCTCACAGCATGGAAGCAGATAGCTGCAGGTTCTATTTGAGCTGCTTGTTCATCACTTAGTTCAGGATTGGCTTCGACTGCTCTACCATGATGAACCGCCAATCTTTTGGCAAACCCACCATGAGGAGTAGCGAATGGGCCTCTTCCAACCGTCGCCATTAGAACTGTTTGGCACTTTTCCATCTGCCCGGAGTGGCATGCTGAGCAATTCCCACATGATGGCGGAACAGCGATTACGACTCTATCTCCTTCTGATAATCGCTTTACGGAAGTGCCAGCCTTAGATATGAAACCGGTCCATTCGTGGCCGCATGTCGAGGGCCATGCAGGTCCGTCACTTTGAAATGCATGAATATCGGTTCCACAAATACCGCAATAGGTTATGTCAACAACGATCTGCTCAGGCTCGGGACTTGGGTCATCGAAATCCACGAACTCTATCAATTCTTTACCGGTAATTAGTGCTGCCTGCATTAAGCCAAACTATACCTAGATTTTCTAAACGTCAGGTTTCATGAAAGTTTCTATCATGGACTGAGAATGAAGTGCTCGCCGAGATGCATTGTTTCATTCGCAGATCGAATAGAACGGGCACCATTCCTCGATGCCTGAACTCGCGTGATACTTGCATAGTCGACTCTTATTCCGTACTTGTCACCATATCCAAGCATTTTTTGGAGGAAACACATCGTCACCATCGCATGACAAAACGCTACAACAGTTCTCCCTGCGTTCTCGTCAATAATCTTTTCAAAAGCTGTATGAACAATATCTGCAAAGGCATCAATATCAACATCCCCATGCATACTGTCAGGGTCAGCAATAATTGCCTGCCATTCTTCCCCGCCAGAATTTTTAAGTTCCTCCATGGGAACGTACGTGTCACTATCACGATCAATTTCGGCTAAGTCAGGAATAATTTGAGCTTCAAGACCCAGTCTCTTTAGAAGAGGGGCGGCAGTTTGGCGGGCGCGCAATAACGGTGACGACACCACTACATCAATTGAAAGATCTTGAAGGTAATCAGCTACTGCCTCAGCTTGCTTTAAACCAACTGGAGCCAATTCGGGGTCAGCTATTCCATCAGCGCCTTCAATCCTGACAGGTCTTCCATGCCGAACAATAATTAACTCCACATAAAGATCCTAGAGAAGACGGGGTAGAAGACCACCATTATTAAGCGATTTAACAAATCTAAGAT
>DLTU01000067.1:5449-6167 GCA_002500385.1 Candidatus Neomicrothrix sp. UBA7828 | reverse complement strand
AAGACCTGTAGGTCGAGCACCACTTGAGTAGCCGCGTTGGTTTGGAGCAATCACAGAGAAACCGGCTTCTGCTAATGCAACGATCTGTTCTCGCCATTGATAATTAGTGTTGGGGAACCCATGTAAAAGCATTATTGGTTCCCCTGAAGACGGTCCGGCAATAAGCGCATCAAATGAAAAGTCGTCAATGTCAATAATTACCTCTTTGATACCTGTTCCCTCTAGCTGGTGCGAAAGGGTGCTTTGTTCGTTCATCTCCCGAATTGACTCCATTTTTGTAAGATCCATATCATCATCTTTACCATGATTATCTTCCAACACGGAACTCGCTTCCTTTTTGAAGTCTTCAGACACCTCAATCGGAGTAGATGGGTTGTTCGGTCTAACCTTTGACGGTGCATTTGAAGTGTTAGCGGAACACGATGATGATAGCCCCAGCAGAATGGCGAAAAGAAAAGCAACATGGATTTCCGCCCATTTCGCTTCAGGTATTTTCATATAAAGTTAAGGATTTTTTGTGAAAAATTCGTTAATTAGCGGAAGGTAATGTTCAAGTGGATTCGAATCATATGATGAATCGAAAGCTGGTGCATCGTATAGTCTGCAGAATTCTTCACAATGATCATAGAACTCATGTCCTTCAAACGCATCTCTCGCATTTCGATTGCCCCCGAGATGATGCCAAAAGTAATAGCCCTGGAAAACGTCATGATGGGCT
>DLTU01000067.1:4747-5111 GCA_002500385.1 Candidatus Neomicrothrix sp. UBA7828 | reverse complement strand
TGATTTTCTTCCGAAACAAAAGGTTTAAGAACCGCAGCAGCTAGATCTGGATGATTATGGGGTGTAAGTACGTCGCCAATATCATGGATGAGGGCACACATGACATACTCATCATTGCGTCCATCTCTTTCAGCTCTAGTCGCTGTTTGTAAACTGTGCTCAAGGCGATCAACGGGAAAGCCCCCAAAGTCATCCCTAAGCAGTTCAAGCTGTTGCGTTACTCTGCCCGGTAACGCACTAATCAGTGGTTCTCGCTGCGAGACAATCAGTTGCCAATCTTCGCGCGTTGACTCTGCGAAAGATTTAAAATTTGCCCGCTTTACTGTGTCTTCTCTAGTTCCCATCTAATAACCTTCCCCTAGAT
>DLTU01000067.1:0-4390 GCA_002500385.1 Candidatus Neomicrothrix sp. UBA7828 | reverse complement strand
CCCTCATGATGTTCAACAAATTCTATTAAATACCCATCAAAATCCTTCACGAAGGCGACAGTGACAGGCCACCTCTCAAGCTTCTCAGGTTCCATTACAGACTCACATCCAGCATCTATAGCGCGATCGTACACCCTTTGACAGTCCGATGTATTGACATATATTTTCCACATCGCAGTCCCCATATCAATGGGGGCATCATTCTCTAGGTGTTGCGCTAATTGGATACGAGATCCACCCTGCTCTGCCTGCAAAACCGCTTCAAGAACTCCCGGTATTTCAGTTCTGTGTTGAAGAGGCAACTCACAAACTCCCTCCCAGAACTCAAGAGCCTTATCAATATCTCTCACGTTAATGCAATACTGTCCTAAAATCTGTGTCATCTTCCCTCCCAGTTTTGTATAAATTCTTTCACAACAAACACAAATGCACTAGTTTTTCACAAACAACTAATACGTATCTGCTCTAAGGGGAGAGAAATGAACAACAGATATAAAGTGATTCAATGGGCAACAGGAATAACCGGACAAGCCTCACTTCGAGCTGTCATAAGGAATCCCAACCTTGAACTAGTTGCGGTCAAAGTGTATTCTCCTGACAAGGACGGTAAGGATGCTGGCCATATTGTTGGTCTTGACCCAATCGAAATCACCTGCACTGTTGACCCAGCCCAAATATTAAACACTGATGCCGATTGCGTGATCTACTCGCCGATGCCATGGGATGTGGAAGAGATCTGTGCCATCTTAATATCGGGTAAACACGTAATAACCCCATGCCCGTACTGGTTCCCTTTCGTGCAAGATAGTGAATCTGCATTATTGATCCAAACGGCATGCCAGCAAGGAGGCGTAAATTTTCATGCTTCGGGAATCAACCCTGGAGGAATCGCTGAAAAGCTACCTCTGACGCTAAGTGGTTTATGCAACAAAATAGACCGGATCACGATGACAGAATACGGCGACTGTAGAGATTATGGTTCTGAAGGAGTGATAAGAGATTTAATGAATCTCGGCCGAACACCCGAGGAAGCAGACAACAATCCAGTCAAAGATCTGCTCACAAACTTTTGGAATGAGCCCATAGATATGATTGCTGAAGGGCTAAAAAGTGAAATAATCAAATACTCTGCAGAGCATAATTATATTCTTGCCAGCGAAGACATTGATACCGCTTCCGGAATGATTAGGAAAGGAACCATAGGTCTAAATAATTATCGACATATAGGAGTGACAAAGGAAGGGACTGAAATCATCCAAGAGCAGATCTGGTTTATGGATGATCTCAGTCAGAAACGATTAGATAGAAAAATGGATATTCCTCAAGATTCGGGTTGGAGAATACGTCTGGAAGGCGATGTCAACCTAGTCGTTGACGTAAAGCTTGACGCCCCCACGCAACCAGAACGCACAGCGATGGGTATCAGCTTAACTGGCTTTCATTGCGCAAATTCAGTATCAGTAGTATGCGAAGCCACACCAGCAGGGATAAAAACATTCCTCGACCTTCCGATGGTGACTTCGGAGCAAGGCCGCTACACAATATTTAGCTAGTCAACAACACCACTGTTTCTCGGATCATCCTTATCAGATGCCGCTAATGGGGCACGCTCCCAAAGAGCTTCACTGTCAAAACTTAATCTCCAGTCAGGTATGAACTCAATCACAACTCTGTCAGGGGAGTCAAGGTGTTGAATGTAAGCATCAACTCCTTCTTGCGTTGATCGTCGGTCACTCGCAAAGGCAGGATAAAACCAGTCAAGCGTCTCTCTGTCTTTGTGCACAATGCAGTCACCCTTATAAGTTATCGTTTTCCCAGTACCTAGTCTTGTGCCAGAACTCGTAATACAAACAGATGCGCGAGGAAACCTCTTTACAGCGGAGACTCTAGCTCTCGACTCCGCACACGTCATCCATATTTTCCCACCGTGATTAAAATAAGAGACTATAACTCCGACAGCCTCTCCCTTCTTATTCGTCCAACTAAAGACGCACTCACGTTGGGCGTCTAGAAGTTCCTGTTCCCTCTCGGGTGTTAAAGCACAATTTTTAAGATCTTCAAAACTTTCTTCTCTATCTGTCATCAAATCCTCTCCTTGCTTAGACATTACTTCTAAGGAATTTCCTTTCGTAATCAAGCTAATAAAAAGACGAAAGGGGATGCGATATGTAACATACTGGTTTACATTCTTCTCATGGGGAAAACTTCAATTGAAAAGGATGAAGTCCTTATCGCTTGTCAGGCATTAGGAGCAGCAGGGCTTGGTGATGGAATAGGGGGTCATGTTTCACGAAGAGTTGCTGATCAGGAGGCTTTCTGGATCAATGCATTTGATCGCACTTTAAGTGAAATTACAGAAAATGATATTTTTCTAGTTGACTACGATGGAAACGTACTCAATGGAAAACGCGAGATCAGTAAGGGGTTTGAATTCCATCCAGCCATCTACCAAAGACGCGAAGAAATTAATGCAATCGTGCATACACACGGATTTTGGGGTACGGCGCTAGCTGGTCTCGCTAGGCCACTGAAAATTATCCACAATCTTGCTTGCTTTTTTCATGAAGACCAAGCAATCAGCCCAGATGACTCATTCGCCTCAATAGGGGAAGCAATTGGAACAGCGAACACCATAATCATTCCATGGCATGGTTGTATAACAGTTGGTACAACGATAGGACGTGCGACAGCGCTACATCAAACACTCGAAGAAATGGCAAAATTAGATGTCACTCTTGAACCGAGTAATGCACCTGAACTCCCGAAAGAATGGAGAGATAAAATCAAGAACCTCATTGATGCTGAGGCACATTACTTAGAACAAACGTGGGACTTAATGCAACGAAAAATCAAAGGTAGAGAAAATTGAGCGTTACCTTCTCCAGAGTTGATACCAAACGTTATAGTCCCTCCATCGTTTAGAACGGTCACGTGTAGTCCAGTCCTTCTTCTTTCGCTTAACTTTCTTTTCTGCTCTTGATCTAAACACATAATCACCCTACCCTTCAAGCAGAGAGATAGCCGAGACCAGAAGTGTAAGAATAAGATGAACAAAGCAAACACCTCAGCAACTCAACAGCAGGACCGTATCACCAACCTTGACTTCGTTAGAGGTATTGCAACGTTGGGAATACTCGGAATGAACGCCATGATGTTTGGCCTCCCAAAACCTGCATACAACAACCTGGACTCAAAAGGAACAGACAATGTGCTTGACTGGATCTTTGGAATTCTCGGAGAAATATTTATTGATCAAAAGACAATGGCTATCTTCTCGATGCTGTTCGGCGCAGGCATTGTTCTCTTTGCTGATAGGGCAGAGGCAAAGGGAAGGAAACCATTCAGGCTAACCTTATGGCGAAATTTCCTGCTACTAGTAATCGGGTTCTTGCATATGATCATGTGGGAAGGCGATGTTCTTATGGTTTATGGAATATGCGCTCCAGTTATCTATCTTTTGCGTAAAAGGTCAACCAAATTTCTCTTCTCGATAGGCGCTCTGCTCTTTAGCCTCACATCGCTTAATGGCATACTCACACAATCCTTGGTAAACGATGGAACTGCACCATTGGGAGATTTCTGGTATGCGTCAAACCCAATGAGCGATGAAGTCGCATTCTGGTTTATTTTTGATGCCTTTTGCAGGGCTTTAGGAGCAATGCTCATCGGCGTTGGCCTCTACCGTTCAGGATTCATATCTGGAGCGAAAGAAAAATCTTATTATCAAAGAGTACTTAAAAGGTGTTTTGCATTTGGCTTTCCTCTTACAGTCTTCGGTATTCTCATTCAGGTAGCAGGTGACTATGATTCCGATGTCGCTATTATCGGGCAAGTCCCAAACACGATTGCAACAGTCCCAATAGCTATAGGCTATGTCGCAATAATAACTTTATTGAACATGAGACCTGATACTAGATTTAAACTGAGAATCCGATCTGTAGGGCAGATGGCTCTCACCAATTATTTGACGCAAACTATTATTGGGATAACGGTATTCGCTACGCTCTTTGAGAAAAGTGATATGAGTCGAAGTGGAGTGTGGCTTTTTATCGCTTGTGTTTGGGCTTTGCAGATTCTCTGGTCAAAAGCGTGGTTGACCAGATTTCGTTTCGGACCTATTGAATGGATGTGGCGGTGTGCTACGTACCGTTCTCGTCAACCACTCATGCGGCCTTCATATAAAAAATAATATCAAAGTAGAGCAATTCTTATGACTGACTGGAGAGAAATTAGCAAGGAAGCAGCATTTGTCTCGCATAGATTGATTGGTTGGATCTATTGGGACCCAGATGCGATCAGTGCATACTCCAAACTTGGAATTCCCGATGGCTTTGGCTATTACGTTACTTCAAGAGCGGGCCTATTAGGGAAAGCCGGCTCAGATTCAGTG
>DLTU01000069.1:7244-9009 GCA_002500385.1 Candidatus Neomicrothrix sp. UBA7828 | reverse complement strand
GTTGTGAAAGCTATTCCGATTATGAAATAGTCTTTTGGTGGAAGTTCAATGGGTCCAAGAGAAATCCCGCTTTGTATTCTAAAGGAGTCGAATGTCTGTGGTTCTGCACCATTATAGATAAGAATTAGATATCGCATTAGGAATGCAAGGCCTATTGAAACGACCATTAATGAGATATTCGTCATTTTTCGTCTTCGTAAAGGACCAAAGATTCCTCTTTCTAAACCAAAGCCAAGTCCGCCTCCAGCAAGAACAGCAAGTATCACCGCTACCGGAAATAAAGCACCATTAAGACCAACTGTTGATTCAAGTAATAAGGCAATTACTGCTCCGAACGCAACCATCTCTGAATGAGCAAAATTCACCAGCCCCGTTACACCAAAAATCAGTGATAAGCCTATAGATGCTAAAGCTACGAGTAAACCTACTTTTAGTCCGCTGACCATTCGATTTAATAAACGTTCCCATGTCGGTTGTACCTCAAGAATAGGCTTCTGATCTTCGCCGATTAGCTGGAAGCCAACGGCTTTTGATCGGTATTCTTCAACAAAAACTGTTATTTGGTCAGAAGCTCCATCTCGAATGGATATACCTTCGGGCAGAGGACCTGCAAGAACTACAGTATATTCACCTAGACCAGGTATCGGTATTTCCCATTTACCATCTTCACCTGTAACTGATGAACCAATTTCAATATTTTGAGCGTTTGAAACTATGACTTTAGCGTCTGGGATAACTTCTCTCCCTACTCGAACTGTTCCTTTTATAGTTAATTCATCATCGGTAGCTGCGCTTGCCAAAGCAGGCAAAGTTACTAAAATTCCGAAAACTAAAATAAGAAAACCTGAAAGTACGCGGAGTCTTTTTCCCACAAAGAGACACTCTACCTGCGATTACGGAAGTAAGTAGTCAAATCACACATATTGAATTTTTTTCTAGCGCTCAGCGATTCCACCCTGCATCGGAAATATTTCTCTTTTCAAAGAAAAGGCAGAATTCGGGGCACCTAAATGGGGTTTCTTCGTTACTTCCCAATCTGCACTTTTGGATTTGGTCACCTGTGGGAAGAGACCTGCTGCGATAGTGCCTACAATCTTTTCGAACTTCCATACCGTATGAATTTTACATCAGAGTTGAAGGGTATTCACACCAAGAGTTAACACTGCTGAAACAATTCAGAAACAAACGCAATGTACTTTAAAGTTGCCATTAATTCCGAAATTTAGGAGCCCTTATGCCTGTTGACTTAACCCCTGATGATGTTTGGAGCATAACTGCAACTGCATTGGTTGTTTTTATGATCCCTGGTCTAGCCCTCTTTTATGGAGGTATGGATAGATCAAAGAATGTATTAAACATGCTCAATATGAATATGTACTGTCTTGGTATAGTCCCACTTCTATGGGTAACATTTTCGTGGACACTCGGTAATAGTTCAGACGGCTCGGGTTTTTGGGGTGGAGATCTGATCGGTAATTGGGACCAATTTGGACTTGACGGGCTGAATATGAAACCAAATGACTTAATTTCGGTTGCATTTTTAATGACTTTTGCTTCAATTACACCCGCACTTATCTCTGGGGCTGTCGCTGATCGAATGAAATTCTCAGCATGGGCTTTATTCGTGCCAATATGGACGCTAATTGTTTATACCCCAGTCACATATTGGGTATACAGCGGATGGCATGCTGAAATGGGAGCACTTGACTTTGCTGGTGGAACAGCAATTCATATCAACGCCGGAGCAGCATCACTCGCTTTGATA
>DLTU01000069.1:2252-6892 GCA_002500385.1 Candidatus Neomicrothrix sp. UBA7828 | reverse complement strand
TTCCCCACCACATAACCTTCCGCTTGTCATGTTGGGCACGGGAATATTGTGGTTCGGTTGGTTTGGCTTCAACGTAGGTTCAACCACCGAAGGCGCTACTCAGGCTGTCCAATCACTACTAAATACTTTTGTCGCAGCTGCTGCTGGAATGATCGGCTGGATAGTTATAGAGAAAATTAAAGACGGTAAGCCCACCACTTTGGGAGCTTGCTCAGGTGTTGTGGCTGCACTTGTAGCGATAACACCGGCAGCAGGACATGTCGGTGGACTTTCGAGTATTGTCTTTGGTCTAGTTGCAGGAGTAGGTTGTTACTTCTTAATAGGACTAAAGAATAAACTTGGCTATGACGATTCCCTCGATGTTGTTGGAGTACACGGTGGGGGTGGAGTTATCGGAGGACTACTACTAGGGCTTTTCGCCGATAACTCAGCAATAAATTCTGAACCAGGTGGCTTTCAAGATGGTCTTTTCTTCGGTGGCGGAGAATTATTCATTGACCAAGTCGTAGCAATGGTCTCAGTAATCGCATTCTCTTTCGTAGTGACCTTTGTTATCGCCAAAGCACTTGATGCCACTATAGGACTTAGAGCTTCCGAAGAGGATGAAGAATCAGGATTAGACCAATCGCAACATGCTGAAACTGCCTACAATTTGTAAGCACTATTTGCCTGAGTGAGCATTTCTTAATCGCATGAGTATTCCCAAAATACAATAAGTGGAATACGGTGGAGTCATGTCAATCATTGACGAAAGGATCAGACTTCTAGCGGACCGCGAACTTCGAGGTTCCGAATTCACCTTGCAACTCAGTGATGCCACTGATCAATGGTTACGTGGACTGTTTGCATCAGTAGCAGAGAACCGAGCAGATTTAGCTCTGATAGCAGTGGGTGGCTACGGGCGCAGAGACCTCTCACCTCTATCCGATCTAGATGTCTTGCTACTACATAATGATGCTCGGGATATTGAAGAAGTTGCCGAAGCACTTTGGTATCCGATTTGGGATCAAGGAGAAAAGCTTGGGCATTCAGTTCGGACACTGAATGAAACCCTAACTCTGGCAAGTGAAGATCTCGATACAGCAACCGCATTGCTATCAAGCAGACTTATTGCTGGGTCCCAATCGCTAGCAAATGAACTTTCAGGCAATGCAGCAGATCAGTGGAAAAGTAAAGCAAAATTTTGGTTGCCCAAATTAGCGGAATCAGTTCATTCACGGCATCGCGCCAAAGGCGAGGTTGCCTTCATGTTAGAACCTGAATTAAAAGAGGGGCGGGGTGGACTCAGAGATGTTCATGCAATGGGATGGGCGAATCTCAACGGACAAGGACCATTTGAAGTTGAGCATCATCAACTTCTAGAGTGTTACGAAGTTATCTTGAGGGCTCGCGTGGAATTACATAAACAGGCTAAACGCTCAAGCGATAAACTTCTGCTTGAGCAACAAGATGCAGTTGCCGAAGCGCTTGGATACGAAGACGCAGATCTCTTAATGGCTGATGTAGCATCAGCTGCACGGCGTATTTCCTGGAACATAGACGAACTCTGTTATGGAATTGAAAATGCGGGCCTATCAGGAGTTTGGAACTTTGGGAAAAAAGTAGGTGACACGATAAAGGGCAAAAGAAAACCTGTTTCTTCAACTCTGTCAGCGGATATGGATATAACTCCCGAACAGGTCCTGAGAATTGCTTTACAAACAGCGCGAAACCAAGAACGCTTTTCTCCTGAAACAATTCGGCGTCTCCGACAAGCCAATTTGGTTATCTTAGATCCATGGACAGACGAACTTCGAGAGTTATTTATTGACCTTCTATTAGTTGGTCATGATGCAATACCAGTTTTTGAAACGTTAGATCAACTTGATTTATTTGTTCCTTTCTTGCCAGAGTGGAAACCGGCAAGAAGCAGACCACAACGAAACGCCTACCACCGATTTACAGTTGACCGTCATCTACTTGAGACAGCTGCAGAGGCTTCCAAACTTGCAGACCGAGTTGATCGCCCTGACCTTCTCGTCATTGGTGCGTTGCTTCATGACATTGGGAAACCTTATCCCGGAGATCACACAGAAGTAGGAGTGCAGCTAATCAACACAATCGCAGGGCGGATGGGCTTCCCGCAAACAGATATAGAAATACTTATTGAAATGTGTCAGCATCATCTGCTCCTTCCTGACATCGCAACCCGAAGAGACCTTGATGATTTTGACACTATTCAAACCGTCGGTAATTCCTTAAAAACAATTGAATCCGTGAGACTACTACATGCCCTAACAGAAGCTGACTCTATCGCAACCGGTCCAGCAGCTTGGAGCAGTTGGAAAGCTGGCCTAGTAGAAGATCTTTCGAACCGAACAATTTCATATCTCAAAGGAGGGGCGGGTAGCATTATTGAACGAACTTTCCCTACTCCAGATCAACTACAGATGATGCGTCGAGGAATGATTAAAGTTGAGGGTGATGCCGATCGGTTAACAATAATGGAGATTGACAGACCTGCCGTATTCGGAAGAGTCGCCGGAGCTCTTACTCTTTGTGGCCTTGACGTCTTAGAGGCCATAGCTCATACGGAGTACGGAATGGTCTTGGCAATGTTCAGAGTTGCTCCGAATACGACAAAAGATATTGATTGGAATTCAGTCTGTGTATTTGTTCAGGATTCGGTGAGGGGTCGAATCGCAATAGCAGCCAGACTAGCTGAACGTATGCAGACGTACTCACTACAAATATCACAACAGTTCCCCGACAGAGTTGTGGATACTGATGTAAAGATAGATAATGAAACATCATCTACAGCCACAGTGATTGAGGTTTCTGCTCCAAATGGTATGGGATTGCTTTACCAAATAACAAGAGCACTTAGCTCTCTGGACCTGAACATATTAAGTGCAAAAGTTCAGACATTAGGGGGAGACGTTGTTGACTCCTTTTATGTCTTAGATAATGATGGAAAAAAAATAAATGATCAAGTGCATGCTGATGAGGTTAAACAAGCGCTAAAGCATGCAATAGAATCCTCTGCAGTAATGACAGGAATTGGAACATGACTGATGAGCATGACTTAGTCCGTTGGAGCGAGGCTCTAGCTGGGATTGCAAGAACCGGACTGGCATTCACCGAGAGTCTCTACGAACGCGAAAGGTATGAGGAAGTCCTTCATGTAGCATCTGATATCCATGCAAGGATTTCTGATTCTTCAAATAGTGAAGAAAAAGTTGCAGAATGGATGAAGTCGGTAGGGAAAGGCGTTCCAGGATATGTAACCCCAAAGGTTGCCATTGGTGCTGTCGTAGGAAATGAAGACGGAGAAATTCTTTTGATCCAACGCTCTGATTCAGGAGTATGGCTTTTCCCAACAGGTTTTGCTGATATTGGATATTCAGCAGCAGAGATAGCAGAAAAAGAAGTTTTTGAGGAAACGGGGATGCATGTGGAGGCTCAAAGAATAATTTCAATTCTTGATGGGGTTCGTGCAAAATTTACACGAATGCCTCTCTATTCGATTGTCTTCCATTGCAAAGTTATTGGAGGCGACTTAAAACACCACCCACTTGAATGCACTGATGCAGGGTTTTTCCCTCAACATAAACTCCCAAAACCTCTAGCTGGATCGGGAAACTGGGTAGATCATGCATTTGCAGCAATACGTGGAGAGCCTATTGAAGTTGAATTTGATAAGCCACGCCGGCCTGTGTGGAAAGAAGGTGATGCGATATGATTTGCTTGCTAATCTTGATCGCGTAAGAAATTTTCTACGTCTTTTACGAAGTCTTCAGGGTTAGCGGCCTCATAATCTCCAGCATCATAGTTGTCTTCAAGCTCATCAACGTATTTTGATGTGTCTTCATCGCCTTCAATTATTTGATTTATTTGTCGTTCATAGGCTGAAGATGCAATTTCTAAGTCCGTTGTATTCAATGAAATGTTGAGAGTTGTTTTGAGTTTCTCAATTAAAGCTAATGCTGCTTTAGGAGATTCAGCCCCTGCAACATAGTTTGGAACAGTTGCCCAAAACGACATATTGGGGATACCGACTTCTGTAGATAATTGATTTATAACACCGATGATTCCCGTTGGTCCCTCGTAGGAAGATGTCTGCAGGCCGAAGGAATTATTGATCTCAGTATTTTCGCTTACACCATGAATTAATACCGGACGTGAATGTGGAACTTCAGCAAGTAGAGAACCTAATGTGATGATCATAGAGACATTGTGCTTTTGAGCTTCGGCTAAAATATTTTGTGAGAAAGTTCGCCAATTTAGCTGTGGCTCAACGCCTTCCAAAAGTAGCAGAGATCCATCATCTGATAAAGAAATTGTATTTCTCGGCCAGTTCAGAAATCTTGATTCACCATCTAGGTGAACGGTGGGTCGTTCTCTGGAAAAATCATAATATTCTTCGGAATCAAAAGTCAGAACTTCTGTTGCAATAGTCTTCTCAATAAGGCTTCGGATTGCCCAAGTAGAAGCCCCTCCAGCATCATTCCACCCAGCGAAGGCTATAACCATAATTGGAGCTTTTGTGGAAGACTCCTCGGTAATCATTCCAAATTCTCTCATTGAGCAAAACTTTAATCATTCTTTTCTGATATTGCACTTCAAATGACCATTCGATTGAAAGAAGGGTACGATATTTT
>DLTU01000069.1:1640-1855 GCA_002500385.1 Candidatus Neomicrothrix sp. UBA7828 | reverse complement strand
ATCCCGCAATTATCTTCTTCGAGCAATCCACCTACCAGCGAAGCGTTACAAAGAATCATTGATTCAGATTCTGCTCAAATTCTTATAGCTGAGGATGAAAATGGGTCGATACTAGGCACAATGACGCTCATAATTTTTCACATTCCAACCGGAATTCGTGCATGGATCGAAGATGTAGTAGTTGACAGTTCAGCTCGCGGTAAAGGTATCGGGAA
>DLTU01000069.1:0-1244 GCA_002500385.1 Candidatus Neomicrothrix sp. UBA7828 | reverse complement strand
AGGCCAGCACGGAAAGAGGCGAATCAGCTATATAAGAATATTGGATTCACCGAGCGGGAAACCAATGTATATCGATTTTCTTTCGAGTAATTGATTGATGTCCAAATACGAGCTTCGGAAAAAACTCAGATATGTCTATGTCTCATTGTTTACTGCGCCAATTGGCCAAGTTCTTCTATTTCTCTTTTATGAGATTGGGGAACTTAATCCGTTATTAAGCAATTTTTTGGCTGTAACGATTTCAACTACCCCGAATTACTTACTGAACAGATTTTGGGTTTGGCGAAGAAGATCGGTTACAAATATTCGTAATGAAATTTTGCCTTATTGGATGCTCGCTTTTCTAGGGTTAGGAATTTCAACGATCTTTGTTTATTTGGCTGATTCGATTTGGGAAACGTGGGTAGCGATAAATCTGGCAAATGCGATAGGTTACACATTGTTATGGGGTGCTAAATATTTTATTCTCGAGAAGTATCTTTTTAAGGAATCATCTGCTTCATCGCCTCCAAAGATAAACTCCTTGTAATATCTAATCATGAATACAAAACAACTTAGAGTTGCTGAAGCAGTGAAAGGTTTCCTTCCGCAAAATGAAGCGAGAGCGCTTTACCATGCTGCTGTTTCAGTGGAGGTCAATGGCCCTCTTTTAGAAGTTGGAAGCTACTGTGGAAAGTCTTCAGTCTATCTTGGCTATGCTGCTCAAAGCATTGGACGAGTTTTATATGCGCTAGACCATCATCGGGGTTCTGAAGAGAACCAAGCGGGTTGGGAACATCATGACCCCCAACTTATTGATAAGCGCACAGGAGTCATGGATACGCTCCCTTTTTTCCGAGATGCTATTTTTACTGCAGGTTTAGAAGATGTAGTTATTGCTCTTGTAGGTCATTCGGGCGTGATTGCGAAAAACTGGACTACGCCTCTCTCGTTTCTTTTTATAGATGGAGGCCATGGAGAAGAGCCCGCAAAAGCTGATTTTAATGGTTGGGTTCCGAAAGTAAAAGAAGGTGGGATACTAGCGATTCATGATGTCTTTCCTAATCCAAAAGATGGGGGACGTCCACCTTATGAACAGATATACCTTCCAGCGATTGAAAGTGGCAATTGGGATGAGGTAAATGTTGAAGGTTCATTAAGGATTTTGAAACGCGTTTAAATCAAAAATGACTAAACTATAAATGAAAATTCGAATCTTTAGGAGATCAAATGAAAAAAGGTGAAACAGTACCTGATTTTGAAGC
>DLTU01000167.1:6858-17583 GCA_002500385.1 Candidatus Neomicrothrix sp. UBA7828 | reverse complement strand
CAAAGTGCAATAGTAGATTCATGGCACCGCAGATAAGAGTTGAGAAGAAATTTCACAATGGACTTGCAGACGTCATGCAAGATATAGCATCAACAGGATTCTGGCCAACGACTCTAGTTTCGCCACCAAGTCCACCTCCCGAACTGCACTGGCACAGAATGGAGGCACACGGATACGTCATGAACGGAACTACATGGATTTTAGACGGCGAGACAGGAAATAAACTCACTGTTGAATCGGGTGACAAACTAATCATCCCTCCTGGCGCACTCCATATCGAAGGGCAAGGAGAAGAAGATGTCACCTACATAGTTGCGATACCAACCACGCAGACGTTAATGAACGCATTTGAACTTTTACCTCCAGATCATCCTGACAGACCAACGTAACGGATCTCCATTGTCAAAAATGTTCGCTAACTGGTCAGGTCTCGTGCAAAGCACCCCTCAAGACATAATTGAAATCAGCACAATTCAAGACGCCCAAAAGGCAGTATCAATCGCCAATAATAGTAAAGCACCAATTACAACCGTGGGCTCATCGCACTCACACTCGCGTCTCATTCAAAACAATACTGGAATCATTATCCGCACCGATCAGGTAAAAGGAACAATAACTATTAACGAATCTGATAAGACTGCAACAGTCCCATCGGGAATGAAACTTAAAGAAGTTGCCAAAATGTTATGGGATAAAGGGTATGCGTTTTCAAACCAAGGAGATGTAGACGTCCAGTCAATCGCAGGTCTTATAGGAACCGGTGTCCACGGAACCGGAATTACACATCCGTCAATAAGCACCCACGTACAAGACGCAACCCTAATTACGAGCACAGGTGACATCATTAAAGCCTCCGAGAATAACGAAGTACTTGAAGCAACTCGACTAAATCTCGGAGCAATAGGACTCATCATGGATATAACATTTGAAGTTGTCCCAATCTTTTTCCTTCACGAGCAAACTTGGAAGCAAAACACCGAATCATTGATTGAAGAGGTAGATACCTTAGCGAAGGAAAATGATCACTTTGAATTCTTCTGGAATCCCCTAAACGACACAACTTATGTCAAGACACTTAACCCACATAAAGGTCCTGCAACCACAAGAAATGACTCTGCTCAAACTTACGTTGACTATTCACATCGAGTGTTCCCATCCGAGCGAAACGACAAACATACAGAAATGGAATACTCAATACCGTACCAAGATGGAGTAGCGTGCTTCAAGGAAATACGGAACCTAATCCGCTCAAAAAAACATGAGGTCTTCTGGCCAGTTGAATATAGAACAGTGGCAGCAGACTTTGGATGGATCAGTCCATCAAAAAACCGTCTAACAACCACAATCTCCATACACCAAGGTTTAGATCAACCACATGAACCCTTTTTTAGAGAAGCTGAAGGTATTTTCCGCACCTATGATGGGCGTCCTCATTGGGGAAAATGTAATTACCTCACACATAGCGATTTCGCCTCAATGTATGAAGAAGGCTGGACTGCATTTTGGAAAGTTCAAAGAGACTTAGATCCAGAAGGATTATTTCTCAATTCCTACCTTCAGTCTCTTCGGAACTCAGAATAGATGACTGGGTAAGACCGTGTTCGCTTAAGTGACCAACGTTTCCATATTAAATTGTGGAGGCCAAATCGTTCTTTACCTAATTGATCAATTTTGCATAAAAAGAAAAATCGCAGTTATTTCCAGAAAAATATTGTCGTTTACCGCAGGGCACCTCATTTAGGAAAGTTTGGAACGAATAGTATCCAGCCAGCTTTGAGCTTTATCTAGGGCAGCGTTAGATTCTTCACGAACTGCTTCCGCATGGTCACCTGCTGCAGGATAAGAACCTAAGAACTTCACCCTGACATCTTTTGTCTGCAATGTTTTAAGACAATCGGCCATAACTGAGTCGGCAATATGTCCTTCCAAATCAAGTAGGAAACAATATTGTCCAAGACCTTCACGAGTTGGACGCGACTCCAGCTTCGTTAAATTTATTGAGCGGGCAGCAAACTCTTGAAGAATAGCTAACAAAGAGCCGGGACGATCAGATTGTTGGAACACAACAACACTGGTTTTATCATGACCAGTTGGAGCAGGAATACCATCACGAGCAATCAGCACAAAACGAGTCATATTCCCCTGATGATCTTCAATTCCTTCGGCCACGATATCAAGGCCGTATTTCTCAGCTGCAAGACTGGTACCAACAGCAGCAACACTTGACTCATTACTCTCTGATAGCAAATGCGCAGCATGAGCGGTTGAATTCGCTGCTTCCAACTCAGCATCCGGAAGATTATCTCTAAGAAATGAACGAACCTGCGCAAGCGCATGGGGATATGAAATCACTTTCCTTACATCAGCCAACGACGACCCTTCTCTTACAAGAAGATTCATCGTGATAGGAATAACTACCTCTCTCTGGATCAATAATTCACCATCGAATGCTAAAGTATCCTGGACTACATTGACAGTTCCTTCAATAGCGTTCTCAATTGCACAAAACCCAAAGTCAATCTCGCCTATAGAAGTATTATGAAGAACATCCGAATGGCTTCGATACAAAACGTGCTCAGCAGAGGCTAAATCTGTCTGCGTTAATAAAGCAGATTCTGTAAAGGTCCCAGATGGACCAAGGTATCCAACTCTCAAACTCGTAACATCTCCCACAACTGAAGGATAGAGGAGGAACTCAAATACAACGCCTTAATTTAATGAGAAACGCCGAAATCGCCGATAACCCGCCTAAAGTTTTTACCTATGTCAGACCAACAACTATATTTTCGCCAACTTCTATCAGGAAGAGATGTTGGAACAGAAGACCAAGTAGCACGACAAATGCATAATTTCATATACCTTATTGGAGACAGAACAACAGGAGAAGCTGTTGTTATTGACCCCGCATATGATCCACAAGGAATAATCAATATTCTTGAAGAAGACGAAATGACCATCACTGGAGTTTTAGCTACTCACTACCATCCCGATCATGTAGGTGGTGACATGATGGGTTTCAGCATTTCAGGAATCACTGATCTCTTGAATTTAGCCTCGGTTCCCATCCATGTTCAGAATGAAGAAGCAGAACTTGTAGACAAAGTAACGGGAGTAGGGTTTGATAATCTTCAAACACATTCAAGCGGTGACAAAATATTGGTCGGGTCAATAGAAATCGAACTCATTCACACCCCAGGGCACACCCCAGGAAGTCAATGCTTTCTCGTTGAAAACAGATTAGTCGCAGGAGACACACTCTTTCTTGACGGCTGCGGGAGAACTGATTTACCTGGTGGAGACCCACGGCAAATGTACGAAAGCTTGACTACGCGACTCGCTAAAGTGCCTGACACCGCAACCCTGTTCCCAGGGCATCTTTATTCCCCGAAATCGTCTCAATCAATGGGAGAAACCCGACAGCACAACTATGTATTCGCCCCATCAACAGCTGAACAATGGATGGCGATGTTCGGCGGATAGCAGAGAAGAGAGCTTAAACATGGAAAAGATAGAATTATCTCCTGAAATGACACAATTTGTTACCGAGCGTCACCTCGCTTCGCTCACTATAGTGACACCAAAGGGAAGGCCACATGTTACTCCAGTCGGATTCACATGGGATGAAGAACGACAACTAGTTAGAGTTATAACATGGGCTGGAAGTACGAAAAATAAAATTCTTGACAAAGCTGAGAACCCTCTCCGTGCCGCAGTCTCACAAGTTGATGGTGGCCGTTGGATAACTCTCGAAGGTTCAGCGGTTGTAACTGCCGATAAAGAAAGGTGTCATGAAGGAACCCGTCGATATGCCCAACGATATTCAGAACCTAAAGAACGAGGAGATGATAGGCGAGTCATTGAAGTAACCGTAGAACGGGTTATGGGACGCGCCTAACATAATTATGAAAAGCAAACCTAGGTATACCTTGTTTGGATTACTTTCTGATCCGATACCATCCATTGATACTCGCGCGAGTGGCGGAATTGGCAGACGCGCAGGCTTCAGGTGCCTGTGTCCTTCGGGATGTGAGGGTTCAAGTCCCTCCTCGCGCACATTTCTTCAGCAAGTAGATGCAAACAGCATGAAATTTAAATTACTGCTGAGTTCTCTAATTATTTTGTGCTCATTCCTTGTAGCTACAAACGTGCAAGCTCAGGAGAATACACCCAAAGCAAATATGGAAGAATCGTTATTGGTTGGGCCAGATTTTAATGGTGACGGATATGGTGACATGGTTATAGGCGCAACAGGAGAACGATTCGCTGATGCGATACGAACAGGTGCAGTCACAATTCTATTCGGAGACCCAAACAAGCTATTCTCTGAAAGCATTATTTTGCACCAAGGGATGTTAAATGTCGCTGGAGATAATGACCCAAACGATAGATTCGGATCCAGAACAACATTTGGAGATTTCAACGGCGATGGCCTAGATGACTTAGTAATCACCGCTCCTCAAAAAGATGTTAATGATATTAAGGATGCTGGGATGATGTGGGTTCTCCCTGGGTTACCCCAAGGTATGGGAATAATAAATAGCGCTACTTCTTTTGACCTTTCAATGTTTATGGATAAAGAAGATATATCTCCGGGAGATCATTGGGGAGAGATGATTGTCTCGGGAGATTTCAATGGAGATGGATATGAAGACATTGCGATAAGTTCTCCAAACGCAAATATCTGCGATGACGACACTGACGCCCTTATTCTGTATCTCTATGGAGCCTCAAGTCAAATGTGTACTAGAGATAACGCTGGACTGATTGTGATTCTATATGGAAGCAAAACCGGTTTAGATTCAAATAATTACCAAGTCATCAATCAAGGGACCAGAGGCATTCCAGATGCAAATGAGATAAATGATACTTGGGGGCTTTCCTTAGCAGAGGGTGATTTTAATGGAGACCAAATATCTGACCTTGCTGTAGGTGCACCCGGAGAGAAGTACGGTTTTTTCGCCTCGTCTGGAGCAGTCACAATAATCTATGGAAGCGATGAGGGGCTAAACCCTGAAACGTCTAAGAGATTCCATCAAGATACCCATAAAATCCCAGGACGAAATGAGGAAAATGATCAATGGGGTTCAACTTTGACATCCGGTGATTTCAGTGATGATGGAATAGATGACCTAATAGTGGGTACCCCCAACGAAAGCATTGGAGAACATCAACAAGCCGGGAGTATCACCATCCTGTATGGATCTCCAGATGGCATCTCAGCTCAAAAATCTAAACGAATACATCAAGGCAGCTTCGGAATTCAGGATAGTAATGAGGCCTTTGATAGATGGGGATCAGTTCTAACCACTGGCGACTTTAATGGCGATTCTAAAATAGATCTTGTTATAGGGGCACCCGCAGAAGGATTAGGGGCATTCATCCGAACAGGAGCAATAACTATAATCCCAGGAACAGCAGGCCTTCTTTCAACTAAGGACTCTCAAACTATTCATCAAAGTGACATACCTCTTAATCTCAAGGTTTCCCATGCTGACCATTGGGGAGATGCATTAGGGAATGTAGATGTAAATGGTGATGGAAAAACTGATTTACTAGTGGCATCCAGCGCCAAATCAATAGGCACACAATTTGATTCAGGAATAATCACACTTTTGTGGGGTACAGATGACGGCATAATCCCTGAGGAATCAAACTATTTAGATCAAAATATACCTGGAATCCCTGATGACAATAAAAGCATGGATTATTGGGGGCGCTTAGGCACTTCAAGCGAACTCACTCTTGAACGTCCACCGTTAGGTTTAGTCACACCATCGGGAGTTAACGTAGTAGTTATGGTTGAGCTTCCTCAATCAAATAACAGTTCTGTAGATCAGTATATTGTCCGGACTCCATGCGGAAGGTCGCAGAGAGCTATTGGTGGTGAACTAATAGAAGATATTCAGATTGTTATTGACCCAGGGCACGGAGGCGTTGATGGAGGTGCCGGTTACTTTGGACTTCGAGAGCATTCTGTTAACCTTTCAGTATCTGAAGCACTCAAAAGTGAACTTACTTCAAGAGGTATAAAGAGTTTCCTAATCCGCTCAAGCAATTACCACATTCCACTTGCATCACGAGGATTATACGCTGATCACCTACAGGCTGACGCAATGATATCTATTCACCATAATGCACCTACTATTGCTCCATCCCGACATCCCGGTACGGAGGCGTTCATCCAGAGCAACTCAAACAATTCTGCGAGGCTGGGCACACTTGTTTATGAATCCGTATATGAAGCTCTTGATAACTTCTCATGGATTTCCTGGACAAGCCAATACGATGCTGGCGTTATACGAGTTCTAAATAACCGAGGAACAGATACTTATGGGATGCTTTCGCGACCTAGAACGCCAACCACGCTGGTAGAGCTCGCATATTTGGCTAATAGAGCTGAAGCAAATTTAATAAAATCACCTGATTATTTGCCAGTTGTTTCAGTTGCAATGGCTGATGCTCTAGAAGAGTATCTACAATTCCCAAGTGAGGAAAGCTACTCTTCTTCAGTGCGGAACTTTACTGCAGCTGATGCACCTGGGTATAACGTATGCAGAGACCCAGAAATGGGAAGTCCGATCGTGTTTGACTTTGAGGAAGATGCCGTCAGGGAAGCTCTTCTTGCAAACGAATAAAATTACGTGAAGTAGAATGAAAATATCTTGCTCAGAAATCTCGAGCATAAATAGATTAAGTTGACTTTGAGGAAATCTGTGTTTAAGAAACTATGGTACATATGAAAAATCAAACAGTGCTTTATGAAAAATCAGAACATATTGTAACCATCACATACAATCGACCAGATAAGCAGAACGCAATCAACGGACAAATGCGTAAAGAACTTAATGCTGCGTGGAACAAGTTCAATGAAGATGAGACTGCATGGGTAGCAATCCTTACTGGAAGTGGCACTACTTTCTGTGGCGGAGCTGACTTACGTAATCCGTCTGGAAGTACGGGTGACTTTAAAGGAAGTTTCTGGGAAAAGCCCACTATCAATAGTTTTGAAAGCGGAAAGGAAATCTACAAACCCGTCATTGCTGCAGTAAACGGACCGTGTGTAGGCTATGGATTAACGGCTGTAACATTTTGTGACTTTGTTATCGCAAGCGATAAAGCGACCTTTAGTTACCCTGAAGTCACTATAGGGATACCTACTATTGTCGGTGCAATACGTCTCCCTCAAAAAATTAACTGGTCTGATGCAATGGAGTTTCTGCTTCTAGGGGAATCAATTACAGCAGCGAGAGCTAATGAAATGGGCTTTGTTTGGAAAGTCTGCGGCGCAGATGATTTGATGGAAGAGGCGTACAAGTTAGCTTCACAGCTATGTCGTTCAGCACCACTTGCTGTAAGGGCGACAAAAGAAGTAGCAACCAGAACACAAAACATGGGCTGGATTGAGGCGGTGAGATTTGGAGAAACGATGAGAATCGTCGCAAACCAAACAGAGGACGCAACCGAAGGTAGAACTGCTTTCAAAGAGAAACGTAAGCCAGAATGGAAGGGAAAGTAAAGAATCCTAGGGGCGGGAAGAGTTACCAAACATGATGTTATACAAAAAAGTAACAAAACAATTGGTGTCGGATGAGCGATAAGCACTTAAATACTCCAATTCAATCTCAACCATCTGTATTCAGATGGGGAGCAGCAACTCATGTTGGTAATGTCAGAATTTCAAATCAAGATAAATACGGGATTACTTCAAACCTAATGGCTGTTGCTGATGGGATGGGAGGGCACAATGGTGGCGAAGTAGCTGCTGAAATAGCCGTAACTACTCTTACCACTGCTAATAGGTTTAAATCAATCAATGAGTTTGCTTACCTAGTCCAAAAGGCACATCACCGGATACAGGCTAGAGCTCAGGAGAATATAAATCTTGATGGCATGGGGACCACTCTGTGCGCACTTTCAGAGATAAAAACTCAGGAGATCTCACAACGAATTGGCGCTGTCAATGTAGGCGACTCAAGGATATATCTCTTCACAAACAACAAACTTCACCAAATCTCCATTGATCATAGTGTTGTTCAAGAACTTGTTGACAGTGGACAAATCACTGAATTTGAAGCTAAATCTCATCCGCATCGCAATGTGATAACACGTTCACTAGGTCATCAACCGATAGTTAAAGTTGACGCATGGGAAATGGACTTAATAATCGGAGATCGCTACTTGTTATGTTCGGATGGTCTTACAAATGAGATTTCAGATACAGAGATAGCAGAAATACTCTCAAATCAAACCGATCCTCAACAAGCTGTAGATCAACTAATTCAATCCGCGCTAGAAAATGAAGGCTTAGATAACGTGACAGCAATAGTTGTAGATGTCATTTCAGGTAAAGAGAAGAGAAACTCTTCAAATATTCAATTTGAAGTTCAGGTCCTTTCACCAGAAGAAGAAAAGAACTCAACTGAAGGGAAGAGCCCCAATGCACTCAAAAGTTTTGTTGAGAAAATAACTAGAATTAAAACCAAAGTAGAACCACCTAAGTTCTGACCTTCAGCTACATAAGTTGGGTGAACGTAATTTGCTTATTAATCCTCCACCGGAAGGTTCAATGTCTCAACTATTTGAGCTACCCCAAAAATGAATTTAAAGACCCGTATTCATTGCATTTTTATAACTGCTTTAGAGGGTGAACGTACTATGCAATCAAACGCTATTAAACTCTTGATTTATGTCTGATAAGGGATCAATAATCTTCGGTGGGAGATACAAACTTAAAAAGCGACTCGCTCGTGGTGGAATGGCTGAAGTTTTTCTCGGGGAAGACCAACTACTTGGACGTCCTGTTGCAGTCAAAGTTCTTTTCCCTGAATTTGCCAGTGATCCAAATTTTGTAGAGCGCTTCAGAAGAGAAGCTCAGGCGGCTGCGAATCTCAGCCACCCCAATATTGTTGGAGTTTTCGACTGGGGAAAGGAGAGAAATACTTATTACATAGTGATGGAATATGTAGAGGGTCGAACACTATCCCAATTAATTCGTAAAGAAGGCCCATTACCAGCTGCACGCGTAGCTGAGATAGCAGATGGTATAGCCTCAGCTCTTGGCTTCGCCCATAAAGGCAATGTAGTGCATAGAGATATGAAATCAGGCAACGTCATTATCTCTGATGCTGGTCAGATAAAAGTTGCTGACTTCGGTATTGCAACAGCAATATCTTCAGGTCAGGACACAGATCTTACTCAAGCAGGGTCAGTCATGGGTACAGCGAATTATTTCTCTCCGGAACAAGCTCAAGGACTAACTGTAGATGGGAGAAGTGATCTCTACTCATTAGGAGTAGTGATGTATGAAATGCTGACGGGAACTCTACCTTTCACGGGCGAAACATCAATTTCGATAGCGTACAAACACGTTCAAGAACCGCCAGAACCTATTTCTATAAAGCGACCAGGGGTTCCCCAAGCTTTGCAAGTAATAACTGCAAAGCTTCTAAACAAAAAACCTGATGAGCGTTACTCTTCAGCAGCTGAATTACAAAAAGACCTTCAAAAGTTTCTTTCCGGCCGGTATTCGTTAGATGACTCTAGGCTAGAAAAAGCTGCCGCCGATCTTGAAACTGGAGTAATGGCTCAATCAGTTCCGGTAGATGTGGATGATTTAGATGAACTCGGTCCCCCATACCCTCCTGAATATTATGAGCCATATAACCGGCAGGATAGAAGGATCTGGTTGTGGGGAATACTGACATTGGGTCTTTTGGGTGCATTAGTTGCGTTGATAATATTGTTAGTTGATTTTATTCAAAACACCACAAGCTCAGATACCGATAGATTTGCCATAGAACAGATTGAACCAATCTCTCCGACTGGAATTATTGTTCCACTGATTATTGACCTTGATAGAGGTCAAGCAATTGCGTTATTAGAGTCGCGCGGACTCCAAGTAGGACGTATAACCACTGAAGTAAGAGATGATGTGCCTTCCGATAGAGTCCTAAGCCAATTTCCTTTTCAAGGCACTGAATTAGAAGAGGGAGAAACGGTTACGCTTGTTATAAGTGTCGGTCCCGAATCAATTCAAGTTCCAATTGTGGTGGGTCTTACACAAGAAGAAGCTTTTAATAGGTTACAGAACCAAGGGTTTGTGAATATTGAAATACGCAGAATCAAAACTAATGAATACGATGCGGGTGTAGTCGCAGAGCAAGAACCGGAAGCAAGCTCCTTTATAGAGCCGACTTCTGTTATTGGGTTACAAATTGCAGATGGTCGTATTAGTGATCAAGTTCCGAATCTCACAGGACAGGCTTTATCCATTGCTGTTAATGAACTAGACGAATATGGTTGGGTCAGTTCTGTTGAGGAGGTTAACGATGATTTTATTGCTGAGGGTAGGGTTGTTGCTACTATCCCCAATTTTGGTACAGATCACGACTTAGATCAGTCTGTTATAATACAAGTTTCAATTGGGCCATCATCAGTTGAGTTGCCCTCTGTAATTGGCGAAAGTCCAGCTTTAGCTGCAAGTATTTTGGCTGGCAATGGGTTCATGGTTGCACCTCAAGAAGAGTGCCCAGTTGACCCGACCGACCCCAATGTGGGAAAAGTTGTTTCCCAAGATCCACCTGGTGATGAACTTGTTGAACCAGGCATAACAATAACAATTTGTGTTGGGGTAGCAACTGAGCCGACTCCTGATCCTGATTCTGATTCTGATTCTGATCCTGACCCTGACCCGACGCCTGATCCTGACCCGACGCCTGATCCTGA
>DLTU01000167.1:4239-6522 GCA_002500385.1 Candidatus Neomicrothrix sp. UBA7828 | reverse complement strand
CTGATCCTGACCCTGACCCTGACCCTGACCCTGACCCTTAATCATGCATCCCGAGGAAATGGGGTTATATTTTTGTGAAAAAGTTCCTGAGAATTGAATGGCCTTCTTGAGTCAAAATAGATTCTGGGTGGAATTGCACTCCCTCAATCCGATACTGTTTGTGCCTTAAACCCATGATGATTCCGTCATTAGTTTCGGCTGTTATTTCGAGCGCGTCTGGAAGGGATTCCTTTTCCACAACTAATGAGTGATAGCGAGTAGCCTCTAATGGGTTTGATATTCCCGCAAAAACGCCTTGATCTGTATGGGATATAGAAGATGTTTTCCCGTGCATAACTTCAGGAGCTCGTATCACGTTCCCGCCAAAAAATTCGCCAATGCATTGCATGCCAAGACAAACACCAAAAATAGGTTTTAGGTCTTTATATTCTCTAATTAATTCCATAGAGATTCCCGAATCACGAGGTGTTCCCGGCCCAGGGCTTATAAGAATTGCATTCGCATCTAAACGTGAAACATCCTGAATAGATAATTTATCATTTCGGTAAACAATTGGATCTAATCCGAGCTCACCCAGATATTGGACGAGAATATACACAAAAGAATCGTAATTATCTATTACCAAAACACGACTGTTCACGAATTGGAGGGTAGTGGAGAACTCATAAATCCACCACTATAAAACAATCTTAACTAATCGCATCTATCATAGGTGTATGGGAAAACCACCAAAGGAACGCACACAAAGCAAAAGAATAACGGAGAAAGGAACTCGGCCTGATGGTCTCCCGCCGGTCGGATCTTCCTCGATGGGATACGTATCCTCAAAAAAGGTGAGCTCTCGCTGGGTTGCACCAACTATGTTTGGATTACTTGGTCTCGGAACAGCAATGATTATCGTAAATTACGTAGATCTCTTGCCTGGTGGAACTAGTAATTGGTACCTTCTCGGAGGTTTAGGGCTTGTACTTGCTGGCATAATCACAGCGACACAATTGCATTGAATTAATCTTTTCCTGGTGAAAGATTCAAAATATTTTAGTTAATTACATGTATGTAATTATCCCCAAAGTTTCACACAACCTGTGGATAACTAACACTTTCCCCTTTAATAACATTATTAACATAAATAACATCATCCACAGGGATAAACATATCTATACAGGTAGTCTGCTCATTCATCTTCAATAACCAAATCCATTTCTGTCATACAATGCCGAGGTGGATCGGGACTTTCGTCAGTAGCAACAGTCATCCTTACCTCGCTCCCACACGATAAACATCGGAAATTAAGCTTGACTTTCCTCAATTCACCAGCAGGGGGTGGCTCTGGTAGTGGAGTAGCTAAAAGTCGAAAGATACTAAAACCAATTCGTAAAATAACGTACCCAATTGCAATTGCAAATAGAACATTAATTACCGTGCCAACCATACTTCCATGCTAGGGGAAGTTAATAGAAGAAATCATAATCAAGATAAACGAGATAAGAATCTGCTGGAAACCAAGACTTATAACTAGAGATGTGGCAATCTCTAGAAGTACCTAAACTTACGCTGAAGGACTTAAATGGATCTCGAATTACCTCTTCTAATAATCAGAATCTCCCTAGGCTTAACCTTAGCTGCACATGGATATAACAAATTCTTCAAAGGTGGAAGAATTGAAGGAACAGGTCGGTGGTTTGACAGCATGGGTATGCGCCCTGGTAAGGCACATGCATTCCTAGCGGCATGTGGTGAAATAGGCTCTGGACTTTTCCTCGCAATCGGATTTTTAACATCCTTTGCAGCCTTAGGGTTCGTTGGATTAATGTCAGTTGCTTATTGGACAGTCCATAGCAAAAATGGCTTTATGATTATCAATGAGGGATGGGAATACGTATTCATACTTGCCATATCGGCAGTAACAGTTGCAATGATAGGTCCAGGAAATTGGTCAATAGATCATAAAATAGGTTGGGACAATGAACTAGATGGCTACACAGGTCTTCTAATATCTGCTGGTGGAGGAACACTTGCAGCACTCACACTACTTGCGATCTTTTATCGTCCACCAAAAAAAGAGTCGGCCTAGTAATTTATCTTCGCTTTTCATTTCGCATATCAAATGCTACTTTTATAGCTCCTTTAGGTCCTGCTTCAGCAGCATGGCGAATTGCATCTTTGTATCTGTGTAATGGGTACGTTGCAGTCACAAGTCGCTCTAACTTATTTTCGCGAACAAGCGTAAATGCCAAATCATAACTCGTGCTAGCGGAACCGTCTCCAAGAATTTCTGTCCCA
>DLTU01000167.1:3706-3916 GCA_002500385.1 Candidatus Neomicrothrix sp. UBA7828 | reverse complement strand
GTCCCATAAGTATAAGAACCCACGATTTCTATTTCACGATGCCAAAGCGAAGTTAAATCAATAGACATTGTTCCAGGGATCCCCATCATTACTATTCGACCCCTCGGTCTAGTCGTTTCCAAGGAGGTTGTTATTGAACCAGCATTACCAACAGCATCAATGGTGACATCAGCACCACCAGACAAAGAATTCCCGATCATCCTACATCCA
>DLTU01000167.1:0-3376 GCA_002500385.1 Candidatus Neomicrothrix sp. UBA7828 | reverse complement strand
TCACACTTCGGACCGCTCGTTTAAGTTCTTTAGGTTCAACAACGATATCCGCACCGAGATCACTAGCCAAAGATTTCTGCAGAGGATATTTTGCCGCCACAATAAGAGTTCCGGCGTCGGTGAATGATCGAATAGCAGCAATAGCGCACAGCCCCATAGTTCCTGCACCTTGAACAACGACTACATCATCTGGTTGAATTTTAGCTTTTAAAGCAGAATGAACACCACCAGCTGCTGGTTCTAGAATTACAGCAGCCTCATCACAAAGATCTGAAGGAACTTCATGAATTTGAGAAGAATGTGCAACGAGCTGGGTACCCCAACCCCCGCCTGTATCTGAACAGTAACCTACTTGAATACCATCCCCGATCGGTCCACTCAAAAGGTACCCATAATCATCACCATCACCGGGACGGGCACCTTCAAATGCTGGTTGCTCTCCTCGACTTTCGGCCCCTAGAACAGGCTCGAGAACAACCCTAGTTCCATCCTCTAGCTCTCCGAATACTTCATGACCCGGAACGAAAGGAAAAGAAACTAACGGATCAAAATAACGACTTGATTTCCCATCGACAGTCGCCAAATCGCTTCCACATATACCCGATAATAATGGGAAAACCCTTTTCCACCCATCCCCAGGAATCTCTGGAGGTTCAATATCCTTTAAACTCAGTGGTCCAACCGCAGATCCGACCCCGGGGAAAACCCGAGAGCCAATAGACGCAGCAGCGTATTTCAGTTCTTTCCGTTCGAATACCAAAGCTTTCACGTATCTAACACTAGAGGATTAGAGACTATTTTGGTAAAGAGAACTAATAACATCAGCAAACTTTCGGTCCATACCATCAAGGCGCCATTCTTCGAAAGAAACAAATCTTGAAATACCATTGCTGAAAACCATGTGCCAATCTTAGTGAAGAGCTATGAAGGAGGATTCATGCAAGATTTCAACGATCGTTCCGGTACAGCACTTGTTATCGGAGGAACAGGGGGTATCGGTTCTGAAATCTGTAAATTATTAGCCACACGAGGAAGTGATATCGCATTCACTTATCAAAATAATGTAGAAAAAGCTGAATCTCTTTCTACCGAAATAGAAAACCTAGGAGTTAATTCACTAAAGCGTTCGCTAGATATAGATGACCAAGACGAAGTTCACAATTTCATACAATCGTTAGGCAATGATGGAGGTATACACACATTGATTTATGCGGCTGGGCCCGTCGTCCCACAAGTGCATCTATCTAATATCTCACTGGAAATTTTTTCTAAACATCTCAATTTAGAAGTCAATGCATTTTTTGGTGTTGTAATAGCTGCGTTACCTTTTATCAGAAAGCAAAATGGATCCATTATCGCAGTTACATCTGCAGCTACAGATAAATATCCAATTAAAGATGGTTTATCAGCAAGTCCCAAAGCAGCTATTGAAATTTTAATTAAAGGTTTCGCAAAAGAAGAAGGACGATACGGCGTCCGCGCAAATGCAGTAGGGCCAGGAATGTTAATGGATGGAATGGCAGCAACTTTGATCGATAGAGGTGACTACAACCAAAATGACCTTGATACTGCAACAGCCAACATACCTCTTGGATATTATGGAGATGCCATTGATATTGCTGAAGCAGTTTGCTTTCTTGCATCCCCCAAAGCTCGATATATAAGCGGGCAAATCTTAAATGTAGATGGTGGTTATACAGCTTAAGATATTTATAAACGCAGTCGACTAGCTACTTTCACTTAAAGCTTCAGTAAATACTTTCTGTAGCTCAGTTCGCAGATCCTCGGTAAATTTCTTACGAACCGAAGTAGGAACTCTACCCCCGTCAACACTAACTAACTCCATTGGCTCCCCTACAACTATGCGAACTCTTGTGCGTTTAGGAAATTTTGATCCAGGAGGCAAAGCCGGTTCAGTCCCCCCAATTCCCACGGGAATTACTTTCGCACCGGTTCTAGCAGCTAAAAATGCTGCCCCATCATAAGTTTCCCCAACAACATTTCCAGTTTGTCGCGTACCTTCAGGAAATACGATGATAGAAGCTCCCTGTTCGAGCAGTGACTGCGCAGCTTTTAGAGCGTCTCGATCAGCAGCTCCCCGATTAACCGGAACCCCCCCGAGAGCAGCCATTATCCAAGAGAAAATACCGCTAGAAAAGAGACTTTCTTTCGCTAACGCATGGATCATCCTAGGAGTTTGAACGACAAGTAAAGGAGCATCAAGATTAGATCTATGCACGGGTGCAAGAATTACGGGTCCTGGAATATCAAGAAAGTCAGCGTTTCTGCCTCGAACCCGAAAATATGGATAAAGAATTAAACGAATGAAATACCAAACCATTTTTCGGAATAATCGACCCCCAAATGAGGAAGCAACATGTAACGCTCTTTGTTGTCTCTCTCCCAACTCAGGAGACGTAGAAGACATCCTTACCTCCCCATAGGAATAACTTAATCAAATGTGGCGTGAGGTTTATTCTCTTTCAAACCAGTCGAAGTAACTCGAATAAACTCTGCCTTTTCCCAAAACTCAGAAATTGTTCGAGCATTACTGTAACTCATCCCACTCTTTAAACCCGCTACCAACTGGGCAATTAACTTTGCTACTTCTCCCTTATAAGGGACAACTCCCTCAACACCCTCAGGAGCACGTTGCTCAAAATACTCATCATCGACAAGTTCACCAGTACGAATAGCTCGCGCTTCTATTGCCTCAAAGCTCGCCATTCCTCTTACACGCTTAACAAGTCCCTTCGGAGACGATTCAACTTCACCAGGGCTTTCTTTAGTCCCCGCAAACATTGAGCCGATCATGACAGAGTCCGCGCCAGCAGCAATCGCTTTCGCTATATCTCCTGATGTTTTAATCCCACCATCTGCGATAACAGGAATCGGAATTTCACTCGCCGAGAAGATAGCCGTTAGTTGTGGAACGCCAACACCCGCTACTAAACGCGTTGTACAAACACCTCCAGGCCCTACCCCAACTTTAATAGCGTCAGCTCCAGCCTCGTAGAGATCCTCTGCCCCCGCTTGTGTAGCAACATTCCCAGCGATGACATCCGTATCAGGAAAAGAATTTTTTAATTCCTTTAAAGCATCAATAGCGTGCTCCGCATGCCCATGTGCAATATCTAGAACAAGTACATCTACCCCAGCGTCAATTAGTGCTTTACTTCTCACAAAGGCATCATGATCAGTTCCTATTGCAGCGCCGGCAACAAAACTAGAGTTCTCATTCTTTATGTTTTCTACCATTTGGGCCTGAGCTTCAACCGTCATAAACCGGTGAAGAATACCAACCCCACCGAGGGACGCCATAGCTATAGCCATCTCTTGTTCACAAACCGTGTCCATATTTGCGGCAAGGATCGGT
>DLTU01000006.1:1467-3916 GCA_002500385.1 Candidatus Neomicrothrix sp. UBA7828 | reverse complement strand
GCAGGGCCTTTACATGCCGGCTGCCCTTCCCCTACATCTGCTATTCGCTGGCCAGTTGTAGGGTCATAAAGGCGGACCTGCATTTCCGGAATTACCATCCCAGCAGATGTATAACGTTTGTTGGCGGGATCTCGAATCGTAGTTCCACTGAGAGTCCCCGTTTCGTTTGAACCGTAGAAATTCAATACACGACACCCAGACTTCTCCTCAAGTTCCTGTGCCCGCACCGGTGAAATTGATTCGCCTCCTGTGAAGATAACTCTTAGCGATGAAATATCAATATTTGAACTAGCATCAAGAATCATGACAAATTGTGATGAGACTGCACAAAGTACAGTCACCTGATGCTTCTCTATCTGTTTAGCAGCTTCCTGTGCATCAAAACGCTCTTGCAATAAACATGGAACTCCTAAGAGTGTTGGGGTGATATGCGCTGTCCACAACCCAAAGCCAAAGGGGGCCGGAACTACGCTCATCCAAATCTCGTCTTTGTCGAGGTTTCCGAATTCGACCGCTTTTTTATGAAAATAGAACCATCGGTTTAGAGTTTGCATCACGCACTTAGGCAATCCAGTGGTTCCCGAAGTGGAATTCAAGAACCAAAGGTCAGATGGCCCAATAGCATTACCTAGGTATGTTTCAGAACTGCCGGAGTCGAGTTCATTAAATTCACCCTCGACAGATACATAGTTAATTCCTAAGTGTTCTGAAATATCATCTACGGTTCCTAGCAGATTATTTGGCTTAGATAAGAATAAAGAAGCGCCTGTTACATCTGAAAGATATTTCAGTTCTTGTAATCCTGCTTTCCACCCTGCTCCGACTGCCACGACCCCTGCTATCTCACAGGCGAGATAACATACATGAACATCAGCATTATCGGGAAGCCAAACAAGAATTCTATCACCTAAGCCTGACTCTCTTCTGATCAATTGGGCTAGATATCTAGCACTCTGATAATACTGTTCCCAAGAGATCTGATCATCTCCATTTTGATACGCAATTCCGGAGGGATTTCGTTGTGCATTTTCTTCGACGAAATCGGCGAGTCCCTTTGACTCCTCCCACCATCCCTCTTCGACGTATCTTTTGATATCGGCTTCGCCTGCCCTATATTTCATTGTAATTCACCCAGAAAAGCATATTTAAATCATCACCGTTCGCATTTAGATCGTCAGGCTTTAAAAATCCTCTATGGAGTGAGTAACCCTCACCCTCGAGATATGAAAAAGTTGGTTTATTTGATTTCAAGACTTTCGCCCTTGCGTTTAACCGATCGTTGAGTCTGAGTTAAGTACACGCCGCCGACGAGAATAATGCCTCCCGATATGGATATTATGCTTGGGAAGATACCCATAACTAACCATGACCAGAGCAATGCAGATATGGGTACGGCGTAGTTATATGACATCGTTTTGTTCGCCTCAAGTCGTTGAAGAGCCCAATACCAAAGGTAGTATGCCAAGACGGTTCCGCCTATCGCAGTGTAAATCATCCAACCCCATTGCGAACCTGAGAACTCACTGAGACTGTTCCCCGCTGATTTATAGAATGGAATCATCACAATTGAGCCAATAATTAAACAAATTCCTATTGTGCTGAAGGGATCCAAATCTCCAAATTCGCGCTTATACAAAACGTTAAAGACAGCCCATGTGAAGGGTGATATCAGGCAAAGAGCAGCTCCCCATGGATTGTCAACAGACAGTGCCCCTGAACCTGATCCAAAAGTGATGACTATTGCTGCTCCAAAAAAAGCTATGGTGAAGCCGGCTATTTGGAGCTTTCTGAGTTTTTCTCGCAATATCCACCCTGATAAAACAGCAGCCCAAGCTGGTGATGTGGTCACAAGGACGGACGCTAATGAAGGTGATAGGTAGTTTTGTGAATGGATCGCTGGAAGTTGGGAGCCCGGGATTCCAATTGCAGCTAAGAGAATTAATCGACCAAATTTTTCTCGCGGGATTTTTGGTCTAGATTTTTTCACCAAAGCAAAAACGATGAGGAAAGATATTGAAACTAAAACGAATCTTATAGTTATGATTTCAGTCGCTGAAACAGTCGGGAGTAGATACGCATAGGCAACAAACATTCCACCCCATAGCGCTACGGAAGAAATCAATGCCAGATGAATTTTTTGAAATTCTGTCAAAGTATTTGTCATTTCTCGATGATTTCTACTCGTACAAACTCCTACGAGTTTTACAATAAAGCAAAAGATTAATAGATTTTCTAAATAGCTGTTTAAGCAGGAGGAACAAATGGAAGATATTCTGGTAGAGAGAAAAGGGGACGTACTCTGGATTACGCTTAATCGTCCAGAGAGACTCAATTCGTATGGAAGACAAACTATCGATGAGATAGTTCTTTCTTTGAGAGAAAATATGGATGCGCGGGTGGGAGTAATCACAGGGAATGGTCGCGCTTTCTGTGCAGGTGGCTACCTTGG
>DLTU01000006.1:626-1046 GCA_002500385.1 Candidatus Neomicrothrix sp. UBA7828 | reverse complement strand
AATGCCCCATTTCCAATTATTGCAGCTGTAAACGGAGGTGCATTTGGAGGTGGAAATGAGCTTGTCGTTATGTGTGATTTAGCTATAGCTGCTGAAAGTGCTCAGCTAGGGCAAACTGGAGTTAAGGTAGGAAGTGCTCCCGTGCTGGGAGGAACAAACCTTCTGGCCATGACTGTTGGTGAGAAACGGGCCAAGGAAGTGTCATTTTTATGCAGAAAATATTCAGCTGAAGAGGCATATGAGCTTGGTTGGATTAATAAGGTTGTTCCCGATGAAATGCTCCATGAGGAAGTTGAGAGATGGTGCGAAGAAATAATCCAAATGAGCCCACGGTACCTTGAAGTTGCTAAAGCTAGTTCGAACGTTATGTACCATCAGATGAGAGACAATATGGTAAATAGCCTTGGTGCTCTCATACAA
>DLTU01000006.1:0-311 GCA_002500385.1 Candidatus Neomicrothrix sp. UBA7828 | reverse complement strand
TGCTCTCATACAAGCCATAGGATCACCGGACATGCTTGAGGGAGCAAACGCTTTTATGGAAAAGCGAAAACCTCAATTCCCCCCACGAAGTGGACCGGGAAACAAAAGCAATGACTAGATTCTACGACGAATATATTCCCAGCTTTCAAGATAGATCAGATTGGAATTCTCCTACTGTATTGAGACACCATGCTGATGAGCGACCGAACTCTGTATACCTAAATGTTCCTTGGGCGAATGAATCTTACTCATATGCTGAAACCCTAGATATTTCAGAACGTGTAGCATCTGGGATGCTTTCGACGGGCGCT
>DLTU01000071.1:5826-6035 GCA_002500385.1 Candidatus Neomicrothrix sp. UBA7828 | reverse complement strand
TAAATGGTTAAAGTCGCTGTACTTGACTACGGCATTGGAAATTTGCGGTCAGCGCAGAAAGCATTTGAAATTTCAGGTGCTGAGGCACATCTGACTGCAGATAAGGACTTGGTCCTAGCCTCAGATGGAGTTGTGCTTCCTGGCGTTGGAAATTTCGGAAAATGTGCAAAAGCCCTAACTGATTCGGGTGTAAGAGAGCTAGCGCTACT
>DLTU01000071.1:0-5417 GCA_002500385.1 Candidatus Neomicrothrix sp. UBA7828 | reverse complement strand
GCCAAAGGCCTAGGTTTCCTTGCAGGGAAAGTGAAGTTGCTTGAAAATGCTCCAAGAATACCTCAGATGCAATGGAATCAAATCCAACTTGAAGCTGACTCACCACTACTTAGAGGGTTAGAAGGCGAGTGGTTCTATTTCGTTCATTCATATGCTGCGAAACAAAACCATCTCCAAAATACGACTATTGCAACGTGTGCGTACGGATCATCTGTCATTGCTGCAGTTCAAAAGGGGTTAATATTTGGAACACAGTTTCACCCGGAAAAATCAGGTAAAGCAGGGCAATCATTATTGCAGAACTTTCTTAAAATCTGTGAAAGGTCCGTATGAGTTTCGTCGTATACCCGGCAATTGATTTGATCAATGGTAAATGTGTTCGTCTCTATCAGGGCGACTATGCAAAGGAAACAATCTATGGAGATGACCCTATTTCTCAAGCGCTGAATTTTGAATCAGATGGAGCTGAGTGGATTCATTTGGTCGATCTTGATGCAGCAAGGACCGGCTCGCTCGAAAATACATCAGTCATAAAAAATATTTGTGAAGAGCTATCGATTCCAGTACAAGTAGGTGGAGGCATCAGATCATCAGATACTGCAAAGCTTCTCTACGATATTGGGGTTGAAAGAACTGTAATCGGAACAGCAGCAGTTGAGGATCCCGAATTGGTCACACGAATAGCTGAACGTGGTCATCGCGTTGCAGTTGGAGTCGATGGGAAAAACGGTTACGTTGCAACTCGAGGATGGAAATTCACCACAGACCTTAAGGTAGTTGACCTTCTCAAAAGGCTTGAAATGAGTGGAGCTGAAGTTGGAATAGTGACAGAAATAAAAAGAGATGGAACTATGGAGGGTTCCGACCTAGTAGGCTTAACACAGATTCTTCGAGATGTTGATATCCCAGTAATTGCATCAGGCGGGTTGGGCTCGATGGAGGATTTACATGACCTTGTTGGCCTACAAGTAAATGGATCAAGACTTGCTGGGGTTATAACTGGTAGAGCGCTCTACGAAAAACGATTAGACCTTGCAGAACTTATAGCCGTAACGGAAGGTCTAGAGCATGTTGAGTCTGAACATGACTAACGTGCGTATCATCCCTTGTCTTGATGTCACCGACGGAAGGGTGGTGAAAGGAACCAACTTTGTAGATCTCAAAGATGCTGGTGATCCAGTTGAACTTGCATCAAAGTATGACCAAGAAGGTGCTGATGAGATCGTTTTCTTAGATATAACTGCATCATCGGATAGACGAGAAACCGTCTTTGAACTTGTTCGGCGTTGCGCTGAAGAAATCTTTATTCCCTTCACGATCGGGGGTGGAATCCGTAGTGTTGACGACGCTAGAAAGATTTTACGTGAAGGAGCAGAAAAGATTTCTGTAAATACTGCCGCAGTTCAAAGGCCAGAATTGATCTCCGAAATAGCTGCAGATTTCGGAACTCAATGTGTGGTCTTAGCAATTGATGCAAAGCAGAGTGACAATCCTGAATGCAGATCAGGCTACGAGGTCTATGTGCATGGAGGAAGAACATCCACAGGTCTCGATGTAGTGGAGTGGGCGCAAAGAGGTGAAGAATATGGTGCTGGAGAAATCTTACTTACTTCTATGGGGCGCGATGGGACCAAAGACGGATTTGATTGCAGTTTGACTTCGAAGGTCTCGCAATCCACTAATATCCCAACAATTGCGAGTGGGGGAGTAGGGGCTCTAGAGCATTTCTCTCAAGGAGTCCTGGAAGGAAGGGCAGATGCCTTACTCGCAGCAAGCGTTTTCCACTATGGGGAATTGACCATTCGTGACGTTAAAAATTATTTGATTGAATGTGGCATTTCAGTTAGGCCCGCATAGAGATATAAAAGGTTGATTCTCCATGTCGTCACTTTTCCGAGAACAAGATAAGTTGAGACTGTGACGGAAACAAAAGAATCATCAAACAAATCAAAAGCATCAAAGAGTAAACCTAAAACCTCTTCATCACCGAAGAAGGTAAACTCTGCTGTACCCACTCCGTCTGAGCGTCTTCCAGTGAAAATGCTCAATGATAGGATACTCGTTGAGATGCCGGGTGAAGATGGAGAGCGACGCTCATCTGGAGGAATTCTGATACCGGCAACAGCGCAAGTGTCTCGAAGGTTAGCTTGGGCCGAGGTAAAAGCCACTGGACCGAATGTTAGGACAATGGAAATCGGTGACCAAGTTCTCTTTAATCCAGAAGATAGGTATGAAGTCGAAGTTAGAGGAAATGATTACATAATTCTTCGTGAAAGAGATGTTCATGCTGTAGCTGCTGAACGACTCGATCAGGGACCTACAGGACTTTACCTTTAGGATGCAGTCGTCGCTTGAGCAATTCGTCGAGCATGCGAAGGAACACACTGTCGTTCCTGTTTGGAAAGAACTAGTTGCTGATCTCATTACACCTGTATCAGCCTTCGAAAGGATTGTAGGCGACCAACCGGGGTTTTTGCTCGAATCAGTAGAACACGGCGAACGATGGAGTCGATGGTCATTCATCGGACGAAACCCACTTTTGACTTTAAAAAAAATTGATAGCCAGCTATTGATTGAAGGCGAGATACCTATTGAATTTGACGCTAATGGGCAGATTCTTGAATTAGTTCGTACGCTTCAACGGAGTTTGTCGGCTCCACAGATTAAAAATTTTCCTCCCATGTATAGTGGATTACTGGGCTATCTGGGTTACGACACTGTACGAGAGATTGAAGACCTACCTCTGCCCGCAAATGATGACCTTCAAGTACCTGACTCAATTCTGTCAGTAATTGGTGAAGTGGCAGCATTTGATCATTGGAGTCAAAGAGTCTTTCTTATAGCAAATGCGATTGTCAAGCCCCAAAGTTCAGAATCTGAAATTGTAGAAGCGTATTATGAGACCAAGAATCGTTTGGATTCCTTAATGCTTGATGGAGCAAAGCCATTGTCTGAGCCTTTGCTGGATCCTCCCAATTTAAATTCAAATTCAGTAGAGGTGAAGTCTACAATGTCAGAGAATGATTATTGTGGGATTGTAGAAAAGGCAAAAGACTATATTCTCGCTGGTGATATTTTTCAGGTAGTTCTTTCTCAACGGTTCGATTTCGATCTAGAGGCTAACCCCTTTGACGTGTATAGAGTTCTACGTCAAATAAATCCAAGCCCATATATGTATTTCGTTAAAAACGAAGAAGTCACATTGGTTGGCTGCTCTCCTGAACCCTTAATCCAATTAAGAGATAACACGATAACGAGCCGTCCCATTGCTGGAACACGGAAACGAGGGCTAACTCAAACTGAGGATCAAGCTCTCGCTGATAGTCTTTTAGAAGACCCAAAGGAATTAGCTGAACATATTATGTTGGTGGATCTTGCTAGGAACGATTTAGGGAGAATAAGTAACTTTGGCTCACTTCAAGTAGAGGAGCTAAAGACATTAGAACGCTACAGTCACGTTATGCATCTCACATCACAAGTTTCAGGAACGTTAGGAAAGGATTTCGAACCAGTTGACGTACTAAAGGCTGCGTTCCCTGCAGGCACCGTTTCTGGGGCACCTAAAGTTCGAGCGATGCAAATCATTGATGAATTAGAGAAAACTAGACGAGGTCCATACGCTGGGATAGTGGGCTACTTAGACTTTAATGGAAATCTAGATAATGCAATAGCGATACGAACAATGGTAATCACCCCTAGAGGAGCATCGGTCCAAGCAGGAGCTGGGATTGTCGTCGATAGCGACCCAGTCGCAGAATATAATGAGTGTTGGGCAAAGGCTAAAGCACTTATAGCAGCAGTTAAACCTGCGGAAGAGATGACACGGGTTCGGAACAATGAAAGAGATTAATAAGGTCTTCGCTGCTTACGAAAATGAAACCTTTGCTCTCAAATTGGAGCGCGATGTAATCTTGGTTGATGGCCCCGACGCAGGCAAATACCTTCAAGGTCAGTTAACTCAAGATGTGCTAGCGATGGAAGAAGGAGAGTCAGTCTGGTCATTCCTTTTAAACCCAGATGGGAAAGTCAATGCTTGGTTACGAGTTACTCAAATCGAAGAAAATCAATACGTCCTTGACCTAGATAGAGATTCCGGAAAGGCGGTTCTCCCAAGATTACTTCGGTTTAAGCTACGCACTGATTGCGAATTAGTTCTAGAGAAATGGGATGGAATTACGATAGTCGGAAAAGATGCCAGCTCTTACAGTGGAAAACACAGTTCAAAACAAATCGCAGCCCAAACAGCTTGGCCCAAGATTAGTAGCGTTGACATTATAGGCGGAGATACGAAAGCACTCTTCAGGAGATTTCCTGCGCCGGAACAAACCGCTGAATTCCTAAGGATAATTAATTGCATTCCGAAGATGGGAACGGAATTACACGAGAAGATAATTCCAGCCGAAACGGGGTTAGTTGAGAAGAGTGTTTCCTTTACGAAGGGTTGTTATACCGGCCAAGAACTTGTAGCTCGAATAGATAGCAGGGGTAACAAAGTCCCCAAAAATTTGATGCTAATTACGAGCGATGAAGGCATGTCAATAGGGGATGAAGTAGAAGTAGACGGAGTTTCAACGGGGCAACTTAGCTCAGTGGCATCCGCATGTAATTTAACAGTAGGGCTGGCATACATAGCCCGCAAAGTCGCCTCATCAACTAAGGGGAAAGTAAAAGGAAAGACTGTGACTATCAGTTCTCGGCAAGATATTTTCTCTTTAGAGGAAAAATAGATTGATGACCGAAGGAACCTACCTAGATTCTATACTTGCTTATCACAGAGAAAGAGCAAAAAATGACCCTAGGTCTCTGAATCAATTGCTCGAGAAGGTACCGGCAGAACAAAGAAATAGCCCCACTTTTAAAGAGAAAATATTAGCTGAGAAAGACTTATCGGTAATTGCTGAAATCAAACGAAGGTCACCATCCAAGGGAGAATTGAAAGGCAATTTAGATGCAGTAGCTCTTGCTCAAGCTTACGAGCGCGCCGGTGCGGCATGTATCTCAGTCCTGACCGATTCTGAACATTTCGGTGGATCAAAACAAGACTTAATAAATGTCAAAAGATCAGTTGAAGTGCCAATTCTAAGAAAGGACTTCACCGTTGATTTCCGAGATGTCTGTGATGCAAGGATGATAGGTGCAGATTGTGTGCTACTGATTGTCGCTGCGCTAGAAAAAAAGTTACTCGCAGAATTTATCGAATTTTGTGAACATTTAAATCTGGACGCTTTGGTTGAGGCGCATGATGAAGCTGAAGTTGAGATCGCCCTCGACGCTGGAGCAAAAATGGTAGGAATCAATCAACGAGATCTTAGAACTTTCAAAGTTGACCAGAAAAGAGCATTGCGTGTTGTCAGTGAGATTCCCAAGCATGTAGTTAAGGTGGCCGAAAGCGGAATCAGATCGTTGTCGGATGCAGA
>DLTU01000037.1:6010-10379 GCA_002500385.1 Candidatus Neomicrothrix sp. UBA7828 | reverse complement strand
CCCAACAATGAGGACATCAAAATCTCCTTTATCTAATTTGTCAAGATTCGTATCTCGTAAGGTCACAATTTGACATTATCGCTAATAGCGAAATCTACAACATAAATAATCAAACTAGATAGTGAAACGTAGATTACGAGCAGCTCTTTCTCCCCACGCCGCATCACCAGTCCAGCTAATACGACCAGCATCTATCTCCTGTTGCGGATCAATTCTTCCACACGCCAGCATCATGAAACTCCGCATATCAGCAGAAATAGAAACAGTAGGAGCATCAACATTATCAACAACTTTGGCCCGTCCTTCAACAGCAGCAAACATATTCCGCTTAATAGCACCATGAAGGTGGAAAGCAATACTCATCCCATCCTCTAAACCGATTTTCTTCCCAGCAATGTATCCAAGCGAACCATGGACCTCATCCAAAGCAATTTCAGCGTGCGCCCCACTATCATCACCATTGATTCCTAGAGGTATGGTCATATCCCGCTGATGCACCCAGAAATCAAACACACGGACATTCATAAAACGCCCGTACGTAGCAGGACCAATAGGAGTCATGCATTCAGCTTCCCAAACATCATCACCAATTTCAGCTAGCTCTTGCCTTCTCTCATTAAGAATCTTCAGCACCTTCTCAAGAAGTTCATCTGAACTCAAATCAGCCACAGCTGATTCAAATTCTGCCATTTTTCCGAAGGGAGGCCACTCATCAGCACTTTGGGGTACCCATGCCAATAAGAGGTCTTCGATTCCAGCAAGATGCGTCACAACACCTCGAACGTCCCAATTAGGGCATAATGACTGAGTCCCCCAATCATCTTCACTAAAACCCTGAATCAAATCACTGAAATCAGTGAAACAATTATCTAACGCTACTAACGAAGTCTCTTTACTCATGTCTTGACCTAGCCGATCTGTGAATTGCTAACAATACGAAAATAGGGCAAGTTACTCAAAAATAGAAATTTCTTAAAATTCGTTTCCTCTCACCTAGTGAATCAGGTCAAGATAGACATAAGGTGAATATATAATTTCGTAACGGAGGAATATTATGGCCGGTCTAGAAACCACACCAGAAATGTTTGATCTCAGAATGTCAGAAGCTGCACGCCCGCTCTTTGACGCAGTCAAAAAATTCATTGATGAAGAAGTCAATCCGCATACACAAGAGTTCTTTCGATTAGGAGAAGGTCGAGAAGATCGCTGGGGATACGGCGAAGGCCAACTTGAACTACTCGATTCCATCAAAGCAAAGGCGAAGGAACAAGGACTCTGGAATTTCTTTCTCCCCGATGCAGAAACTGGTGAAGGACTCAAAAACCTTGACTATGCATATATCGCAACAGAATTAGGGAAAAATCCCATAGCCTCAGAAAGCCTCAATTGTTCTGCTCCAGACACGGGAAACATGGAAGTACTTGAACGGGTAGGAACACAAGAACAAAAAGACCAATGGCTAACACCATTACTCAATGGCGAAATTCGGTCAGCATACGCAATGACCGAACCAGACATTCCATCATCGGATGCAAAAAATATTTCATGTAGCGCAGTTCTTGATGGAGATGAATGGGTCATCAATGGAGAAAAATACTATATCTCGGGAGCTGGTGATCCACGATGCAAAATCATGATATGTATGGTCCAAACAAACCCAGATGGCCCACCACACAAAAGGCAATCCCAAATTCTTGTTCCAATGGATAACCCAGGCGTCGAAATTGTTGGCCCAATGCATGTCTTTGGTAAAGACGATGCCCCTCACGGACACATGCACCTTCGTTTCGATGAATGCCGTGTTCCCAAGGACAACATTTTACTAGGAGAGGGCCGAGGATTTGAAATCTCACAAGTACGTTTAGGCCCCGGACGCATACATCACTGTATGCGTTCCATTGGTGCAGCAGAGAGAGCAATTGAACTCATGGTGAAGCGTGGATTAACACGAGAAGCGTTTGGAAAACCAATCGCAAGTCTAGGAAAAAACATTGAAGTTATTGCAAAAGCAAGAATAGAAATAGAATCCATGCGGCGCATGGTCCTAACCGCAGCAAAAGCAATGGATGAACTTGGTAACGAAGCAGCTCGAGTCTGGGTCAGTGCAGTAAAAGCCATGGTCCCAATTCGTGTCTGTCACATAATAGATGAGGCAATTCAATTTCACGGAGGAACTGGAGTATCCCAGTGGACACCGTTAGCAGACATGTACACATCTCAACGAACCCTCCGACTTGCCGATGGGCCAGATGAAGTACATTGGTTTGTTGTTGGCAGGGCAGAGTTGCGTAGATGGGAAACAGAAGGAGGAATTAAATACGATCCCAAAGTTTCCTACTACTCAGAAGACGATGATTCTGTACTGACAGCAAGAATTTGATAACTATACAATTGCGAAATGGGAAAAACTCGTGGATGATTCATCAAACGCTCCAAAATTTCACATGGACAGAAGCCAATACGGAAATGGGTTTCTGCAATGGTTTACCGACGCGCACCCAAACCATTCAAATATTTCTGTAACTGATATTGATATTCCCGTAGCAACAGGCTTCTCCAACGAAACTGTGTTCTTCGAAGTCTCCTCAAGTACTGATAAGGGACCACATGATGGGAAATATGTCGCACGAATAGAGCCAGAAGACGGTGGAATGTTCCCGATCCAAACACCAGATTGTGAAATATCAGTCGCCTTACAGCAGCGTGTTATGAACACAGTAAAGAATAATAGCGATGTCCCGATCCCTACCCTTGGGAAATTAATCACGGAACCTTATTTGGGACTTCCCTTTTTCGTAATGGTTCACGTTGAAGGGCGAATACCTTCCGATCGACCTCGCTATACCGAAGAAGGTTTCGTTGTTGACGAAGCGACCGATGCACAACGAACACAAATGGTTCAATCAGGTTTAGAAGCGATGGCAGGCATCCACCAAATTGACTGGGGAAAAGCAAACCTACATTGGTTGAACCCCTGTGATGGAACCCCAACGCAACAGAAACAAATAGAGATATATCGAAGCTACGTTGAAAAAGAATTAGCTGGAAGAGAACATCCAGTAATGGATTACGCACTTGACTGGTTAGACCAAAATAACCCCAACGATGAACGCATCGGACTGAGTTGGGGCGATGCCCGCCTCGGAAACATCATCTGGGATAACTACACACCAGCCGCCGTCGTTGATTGGGAAGCGTGCTCACTATGCCCCACAGAAGCAGACTTAGGTTGGTGGCTCATGTTTGACAGAATGTCATTCGATGACGTTGACGTAGAAAGACTGTCAGGTTACCCAACCAGAGAAGAACAAGCAGCATACTATGCACAAGTCTCTGGAAAAGAAGTCCGAAATCCTCATTATTGGGAAGTGTTCGCAATTATGCGATTTTGTGCCATCTTTATTCGGCTTGGAGACCGACTCACAAATTCTGGGCTTCTCCCATCCGAGATGAATCCAGCCGTTGGAAATATGGTAACAAGGTCCCTTGCGAACATTCTCGAGATTGACAATCCAACACCCAGCCTAATCGGGTAAGACTAATTATTTCGAGCCCTCATCCCTCCATCAACTGGTACAGCCGCTCCCGTAATGTACGACGCTGAAGGCAGCACCAAGGAAAGAGTTATATGTGCCACCTCCTCTGGATTCCCAAAACGTTTTAAAGCAGTTCGGCGACGTGCAAACTTTTGTTTGTCTTCATCAGGAATATATTGAGTCATCCCAGTATGTATCGGACCTGGACACACAGCATTAACCGTTACTCCCATTGGACCCAATTCAACAGCCAATGCTTTCGTAAGTCCGACCACCCCATGCTTCGAAGCAGTATACGGACTAATTCCAGCTGACCCGCCAAGTCCCTCTGTGCTAGCAATATTTACGATACGGCCGTCCTCATTACGTTTAAGATCCGAGAGACAACTTCGAATCAAACGCATCTGCGCATCCAAATTAACTGAGAACGTCATCTTCCACAGATCTTCAAAATTCTCACTTTCAATATTTCCCCTATGACTAACCCCAGCATTATTCACAAGAATATCTACCGGACCTAAATCATCACGCACCTGAGAAATGAAATCACCAATCACAGAAGCATCATCTAAATCAACAACATAACCCGACGCTAGGCCACCAGCATCCCTGATCTCATTCACAACTTCTTTGACACCTTCGGAGTTACGATCACATACGGCCACGCTCGCACCCTCATCGCTAAACAAATGAGCTGTGGCGCGACCCATACCACTTGCAGCTCCGGTAACTATCGCTACCCGTCCACTAATTGAACGACTCAATTCACCTAAAGACCCCACACGATGACTCTACATCACCAAACCTGGGAAACTTCAAGAGCCACCCACGAA
>DLTU01000037.1:5201-5658 GCA_002500385.1 Candidatus Neomicrothrix sp. UBA7828 | reverse complement strand
GAAAGACCGGATAGCGTTGCCACAAGTCACTAATACTTGGATGCTCATGGATGAAGCAAACGACATAATCCCCCGAAGCGCTTGGCTTACGCTTGCTGTAACGTCAATAGCGGCCTTCATGATCGCTATCGAAACTTCAATAATTTCACTAGCGTTACCTCAACTACGAGATGGTTTCCCTGACGCTTCCGAAAGCAAATTGTCATGGATAGTCAACGCTTACACCATCGGTGTCGCTTCGTTATTGCTTGTATCAGGGTGGCTAGCCGACAGGTATGGAAGAAAAAAGATGTTCTTCTGGGGATTGCTTGTCTTCCTCGTAGCCTCTTGTGCCGCTGGCCTTGCCCCCTCAGCAAATTTCTTAATAGCTGCGCGAGTTTTACAAGCTATCGGGGGTGCGATGCAATACCCTGCAGGGTTAGCGTTGCTCCTTGCCGCTTTCCCTCCATCAAAAATT
>DLTU01000037.1:4435-4821 GCA_002500385.1 Candidatus Neomicrothrix sp. UBA7828 | reverse complement strand
GGACCATCATTAGGAGCTCTTTTGGTAGATGCGTTTGGGTGGCAAGCAGTGTTCTTCATAAACGTTCCGGTCGCCGGAATTGTTATTATTCTTGGACCACGATGGGTTCCTGAAAGTGTTAGTGACTCCATTCCTGACAAAGTTGATCTCATTAGTGTTCCTCTTGCTTCACTTGGGGTCGGCATCGCAATTTTGGCTATAACGCAAGGCGATAAATGGGGATGGTCATCACTGAATCTCATTTTCTCATTCGCAATCGCGTTTTTGCTCGTGACTGCTTTCGTCATCCGATCCAAGAGACATAAAGCACCACTATTCAATCTTGATCTTTTCAAATTGAAGACGTTCTCAGTAGGAATGATTGGAACCGTTTTCTTTATGGTTGC
>DLTU01000037.1:0-4102 GCA_002500385.1 Candidatus Neomicrothrix sp. UBA7828 | reverse complement strand
TTCTTCTCATGGCTCATCTCATTACCTACTTTTATCCAAAGTGTGTGGGGGTGGTCAGTATTAAAGACAGGTTTTGCTATCGCACCTGCACCGTTACTGACGGCATTCGTCTCACCTCCAGCTGGTCGACTCGCTGAACGAATAGGCAACGGCCCAATACTAACAATTGGTGGATTGTTCGGCGCTACAGGTCTGATTTTGCATCTGGTCTTTACGAATACGCAGCCAGACTACTTCATGGGAATTTTTGTGCCAGGTCTCTTGATTGGTTTTGCAGCAGGGTTCGGCTTTGCTCAACTCATAGGAGCGGCTATGCGGGATGTACCGAGAGACCAATTTGGAATGGCTGGAGCGGGGCGCACCACAATCTTCCAATTAGCTTTGGCCCTCGGCGTAGCCCTCGCATTCACAATTATCGGGCGACCAGACTCACCTCAGGTAGCACTTGATGGCCTCCAAACTACATGGATACTGGGAATCTGCTGCTATATAGCCCAAACGCTTCTATTCGCATTTTTTGGAGGATCAGATAAAACATCCAAGATCTAATCACGCTAAGTTTGTCACATGAAACAAAAAGGCATAAATAGAGTCGTGTTCGGGGTTTGGGATTTTGAAAAAGGAAAACAATATTTTGAAAAACTTGTAGGAGCAGAATTTGCGGCAGAAAATGAAGATGGTGAAGCAGCTACGTTCGGAGTGCGGGTCGCAATGGCCTGGGAGTCCGGAATAGAACTCGTATCACCATTACCCGGTGTCCATAGCCAAATTCGAGATGAGATGGAAAAGAATGGCGAAGGAATTAAAGGCATTGTTTTTGCAGTAGATGACGCAGATCACGCAATGTCTCAGGGCAAAGAATTAGGGCTTCAATCACATTATTATCTTGACTACAACCAGTCCCAAATAGATTCAAAATGTGAAGGCCGTTTCACAAAATACAAAGAATATTTCATCACAACAAGTGACCCACTAAACACAAATCTACTACTCGGCGAATTTAACGAAAAGTAGCAAAACACCCCTCTAGCTTGACGATTCTTAGGTCCGTACTAGGCTAAATCACATACGCAGCTATGCGAAATTAAAAAATATCCTGTTGACCTCTACTGGTGAACAGATTTCATTTGCGGGAGGGAAAATGAATAAAAAAGTATTAAAGCTTATGGCTATATTTCTTAGCTTTGTCATGATTATGGCCAGTTGTGGTGGCAGCGATGATGATTCAAGCAGCAGCGAAACAAGTAGCAGCAGCGAAACAAGTAGCAGCAGCGAAACAAGTAGCAGCAGCGAAACAAGTAGCAGTAGCGAAACAAGTAGCAGCAGCGAAACAAGTAGCTCAGCTGAAGAAGAAGCTCCAGCTGAAGAAGCATCAGAACCTGAACCAGAACCTGTTGAAGAACGAACAGCGTCCGATATAGGCATCACAGAAGACACCATTAAAATAGCTGTCATAGTCTCAGATCTAGAGGGGCTTATAAGTATTGGATATCCACTTCCTGCAGCACTTGATACAGATCACCTGTCAGAACGCTTTACAAAATACTTTGATGAGTGGAATGCTGCAGGAGGCATTAACGGCCGAATGGTTGAAGGTGTACAAATCACATGGGATCCTCTAAGCCCAGCAACAATGGAACAATCCTGCACAGAAGCAGTGCTTGACGAGCAAGTTTTCATGGCGATTAATGCATCTGGTTTCAGCCAGGCATTCATTCCATGTTTTACTGAAGATAATGACACGACCTTCTTCTACGGGGAAGTTGCATCACAAGCAATGATCGATGCAGCACCAAATCGTTTGTTCTCGCTGAATCCTCCATCCGAAATCGCTGGAGAAGCAGGAGCACAACTGATAGTGGATCAAGGCCTAATTCCAGCAGGTTCTAAAGTAGGTATCTTAGACTCAACCAACCCTCCAATAGCGGCAGCTGGCGAATCCGCAGCCACAATTCTTGAAGGAGCGGGTTACTCAACAACCACAATTACAGTCAACACATTAAGCGGTGATAACGCAGCAGCCAACGCAGAAGGCGCAGCAGCAGTTGCACAATTCACAGCCGAAGGCGTAGACCACGTATTCGTAATCCTTCCATTCATTTATGCATCCGGATTCTGGGGTGAAGTTGGAGCATTAAGCCCTTCATGGGACCGGACAATACTCGATTCTGCATCTTCGAATTGCACACCATTTGGAGCCAGCCGAACTGATCCGGCAGCAGAAGGAGCTATCTGTGTTACATCATATGACTCTTATGCAAGTCCAGATGGTGGAGTTGGAGACGATGATGCTTTCGAAGCGCAATGTCGCCAAGAATGGATTGACCACTTCCCAATCTTCAACGGCCAGAGCGACAAAGGAGCTCCTTCCGGTGAAGTAGGATTAGAAACAGCAGACGGAGATTTACTTAACTCAGACTACGCACCTGGTGAGTGCACAATGCAGTACCTGATTAAAGCTGCTCTTGAGAATGCTGGAGTAAATCCAACGAGAGATTCGTTCGCAGACGCAATGCGAGGACTTTCCGGACCTCAAGCGTTCCGATCCAATGGTGAAGGAGCATTTGGTCCAGGAAAGAACTACTTCTCAACCCAAATGCAAGCAGTAGAGTTCACACTAGCTTCACGAAGTACTCCTAAAGGAGCTGATGGAACATTCAACGGATGTCCTGCTCCAGTTAATTGCTGGATACCAACCAACGGTCAATGGTTCAAAATAGAAAGCTAAGACATTTAAAAATTTAGTTTTTAGGGGGCAGCATATGCTGCCCCCTATTTTTTAATATTTCTATACTTAGAACTAAATCCTTTGGAGGAAAGATGGAAGTTTCACAAGCAGTTAAACAAAGAAAATCTATACGAGGGTTCCTACCGGATCCGATTGAGGATGAAGTTCTTTCCACATTGTTAGAAAAGTCATCTCGAGCACCCTCTGGTGGCAATGTTCAACCATGGAGAATATATGTCATCAACGGATCAAGGATGAATGATTTTAAAACACACTTGACCCACTTCTCTTTAAGCGAATCAGAATACCCCATCTACCCACCCAAACTTGTAGAACCTTATCGAACGAATCGATTTGAACTTGGCGAAGAGATGTACAAACTCTTAGGAATACCTAGAGAGGATAAAACTGCACGTTTCGCAAATATGTCTAAGAATTATGATTTCTTTGGAGCACCGGCAGCATTCTTTTGCTACATAGATAGGAGTATGGGAGCAGCCCAGTGGTCAGATCTAGGTATGTTCCTGCAAACGTTCATGCTTTTGGCAGAGGAAGCTGGTCTTGGTACTTGCCCACAAGAAGCATGGGCGATGCATCATCAAGCAGTTTCGGAATTTGTTTCAGCACCAGAAAATGAAATGATCTTCTGCGGAATGTCCATAGGGTATCCAGACTGGGATCAACCAGTAAACTCTCTCGAATCCAAACGCATGCCACTTGAGCAATGGTGCACATGGGCTTAATCTCGAACTCAACAGAAAAATAAAAGAGTCAACAGGTATCACTTCGTGAAGTACAAATGTTGAAAGCATCATCAGAAAGCAAAACCTTCTCTGGAGAAGGGCGGTGGAATGCTTAATCCAAAAAAAGTTAATGAACTGGTAGCTTCTTACGACCTAAAGCGATCAACGAAATAAGAACTTGAAGCATTATCCAAAGCAGAGGGCGTGACAGGCTGGTCCATGTTGTTTAACACAGTCGTCGAGCGATTCGGGATGGTAAATAACCAATCCTTCATCTCCTAAATGGATCATCATTACGCTGAAATGCTGCCACATATCATCGTCGGCTTTCATGTTGTGAAGAAACTAATCTGAAGAACTCGTTCCGCTTCGCTGAATGGCCCGTTCATCAGTGCCAAGGTACGACGCAATAACACCGGGGTCGTTACGAACTTCATCTGGTGAACCCTCTGCAATTACCGAACCAGACTCTAAACAATAAATCCGGTCACTAATAGACATCACCATAGGCATATCATGTTCAATCAATAGTATTGAACTCCCTAATTCAGCTCGAATAGCGTGGATCAGGGGACCAAATGCTTCTGTTTCTTTCTGGGCAACTCCGGCAGTTGGTTCATCCAAAAGCATC
>DLTU01000154.1:0-8448 GCA_002500385.1 Candidatus Neomicrothrix sp. UBA7828 | reverse complement strand
AGATATCTGATGCCGGTATGCGAAGTATAAGTTCATTACATTCTTCATCAGAATTTTTTGCTACGGGACCCTATTTGTCTCCGGAATTAATTAGCGGTGAGTCGCTTAGTCCTGCTGATGACGTCTATGCTTTTGCAGCAATCTTCGAAGAATTAATAGATGCAAAGCTTGCGGATAATGGAAGCACTGCGGAAGCACAAGAAAAAGATTCAGAAATTCTACAGCAGTTAAAGACCGCATTTACAAGCGCAAGATCAGCAAAAGCTTCTGAGAGACCCTCTGCTAGTTCATTATTAAAGATTGCATGTGAATTAAATATCAGAAATGATAAACCTGCTTTACTTCCTGTTGAGAGCAGTTTAAATCTGAATCTTTTTGAGACATTCGATGGCGAACAAGAAGTCATTGAAAATAACGGAAAACCAAAATTTAAAGATCGTTTTAATAAAGCGATCTCATATTTAAAGTCTCATCTCAGACGGTGGCTATGGCTACTCCTAATGGGTATTCTAGTCGCCGGCATAGCACTCTTAATTAATTCTGGAAATGAAGAAGAAATTAAGCTTCAGGCGGTACCAGAAGTTGCCGGATTGCAAACTGCCGATCTTATTAACCAGTTTGGTGACTTCTGGCTTCTTGAAGAAGCCTTAACTAGAGAAGACGGGACACAGAATGGGGAAATTCTGAGGACCATGCCTGCTGCAGGTGTGGAACTAGCGGAAGGAGAAGTTCTTACCTATTTTGTTTCACTTGGACCTGAACTTCGTGCTATACCTCTAGGCCTTACTGGGCTCACCATTGATGAAGCAGAATCGATACTCTTAGAGTCCCGCTTAAGACTCGGAGCGACTTCCGAGGTGCCTGATGAGAAGGTAGCAATTGGCTTGGTTATCGGACCTGCAACTTCAGTAACAGAGTTGCCCACCGGATCAGAAGTAGATATTGAAATTAGTTCAGGCCCTGAACTACGGACAGTTCCTGAAACTCTTGTAGGTAGAGCATATGAGTCAGTTGAGACAGCGATTGTGCTTGAGGGTCTACAAGTAAAAAGAACAGAAGTATTCCACCCAACGATAGGACTTGGCATAGTTATCAGAGTGGAACCTGTATCCGGTTCTCAAGTACTTGCTGATGGAGTCATAGAAATTTTTGTATCAAAGGGCCCAGAGCCTATTGAATAGCTTTAGCAACAAGACGGAAAGTTAAATTTGATACTACGGTCAGATGGACTTAGCTGGATACAATGAGGAAATGTCTGATTCAATATCTTCTGACGAAGTCAAGCATGTTGCTAACCTTGCACGCTTACGATTAACAAGCGAAGAGTTAGAAACCTTTACTGAGCAGTTGAGAGCAGTTCTAGACCATGCAAAAGATGTTGAAGCACTCCAATTGGACGATATCGAACCTATGTCTCATCCACTTCCGATTGAAAATACGATGCGAGAGGACATCCCAAATCAAATGCTAAGACCTTCTGAATTTCTATCCGAAGCACCAGCAGTAGAGGATGGAAGATTCCTGGTACCGAAAATTCTTGGTGAAGAAGCATGAGTGGTACGGTCCCTGAAAAGTACCAAAGCGCTAGTGAAATAGCTGATCTCGTTACTACTCGCGAGATTTCCGCAGTTGAAATACTTGATCGGTATCTCAATCAGATCAAAGAGCATGAAGAGGATGTTCATGCTTTTAACTTGGTGACTATCAACGAAGCTAGAGCTGCAGCAAAAGAGACCGACAGGCTAATTGTTGAAGGAGAAAAGCCAGGGCCGTTAGCCGGAGTCCCTGTAGCAATCAAAGACAACCTATGTACAAAAGGTATACCTACTACTGCAAGTTCAAAGATCCTTGAAGGTTGGAAACCACCCTACGATGCAACTGTTGTCAAGAAACTCAAAGAAGCAGGGGCGACAATTGTTGGTAAAACAAACTTAGATGAATTTGCTATGGGTAGTTCAACAGAAAATTCTGCCTTCGGGCCTACCCGAAATCCTCATGACCTTTCATGTGTGCCAGGAGGGTCAAGTGGTGGAAGTGCGGCAGCCGTAGCGGCAGGGTTTGCCCCTATTGCTATAGGTTCAGACACTGGAGGCTCAATACGCCAACCGGCAGCTCTTTGTGGAGTCGTTGGTGTCAAACCAACGTACGGGGGAGTCTCACGTTATGGGCTCTTGGCATTCGCCAGCTCATTAGATCAAGTGGGTCCCTTTGCCACATCTGTTAAAGACGCGGCAATCGTTCATGAAGTAATTGGAGGTTATGATCCGCTAGATTCAACCAGCATCAAGCAAGCTTCTAATTCTTTTGTGCAAGTAATTGATGAAGGCGTCAACAAACTTAAAGTAGGCATCATCAGCGAACTGATGGGAGGAATAGACGGCATCACCCATGAAGTTATCGAACAAACAAATAAAGCCGTTTCGGCTTTGTCCGATGCGGGCGCACAAGTCGAAGAAGTTTCTCTCCCTGCCGCTCTTTACTGCCTATCAGCGTATTACCTCATCGCACCAGCCGAAGCATCAAGCAACCTCAGTCGTTACGACGGAGTTCGTTACGGATTACGAGTTAATGGTGCCAACCTTAAAGAAATGAACGTGAACACGAGAACAGAAGGGTTTGGGGATGAAGTCAAACGAAGAATAATGCTTGGCACCTACGCTTTATCAGCAGGGTACTATGACGCTTATTATGGTAAAGCACTAAAGGTGCGAAGACTTTTAGCAGAGAATTTCGCTGACCTATATAAAGACTATGACGTACTTCTTTCTCCCACTTCTCCCTGTACTGCCTTTAAGTTAGGGGCGAAAGTGAATGATCCAATGACAATGTATGTAAACGACGTTTGTACGATTCCCTCTAATCTTGTAGGTCATCCAGCCATCTCTATCCCATTTGGTTCAGGCAAGGATGGGATGCCGATAGGGGTCCAAATACTTGCACCCCCAATGAAGGAATCGGTGATGTATCAAGCAGCGCGGACTTTGGAACAGGCCTCACAGTGAATCAAGAAATTTTTAAAGACGATTGGGAACTTATAGTTGGGTTAGAAGTGCATGTTGAACTTGCAACGCAGACAAAACTCTTTTGTGGGTGCCTTAATCAGTTCGGAAGCGAACCAAATACGAATGTTTGCCCTGTTTGCTTAGGACTTCCCGGCTCATTACCTGTGGTTAATGAAACAGCAGTTTATTTCGCTATGCGACTAGGGAGAGCATTACATTGTTCAGTAAACCGATCAGTATTCGCGCGCAAAAACTACTTTTACCCAGATATGCCAAAAGATTATCAAATTAGCCAATATGACTTGCCAACAAACCTTGACGGTTACCTTGAGCTTCCAACTGGTGAATCAATAGGAATTGAACGAGCTCACATAGAAGAAGACACGGGAAAAACTACCCACATTGGAACCAGCGGAAGAATCTCCGGTTCCGATTACTCCTTAGTGGATTACAACCGTGCCGGCATACCACTAATTGAAATCGTAAGTAAGCCAGAAATACGAACCATTGAACAGGCCAAAGCGTATGTTTCTGAACTACGCGGGATCATCCTAGCTTTAGAAATATCGGACGCGAAAATGGAAGAAGGTTCAATACGTGTAGATGCAAACGTTTCAGTTCGTGAAATAGGTGAGGATAATCTTAGAACGCGGTGTGAAATAAAAAACGTTAATTCACTCAAATCGCTAGGTCGAGCAATTGAGTATGAAGCAAATCGTCACATCAGCCTATATGGAAATAGGGAATCCCCAAAACAAGAAACCCGTCACTGGGATGAAGATGCAGGAAGAACCCGTTCCGGCCGCTCAAAGGAAGATGCTGAAGATTACCGTTACTTCACTGAACCGGATTTAGTACCCCTTAATCCAAGCAAAGAAATAATCACTAAAATTGATCAAGAAATGCCCGAATTGCCATCCGAACGAAGGGGAAAACTAGCAGACCTAAATGGAGTAAAATTGAATGATGTGGCCCTGCTCGTTGAACGTAACCATGACGCCTTTGCTCTGGATGCTATTAAAGGCGGAGGGGAACCCGAGCAAGTAGTGAAACACTTAGTGAATAATCTATCTGATGGTTTAGGGGAGTTAACAACAGAAGCTCTTGCACAATTGGTCCAAATGGAAAACAAGTCAGAAATTACCAGTACACAAGCAAAGAAAATGTTAGGAGAGCTAGTTCTAAGAGGAGGTATTCCTTCAGATTTAGCAACAGAATTGGGGTTTGAGGCAATAAGTGTAAAAGACTTAGAAAACCTTGTGGACCAACTCATTAATGAGCACACCAATGAATGGGAACGTTTCTGTTCAGGTGATACGAAAGTGCAAGGATTTTTTGTTGGGCAGGTAATGAAATCAACATCCGGCCAAGCAGATGGGAAAGCCATAAACAAAATTCTAAACGAACGCTCGACAAATAAATAAGTGCTGCTGATGAACATGCGCCCAAAATAGATTTTTGAGATACGGTCCAAAGTATGGGAGCACTAAAAGATTTATTTTCAAGTTCTGTAGCCATTATGGAAACTCGTGATACAAAGATTGATGCATCATTTCTCTCACTCGCTGAACGAACTTACTTAGAGAATGTTTCGCAAAACCGAAAACGAGAATTCATTGCAGGACGCTTTTGCGCCCATGAGGCAATGGTGCTTGCAAACGTACCCCCAGAACATATCCAGATAGGAGGAAAGGGGGAACCAATCTGGCCCTCTAATATTGTGGGATCCATAACACATTCGCATGGCTATGCTGCTGCTGCAGTCGCAAGAAAATCAGACATCGTTTCTTTAGGTTTAGATGCAGAAATAGACGAACCTTTATCTTCTAGAGTCTTGCGGAGAATAAGTAATGCCCAAGAGCAAGAATGGGTTGAAAACGTTGGTGGCACTCTCGTTCAACATCCTGGAAAAGTTCTCTTCTCAGCTAAAGAAGCAACGTACAAAGCTTGGTATCCAATCACACAGGAATGGCTAGGTTTTAAAGAAGCTCTCATTAATTTCCATGATCAAGGGAACAGCTTCACAGTGCATATACAAAAGAATGGTCCTATTAGAGAAATGCATGGTAAATATACGATCCGTAAAGACGTAATTGTGACAGCTATTGAGGTCCCTTCCCTAAAATTTGAAACTCAGCTGTGAACCCGAAAAAGCACCTTTTTAAAAGCCATTCAAAGGTTTCTATCATCGTGCCAGCATTGAATGAAGAAAGACGGATCCCTCCTCTACTGGACGCTTTACGCTCAATATCCATTATTCCCCAGAATATCGAACTGATTGTCGTTGACGATGGAAGTACTGACAGTACAAGTAATATCTGTCAACAAATCATTGATGATCACTTTCCCTTGGGGAAAGTGATAACTAAACCTGAAAGTAGCGGGAAAGGGAGTGCGCTACGAATAGGAGTAGCGGCTGCAAATAGTCCAATGATAATCACAATGGATGCAGATATGGCTACTGACCTATCCGCTTTAGAGCCTGCGATAAAGGGACTTCAGAAACATCACATTGTCGTTGGGTCTCGCTCACTCAAAGGGTCACAAACTCAAGGAATCTCACCTACAAGAAGATTCGTAACCATCGGTTTTTCTTTTATTTTGCGATTGCTCTCAAGACATGAAATCTTAGATACCCAATGCGGGTTTAAGGCATACAGAACCCCAGTGGCAAAAGTACTCTTTTCATCCTCAAGAGTGAAAGGGTTTGCGCAAGACGCAGAAATCCTGGATATCGCATACCGAAACAACCTCTCTATTTCAGAGATCCCTGTCCATTGGACATCAGTTCCAGGTTCAAAGGTAAGCCTCATTAGAGACTCAATAAGTTCATTCTTGGAGCTTATTTGGTACAAGCTAAGAGCAGGCAAGAATATAGATATTGTTGGGTTCGGCATTCTCAACAATAGAACTGAAGAGGGAATAGTCGAAAGTGAAATTCTTAGCTATTTCCCGTCGGGAAGTATTTATATCCGGTGCCAATCGGCCACTGAAATTCTGATGCCAGGAATATGTCAAGACGAAATGCAGGCATTAGTAGAAGCATTTCATGGAAAGTACCCTGACTACGAAACCTATATTTGTAGCCGCACTCTCAGCGACTTATCGTGCATAGCAAACTAAACAAATCCAACAGTTGAAGGGAAAGAGTGTCAGAAGAGTAGCCCGATGGATAGATCCTACGGGAATGTATTTGCTGGTAGGATATGATAGTGATAGTTTCACTATCATATATGACTTTGGCAACAAAAAGCGATGACTAATAACCGCCAGACTGTGTCCCATTCGCACGCACATACGCTTAGGCGTTCTGAGCGCCGTGCTTCCGCGGTAGATGCGTTTATTGACCTGATATTAGAAGGTGGAAATGCTCCCAGCCCAGACGCAGTCGCAAAACGGGCAGGTGTTTCTATTGCGTCGATGTACCGATATTTTGACACGCTTGACGAGCTCCGTAACGATGCCATTGCTCGCATTACAGAGCGTTTCCCTGAACTAGTCTTCATTCCTGAGATAGGCACCGGCGATCGCAAGCAACGCATAGCTACATTCACTAAAGTTCGCCTTGCACTTCACGAGAAACTCCACCCTCTCCAATTACTTAACAGAAGAAATCTTCAAGGAAGCCCTATCACGGCCAAGCAACTCGACTCTGCTCGGTTGATGCTCAGCGACCAGATTCGCGTTCACTTTGATCACGAGCTACGCACACTTACCCCTGCCGATCGTGAGGATATCGTAGCGTCAATTTCAGTTCTTACTTCGGTGGAATCTTGGGAGCAGTTTCGACGCACACTGAATCGAACAGTCGGACAAACTCGTAGAGCTTGGAGCAATGCTATCGAACGCCTGCTCCCAGTCACTAAAGAGGAGGGAAATGCCCCAATTACGTAATCAAGAAAGCAACTTTAAAGGAACTATTGGAAAGACTCTCAACGATTCAGAGCCATGGTTTGAACTCCCTCAACACCCCGGTGAAGATGCCCCAAATATAGTTGTGGTTCTCTTAGATGATACAGGATTCGCTCAATTGGGGTGTTATGGATCATCTATCGGCACAGAAAATATTGACAGCTTAGCTGCTGATGGGCTCCAGTTCACAAACTTTCATGTTACGCCGCTCTGTTCACCTACAAGAGCTTCACTTTTAACTGGCCGATCTCAGCATGCTGTTGGGATGAGATCAGTTTCTAACTTCCGCACTGGATTTCCCCACATGCTGGGACACATAACCAATGAAGCAGCCACTATGGCTGAGATTTTCCAAGCTGAAGGTTACGCAACCTTTTGTGCGGGGAAATGGCATTTAGCGCCGATGGAAAACTGTTCATCTGCAGGCCCATTTGATCAATGGCCACTTGGGAGGGGGTTTGATCGTTTCTATGGTTTCCTTGAGGGAGAAACAGATCAATTCCATCCTGATCTCGTCAGAGACAACCATTCTGTTCAACCTCCAGGGAAACCAGAAGATGGTTATCATCTAAGTGAAGACATTGTCGATAACCTCCTGCGAATGATTGCTGACTCAAAAGGAGTTAGACCTGATAGACCATTTTTTGCTTACCTCCCATTTGGTGCTACTCATGCTCCCCATCAAGCCCCTCCGGATTATCTAAAGAAATATAGAGGTTCTTTTGATGAGGGGTGGGATGTCACTCGTGAAAGCTGGCATCAACGACAGCTAGAACTTGGAGTAATCCCATCTGGCACACAATTAGCTCCAAGAAATCCTGGAGTCGAGAAGTGGGATGATCTCCCGCAAAACCAAAAACTCCTAGCTGCGCGCCTCCAAGAAGCATTCGCAGCTTTCCTTGATCACACTGATGATCAAATCGGTCGCCTAGTAAGCGGACTGCGTGACGCAGACGAATTAGATAATACAATCTTCGTTCTTCTTTCAGATAATGGGGCTTCTCAAGAAGGTGGCCCTTTTGGGGTTATGCACGAAATGAAGTTTTTCAATGGGATATTGGAAACTCCAGATCAAGCAATCGAGAATATTGATGACATAGGGGGGCCACATAGCCACACCAATTATCCTTGGGGATGGGCGCAGGCAGGTAACACCCCGTTCAAGTGGTACAAACAAAATACTCATGAAGGAGGAGTTCACGTTCCTCTAATTATTCATTGGCCGAAAGGGATTGAAAAGAAGAGCCGAGGTTCTTTACGGCATCAATTCGTAAATGTTTCCGATATCGCACCTACTCTTTTTGAGTTACTAAATATCCAAGCACCCGAAATATACAAAGGAGTTCCACAAATTCCAATTTCAGGTCATTCCTTCGCTCATCTTCTAACTGATCCAAAGGGGATTTCTAATAACAAGGTTCAATACTTTGAAAACTCGGGTAGCAGGGCGCTCATAGCAGGAGAATGGAAAGCTGTTTGTCGCCATCAGACTGGCGCCGATTACGAAACCGAGCAATGGGAATTATACAAACTC
>DLTU01000175.1:9257-16895 GCA_002500385.1 Candidatus Neomicrothrix sp. UBA7828 | reverse complement strand
ATGATAATGAATCACACGAATCATAATCATGATGAAGAACGGACAACGAATTTAATACGGAAAGGTGAGCACCCAGACTTAATCAGAATCGAACCGACTGGCAATCAATACAGAGACGATGATGTTCAGGAGATCATCAACGAAGCATCAAGGTCGCCGATTGAAGGAGCGAAAAAAATAATAGTCGCTAACCGGTTTCACACTGCTAATGAGACAGCTGTAGGTCGCCTTCTGAAAACTCTTGAGGAGCCACCAGAGTCAGTAATCATAATTCTCCTCTCAGAAATAATTCCTAAAAACCAAATAACTATCGCGTCTCGATGTCAGCAAGTTCAATTCAATCAAATTTCTAATTCAAAGATGAGTGATTGGTTAACTCAACACGTCAATGATTCTCAAACTATCCAATTATTAATTACTGCTGCGAGGGGAGATATTGATAGAGCCAAAGATTTAATTTCAGACCCCAATATTGCTTACCGTTATGAATTGTGGAAAAGCACAATAGAAAACCTTAAGCCGGAAGGATATGCAATAGCGACTTCTGTCAATGAGCTTCAAAAGGCAATCGATGAGGCACAAGAGATTCTAGCTCATAAACATGAACGTGAAATGCAAGATCTACTTGATGATGAAAAGCAGTTAGGTATTAAAACTGGTATCAGAAGTCAACTGGAGGCTACTCATAAGCGAGAAATAAGAAGATTTAGAACTGATGAACTTGAGTTCGGATTCTCAATATTTGCAACTATATTTCAAGAACAACTTCGTTCTAAGCCTGATGAGGGAAGTCTTCAAGCAGTAAACATAATCAAAAAAGCAAATAGAGTTATGAAACGTAATACGAATGAGAAGCTTCTATTGACATCACTTTTGATCTCTTTATCTGAATTAAATTAAATAATTGCCACAGCGCAGGTCACTAGTACACTCTACGTTGCAAGATTGCTGTTCCGCCCGGGTAGCTCAGTTGGCAGAGCGATTCACTCGTAATGAATAGGTCAGGGGTTCGATTCCCCTCTCGGGCTCAAAAGTTCAATCACTAATCAATACGTTATAGTCAGCACTTTTAGATAAACTACCTATATGGCCGACCAGAACGAATTCGCTGAAAAAGCAATGCCTTATATGGATCAGCTATATTCACACGCACTGCGCCTTGCTAAAAATCCTGCTGACGCCGAAGATTTAGTTCAAGAAACATACCTCAAAGGCTACAAAGCATTTGAAAGTTTCAACGAAGGAACCAACCTCAGAGCGTGGTTATTCCGGATCCTAACCAATAGCTTTATAAACACATATAGGAAAAAACAAAGAAGCTTCGGTGAGCACGAAGTTGAAGATATAGAATCTGCTTACCTTTCAACCAATTTAGATACCTCTTCGAGCCGCCATCTTGGCATTAGCGCTGAGGATGCGCTTTTTGAAAGACTTACTGATGATGAAATTCAAATAGCTGTAGATTCCCTTCCGAGCAGTTACAGACAGGTTGTTCTTCTTGCTGATGTTCAAGGATTTTCTTACAAAGAAATTGCTGAGATCCTAGAGATTCCAGACGGGACAGTGATGTCACGATTGCACCGAGCCAGAGCAAAGCTCAAAAATCAATTACTTGATTATATGACGTCAAGAAGATTGATTTACCAAAACGACGAATATGATTCTGAAGACTTAGAAACTGCAGGGGTAAAACTAAATGACTGAGAATTTGAACCTGCCTCCAAATAGTAACTCTGGACTTTCGCGCAAAAGTAGCGAATTGAAAAAGTTTATTGAGTTGCCCCAAGAACATAAGTGTGAAGACTCAGAGAAACTTATCATGCGAGTCCTTGATGGCATCCCTAATCCATCAGTAATACAATCCCTCAGAAATCATTTTGGTATGTGCGTACAGTGCACAAATGCATTTGAAATAGAAATCCGGTTTAAGTTAGCAATGGCACAGAAAGATACCGTCAAAGCTCCTCCAGCTTTGCAATTAAAGATAAGCGAAACTCTCCAAAGAATTGATCTTGGGGAAATCGGCATCGGAGATCTTTAATTAACTCTAATATTTTTGCCTTCTCTGTGTTTAAGGTGTCAGTCAACACTGATTTACGAGTACGATCTTTATATGCAAATTTTAGCTGCGGAATGGCATTGGTGGTTAGCAGTAGTTCTGACTCCCGCTACTGTAATGACAGTCCTTGCAGTTATTGGTGGATATTTCTTTAAGGTAGTTCGACCCAAGTACCCACCAAAGTACAAGAAACCTAACCCGGAACTATAACGTGACCGATACATCGGTCGATTGGGAATTAGCACGGCAGGTTGCAACAAAAATAGGAGACCGAAGTAATGTAGTGTCCTCCTATCACTACGCAACGTTATCGCCAGATTTTGAACGGTTTACTGCCCAGGCAGAGGAACTTGTAGCAGAGACAACTGGTTTAGTATCTCAAATGGGAAAAGCCCGTGGCAGAGTAGCGGACAGGCCAATGTGGATTGATGCAAATATTGATTCATTTCAACGTTTACTCAAACCACTATCAAAAAAATTAACAACTCCTGATACTTCATTACTAAAAGAGTTCGGATCAAAAGCTAGTGGTGCAGAAATGGGGTTGTTACTTGGGTGGATGTCCGGCAGAGTACTCGGCCAATATGACCTACTAATTATTGAAGACGAGAACCCTGAAGACCAAGACATTGTCTACTACGTCGGGCCTAACGTTCTAGCTATTGAAAAAAAATATGGTTTCCCTCCAGAAGAATTTCGCCTTTGGTTAGCTCTCCACGAGTGTACCCATAGAGCTCAATTCACTGGAGTCCCATGGTTGAGAGATCATTTTCTTGGGTTAGTTAACAAAACATTAGAGACAGTGGATCCTGATCCAGAGATGTTGCGTGACGCTACAAAAAGAATAGTTGAAGCAAAAAAAAATGGTGAAGATATTTTTGAGGACGGAGGGTTACCGGCTTTATTTACTAGTCCCGAACAGCGCGAAACGCTAAACCAAATCTCTGGAATGATGAGTTTGCTAGAAGGCCATGGAGACGTAACTATGGATCGTGCAGGCGCTGGTCATATCACTAATGCTGATGTTTTCGCAAAAACCTTCCGAGCTAGACGAAACTCAGCGAAGGGCTTAACTAGGATATTCCAAAAGGTCGCTGGTTTCGAAGCAAAACTTAACCAATATCAAGCAGGGGAAAATTTTATTGAAGAAGTTGAAGGTTCAGGAGGAACTCAACTACTTGATAGAGCATGGGAAACGCCAGAGAATCTACCTAACCTTGACGAGATCAAATCTCCACAAGCATGGATCAAACGAATCAATAATCAATAAATTATTGGCGTTCCTTAAAAAAATACTTAAAGATGACCATTGTGATTAGTGACCTATTAAATCGTTGTACTTTCCCTGAAGGTCCACTGGAGTGCGCAGTCTCCGGAGGAGCTGACTCTATGGCGCTTTTGATACTAGCTACACAAGTAAGTACTGAAGTAAAAGCAATCCATGTTGATCATGGAATACGAGAGAATACTAGCGATGAGGCAAATTTTGTATTCCAAACTGCACAATCACTAGGAGCTAACTTTGAATCTGTGACGATAGAAGTACAACCAGGCCCAAACCTTGAAGCTAGAGCAAGAAAAGCACGGTATTCGGTCCTTCCAAAAAATGTCCTCACAGGACACACAGCAGATGATCAAGCGGAAACCATTTTATTAGCCTTAATTCGCGGAAGTGCCTGGCATGGTCTTTCAGGTATCCGCCCCTCCCTTCAACGACCTATTTTGAAACTAAGAAGAGTGGAAACTGAAGCAGTTTGTGAAGAATTCAACATTAATTACTTCAAAGATCCATCAAACGATGATTTACTCTTTCGGCGTAATCAAATCAGACATCAAATCCTCCCGCTTTTGAACTCAATTTCAGACAGAGATCTTGTTCCAATTCTTGAAAGGCAAGCAGAAATATTGCGATCAGGGGCAGATTTCCTCAAGGATGAATCAGAAAAGGTAAACCCAACTAAATGTGACGAGCTATTAGCAGCTCATTCGGCAGTCGCAAGAGAATCAATACGGAACTGGATATGGGAGAATCGGAATGATGATCATCCACCGGACATTGCAACTATTGACCGAGTTCTTGCAGTTGCTTCTCTTGAAATGCGCTCTACTGATATTGGAAGCGGATGGAGAGTAGAAAGAACCAATCGAGTTCTAAGGATTGTTCCTCCAAAAGAAATCTAAGAGATGCACAACTCAATTCAATATCTGGGTTAGTGTGCCCACGTTATGAATGATCAACTAAAACCCCCAGGACAAATCCTGCTCAGCGAAAAACAAATACAAAACCGAATAGGAGAACTCGGACAACAAATCACAAAGGACTATGAGAATAAAGCACCCTTATTAATTGGAGTTTTAAAAGGAGCCTTCATCTATATGGCAGATCTCGCCCGAGCAATCTCACTACCTATTGAATTTGATTTCATGGCAGTATCTTCTTATGGAAACGCCACTAAAACTAGTGGGGTTGTACGAATAGTCAAAGACCTTGACATAGACCTAAGTGGACGAGATGTTATCGTTGTCGAAGACATTATTGATAGTGGACTTACACTCAACTATTTAAGAAAAAATCTTGAATCTAGGGGTCCAACGTCACTAGAAGTTTGTGCACTTCTTGTTCGGTCTGGACGGCAAGCCGGTGAATTAGGGCTGAAATACGTTGGTTTCGAAATTCCTCCTGATTTCGTAATCGGTTATGGACTTGATGTAGCAGAAAAGTATAGAAACCTCCCAGATCTTTGGAGTTATGACCCATCTCTTGACTAAAAACTGTTACCAGTCCAGAAATGTTGCATAAGATAGCCATATCAGGGGTGGAACAGCTCTCACAGGTACTAAGATTCTTTGAGGGCATACCTAACAGGAGATAAATTTGCGCCAGTTAAATATGAGAGGAAAATGGGCAGAAGGAATCCAGCCACGGAACCTCATTTGGATCATTACAGACCGGCTAGCAGTTTGTGAACGACCCGGAGGATATGGTCCGCAACACAGAAAAGTAAGACGTATCGAAGAGCTTATTTGGATACGACGAAATGACTTCAAAAGAGTTATTTCAATAATTCCCGCAAATCATAACCTCCATAACTATGAAGAATTTGACATTGAATGTGTCCATCGTCCCGTAGCCCTAGGGGGTCACCTAAATACAGTTTTAAGTGTCCTTTACTCCGACCTTAATAAATTGATCAAGAATAATGAAAGGTTACTTCTGCATCATGAAGAAGTTGGAGATACTGTCGGCGGAACCCTTGCAGGTTATCTCGTATGGAATGGGTTTATTGAATCTGTTCCAGAAGCAATAACCAAAATGGAGAAGACGCTAAAGCGAGTTATTGGCCCAATAGGTAGGGAAATAGCATCTACCTCAACGCATTTACCGACTCCAGAAGAGATGATTGCGTTAGATGAGGAAAGATTAGCCGAACTAGAAGCTATACAAGCTGAAGATCACATCGTAGAATAGTTTCGCAGTGGGACGAGCATTTCTTGGACTGGGTTCAAATCTTGGCGAAAAAGAAACTTTCCTAAGGGAAGCTGTGGATTCTTTTCAAGACCTGAAAGCAGTATCAGGCATTTACGAAACTGAACCAGTAGGTGGACCGGATCAGGATTCCTATTTAAACATAGTTATCGAACTTGAGACTGATCTTGGAGCCAGAGAACTCTTAGAACATGCTCAAATGCTTGAGAAAAGAGCTAATCGCAAACGAGAAATTCGGTGGGGACCAAGAACGCTTGATGTTGATGTTCTTTGGGTAGAAGGTGAAAAAGTACACGAACCAGACCTTATAGTGCCACATCCGAGAATGAAGGAAAGAGCTTTCGTAATGATCCCGTTGGGTGAATTAGAGCCTCAGTTTCTAGATGATTGGAATGATCCTAATGAAGGCGAAGTTCATCGATTGAGTGACTGGTGAAACCTCCTACGGTAGGAATAATAGGGCCGGGTAGGGTAGGCCTAAGTTTCTCTTTAGCATTACGTTCAATTGGTTGGGATGTAAGGACGCCACTGGGGAAAGAAGATGACATCAGCAAAATTGAATCAGACCTTGACTTTATCCTTATTACGACACCTGATCACGAAATTAGATCTGTCGCTCAAAACCTGAACCAAACCAAAGCTACTGTTGCCCATGTATCAGGAGTTACAGGACTTAGCTCTCTGCTGCCGCATCAAAAGAGAGCTTCCTTGCATCCACTGGTGTCAATGCCAACACCGGAAATAGGGGAAAAGAGACTCCTTGAAAACTCCTGGTTCGCAATTGATGGAGACCCCCATATTGAACTCTTAGTTGATGCATTAGGCGGGCAAAGATTTCGTATAACGGATGAACTCAGACCTTTGTACCATGCAACGGCGTGTATTGCGTCAAATCATCTCGTTGTATTAATGGCTCAGGTTAAGAGGCTATCCAATGAGCTCAATATACCTTTTGACCCATTTCTTCGACTTTCTGCGACCACATTAGAAGGCTTATCTGAACTACAACCAGAGGAGGCCTTAACTGGTCCTGCAGCAAGAGGAGATGAAGATACCGTCAAAACCCACCTAGAATCCCTCCCCCAAGCGGAGAGATACTTATATGAATGCCTATTAGAAGGAGCGAAAGAGCTCGCAAACCAATCTATTATTAAAAAGAGCGAATAGATATGGAAACAATAATCACACCCAAAGACTTACAGATACATCTAGACGATCTCCGAAGTAGTCAAAGGTCAATAGGTTTGGTTCCTACAATGGGATATCTGCACGATGGGCATCTCTCACTTATTCGGAAAGCTAAATCTGAAAATGATGTTGTTGTAACAACAATTTTTGTTAATCCACTCCAATTTTCAGAAACAGAAGATCTAGATACTTATCCGAAAGATATAGAAAAGGATACTTTTCTTGCTAGGGATGCAGGAACTGATTTTTTATTTACTCCAAGCTATGAAGAAATGTTTTGTGACGACGTCATGACCACAGTTTCAGTTCGTGATATCTCTTCTGTGCTTGAGGGTGCTTCGCGCCCAACTCATTTCTCAGGGGTTGCTACCATTGTCGCAAAGCTATTTAATATTGTCGGAGTCTGCTCAGCCTATTTCGGGGAAAAGGATTGGCAGCAAATCCAAGTAATAAAGCGGATGGCGCAAGACTTGTCGTATCGAGTTGAGATAAAAGGATGTCCAATTGTTAGGGAAGAAGATGGGCTTGCTATGTCAAGTAGAAATATTTACTTAACTGAAAAACAACGAAAAGAAGCATCTAATATTCCGGAATCTTTGTTGAAAGCGCATGAACAGATTAAAGCTGGAGAGAAACAGTCAACAGTTATTAAGGGAATAATATCTGAACAGCTAAACAGGTCATCTGCGATTGACATTGATTATGTGGAGCTAGTCAATGGAGAAAATCTTACAAAAACGGATCAGATAGATGAACAAACAAGAGTATTAGTTGCAGTAAGAATAGGTTCTGCACGACTCATAGATAATATGAATGCGCTAGAGGGACTTGATCTTTAACTTACTCGTTTAAATCCCTGAAATACCATCAAGTCCCTGCGAGACTTAGGAAACATGAATACACC
>DLTU01000175.1:0-8923 GCA_002500385.1 Candidatus Neomicrothrix sp. UBA7828 | reverse complement strand
TATGAGAGAACAGAAACAGTTGAGGAATTAACTTCCAAATATTCATCTATTCCTGATGGAACGGGGTCAGGAGTTCATGTTTCAATCGCTGGAAGAATTATGCAAAGACGTGATCAAGGAAAGGTTGTTTTCGGAAATCTACAAGACAGTTCAGGAAGGATTCAACTCTTTGCTCCTTCAAAGTCAACTCCTGACTTTGAAGCATTTTCAGCTCTAAACATCGGTGATTGGATTGGCGTCAAGGGTGAGGTCATGAAAACTAAACGCGGCGAACTATCAGTAAAAGTTGATCAATGGGAAATCCTCGCAGAAACTAAAAGATCATTTCCAGATAAATGGCATGGCATAAGTGACCCTGACACACGATATCGGCAACGCTATGTAGATATGTGGGTAACAGAAGGAGCTAAAAGAGCTTTTATTCTTCGAAGCAAACTGATCTCAAAGACTAGAAAATGGTTAGAAGAAAAGGAATTTATGGAGGTTGAAACTCCTGTGTTTCACCCCATTCCAGGCGGGGCACTTGCCAAACCATTCGTAACGCATCATAACGCACTGGATACAGATCTATATCTGCGCATAGCCCCGGAACTTTATTTGAAGAGATTAGTAGTTGGTGGTTTCGAGAAAGTATTTGAGATAGCAAGAGTATTTCGGAATGAAGGAATTTCCAGTAGACATAATCCCGAATTCACGATGTTGGAACTTTATGAAGCTTATGCCGACTGGAATGACATTATGGAGCTTGCTGAAAATCTCATTGAGTACTTAGCTGTGGAACTCACTGGATCTTCTAAAGTTTCTTTTGATGGGAAAGATATTGATCTCTCTGCACCATGGAGAAGGGCATCAATGATTGAGTTAATCTTAGAACAGACTGGTCATGCTATTTCATTGGAAACGCCCCTAGATGAGTTACGGAATTTGTGCGAACAATACGATATTGAAGTCCAATCCTCATATGGGCCTGGGAAAATGATCCTTGAACTTTATGAGAAAACAGTTGAGCCCAATATTTGGAATCCATGTTTTGTAACAGAGTATCCAAAAGAAGTTTCACCTTTGTCCCGAGACCACCGAGATAAAGAAGGCCTCACTGAACGATTCGAAGGGATTATTGCGGGACGAGAAATTCTTAATGGGTTCTCTGAGTTGGTTGACTCAGAAGAACAAATGGAACGATTTAAAGACCAATTAGAAAAGGGTCAATCTGGAGATGAAGAAGCTATGGGCGTCGATGTGGATTACGTACGTGCCCTTGAATTTGGTTTACCGCCAACAGGGGGGATTGGAATTGGAATTGATCGTTTGGTGATGATGTTGGCAGATGTACAGACAATCAGGGATGTCGTTCTGTTCCCAACACTTCGACCAGAACAGTAGAGCAATCCCTCTGCTGAAGATGCTATTGATTTAACCGGTCAAAACTAGTAGACGAAGCTCTGTTTATAAGGTGCTCAGTAGCTGTTTTTAAGGCTGTAGTAGCTTCCGATTCAGGAAGACAATCTAGAGAAGATACAGCTTGATTTGTCCAATACCTTGCTCTTGAAAGCGCATCAGACACGCCACCACTTTTTCTGATTAATTCACGAGCCCTATCTCTTTCGTCAAGCGAAATCTTGTTACCAAGTAAGCTCTTTAATTCATCTCCATACTTCGTGGAGAATGCAGCTATAACTGGAAGTGTGTAGACCCCTTCAATGAGGTCATTTCCTGCAGGTTTGCCAAGTTCCTCATCGGTAGCAGTCAAGTCAAGAATGTCGTCAATTATCTGAAAAGCCATTCCGTATGAATGACCAAAAGCATTGGTGGCATCAATATTTTCACGTGATAGCTCGGAAGTTAAACCACCAATTTTACAGGCCGTGGCTAAGAGCGAAGCTGTCTTCCCTGATATGGACCTCTCATAAGAATCTTGCGATCGATCAATCTTGAATGTTGATTGGAGTTCTAAAATCTGGCCTTCACAAAGTTCCCCAATTGTCTTTGCTAAAAGCCCCGCAACTTCAGTACCCAGAGAAGCAGCTATTTCGGATGCTCGTGCTAAAAGAAAGTCCCCAGCTAAAATTGCAGTTAAGTTTCCCCATAGGGCATTCACAGATGGAACAGTTCTTCGTAATTCAGCTTCATCCATTACATCGTCGTGGTAAAGAGAGCCAAGATGGACGAGTTCAACGGCAACGCCACCTAAAAGAACTGCTTCAGACACCTTTTCTGCGACTGCAGTTTCTACACCGCTTGCAGCAATCGCAAAACCAGGCCGGACGCGCTTACCGCCAGCAGTTATTAGATGGCTAGCAATTTCGGTTAGATAATCGTTTTCAGCGATAACTGAGTCAATAAGTAGTTCTTCTAAACGTGATAAGTCATCTTCCAAGGTTGGAAGAACAGAGAGTGACTTGACGAGTGCCATAAGTTAAAGTCTAAGCGTGACATGACTCATAGACACCTAAAATGCCTTATGGCACATTTAACATATTCCTAAAAGACGGAACTCACATAATATTAGAAAATTCTACTTTTCTTAAAAAATTGGAAGAAAAACAATCATTATTGCGTTGTACCTAATAAGCCGTCTAAGTTCGACAATACGGTCTGACAGAAAAGCGGGCGCGGAGTACACTAAAAAAATATTAGTGAAAGGTCATCACTTTGTTTGAAAGATTTACAGATAGGGCACGAAGAGTAGTCGTTCTAGCTCAGGAAGAGGCACGTCTACTCAATCACAACTACATCGGAACGGAACATATCCTTCTGGGACTAATTCACGAAGGAGAAGGAGTAGCAGCGAAAGCTCTTGAGTCTCTAGGAATATCACTCGAAGCTGTCCGGGAGCAAGTTGAAGAAATTATCGGCCAAGGCGGATCATCTCCAAGTGGGCACATCCCTTTCACCCCTCGTGCAAAAAAGGTGTTGGAACTAAGCTTAAGAGAAGCTCTTCAGCTTGGCCATAACTACATTGGTACCGAACACATCTTGTTAGGTTTAATCCGCGAAGGAGAAGGTGTTGCAGCACAAGTTCTTACCAAACTCGGAGCAGACCTGTCTCGCGTAAGGCAGCAAGTCATCCAACTGCTCTCTGGTTACTCGGGCGCAGGAGAACAGGAAACTGAAGGGGGCCGAAAGGGCGAGAGGGCATCAGCGGGAACTGGAGGAAGAGGAGGAGATTCTAGCTCTTCAATGGTTTTAGACCAATTTGGTCGAAACCTAACCCAACTCGCAAAGGAAAAGAAACTTGACCCAGTTATCGGAAGATCCAGAGAAGCCGAACGAGTCATGCAAGTTCTTAGTAGAAGAACTAAAAACAACCCAGTCCTCGTTGGAGAACCGGGCGTGGGGAAAACAGCCATTGTGGAAGGCTTAGCAAGGTCTATCGCTACAAATGATGTTCCCGAACCCCTTCAAGGCAAACAGCTTTACACGCTAGACCTAGGTGCACTAGTAGCCGGGTCCCGCTATAGAGGTGACTTTGAAGAGCGACTCAAGAAAGTCCTTAAAGAAATAAAAACACGCGGAGATATCATCTTATTCATTGATGAATTGCACACACTTGTTGGCGCAGGTGCTGCCGAGGGAGCTATTGATGCCGCTTCAATTCTAAAACCCATGCTTGCGCGTGGGGAGCTTCAAACTATAGGAGCCACAACACTAGATGAGTACAGAAAACACCTTGAGAAAGATGCGGCACTTGAGAGACGATTCCAGAAAATTATTGTTGATGAGCCCTCAGTATCACACACAATAGAAATACTTAAAGGACTCAGAGACCGTTACGAAGAACACCATAAAGTCACAATTACTGATCAAGCACTTGTCGCTGCTGCGAACCTCGCTGATAGATACATATCAGATCGCCACCTTCCAGATAAAGCTATTGATCTAATTGACGAAGCAGGCTCAAGGTTGCGACTAAAAAGAATGGAAACTCCTCCAGATTTCAAAGAGATTGAGAATGAGTTAGCTATTGTCACAACCGATAAAAAAGCCGCCGTTGAATCACAAGACTTTGAAGAAGCCGGCCGACTTCGAGACAAAGAAAAAGAACTGATAAGTAAAAAAGAAACAATGGAAACTGATATGAAAGATTCCGGAATTGATTTCTTTGATGAAGTTGATGAAGAAGCGATTGCAGAGGTTCTATCAGTTTGGACTGGAATACCCGTCTACAAACTAACTGAAGAAGAAACTGCGAAACTTCTACGAATGGAAGATGAACTCCACAAGCGTGTCATTGGCCAAGAAGACAGCATAAAAGCTGTAAGCCAAGCAATCCGACGAACCAGAGCAGGTTTGAAAGATCCCAAGCGACCATCAGGGTCGTTTATATTTCTAGGACCATCCGGAGTTGGAAAAACAGAGTTAGCAAAGACCCTTGCTGAGTTCCTGTTCGGCGATGAACAATCGCTGATTAGCTTAGATATGTCTGAATACATGGAAAAACACACGGTTAGCCGACTGATGGGGTCACCTCCAGGGTACGTAGGTTATGAAGAAGGAGGACAACTCACAGAGGCAGTAAGAAGAAAACCATTTTCTGTAGTCCTCTTTGATGAGATCGAAAAAGCCCACCCAGATGTGTTTAATGCCCTCCTTCAGATACTTGAAGAGGGAAGGTTAACTGACAGTCAAGGACGTTCTGTTGACTTCCGAAATACGGTACTTATCATGACATCCAATCTAGGTACGCGAGATTTGCGGAAAGCTAACCTTGGTTTCACTAATAATGACGAGTCTGTTTCCTATCAGAAGATGAAAGTAAAGGTGACGGAATCACTGAAAAATCATTTCAGGCCTGAATTTTTAAATCGAGTAGACGAAACCATCGTATTCCACGAGTTAACCAAGGCTGAAGTAACTCAGATAGTAGATTTAATGGTTGCCAGAGTTACAGAACAGCTTGAAATGCAAGGGATGGGATTAGAGGTTACCGTCGAAGCAAAGCACTATCTTGCTGATAGAGGTTACGATCCTGAACTAGGTGCAAGACCGCTTCGAAGGGCCATACAGAGACTTGTTGAAGATCCTTTGTCGGAGAGGCTACTCTTGAAGGAATTCACTGCAGGTCAAATAATTGTTGTTGATATAGATGATGAAATAGGTAATGAAACCGACAGTAAGATTGTTTTCAAAGCTGTAGAAGGTTTCGAGCCCCCATCAGTGGAAGAATTTATTACAGCTGAATAGCCGGCATGAGTGAACGTACACACTTGTTGGCGATACTATGCAAGTGTGCAAATTAAAATGAAATCACTGGCATTATTATTCCTAACCGTATTGCTATTGGTTTCGGCTTGCACAATTCAATTGCGAGTCGAAATAGACCTAGCCGAAGATGGGTCAGGTCAGATAACTGCAGGTATAGGACTGGATGAAGAAGCTAGAAATCAGCCTGCTCTACAAAACGTCGAAGAAGCTTTGCGAATAAGCGATCTAACTTCAGCTGGTTGGGAATTTGAAAGTGCAGGGCTTGGCTCTGATGGGAGAGAATGGTTTGAATCAACAAAATCATTTACCAACCCCGACGAACTACAAAAAGTATTAAATGAACTGACAAATTCTCCTGAAGTTTTTAAAGATTGGAAATTTTCTTCAGAGATAACAAACAAAACCAGAGACTTTGCTGTTTCCGGTGTTGTTGACCTTACAGATGGCCTTAATTTATTTACAGATGAATCCCTAAATAATTTATTAGACGAGCCTCCCTTGGGAATAGCAATAGAGACACTTGAAGAATCATTGGGAACTCCAATAAACGAAACTGTCTCGTTACAGATAATTATAAATCTTCCAGATCAAAGTAACGAAGAGATCATTGATATTCCTTTGGGAGAACAAAGAGTCGTTGAAGTAACAGGCAACAATGAACATAGAGTCGCTCAGATCCTTGACTGGGTGGTCCTAGCAGTCATAGCACTTTTGGTCCTATCCATAATTCTTGCAATTCTCAACTGGTATTTGGACAGAAGGTATGAGCAACGGCAATTGCAACGTCGACCATCTCCTATTGCACAGCAGATTCCAGGAAACGAAACCGCAGGCTTTCAACAACCCTCAACAAATACGGAACGTCTGCAACTTCTTGTAATTGACCCTTATGGAACTATTTTCAAGGAAGAAACCACACCCTTAGAACATCTAAAAACGTTTATAAATAACAAAGAAGGAAATATTGACAATGAGGAACTTTTAGATATCCATCGCTCAGGGACAATGGGGAAGTTAACAGCATCCGAATTTTGGAAGCAAGTAGGCTTAACTGAAATCCCTGACTCTCTTAACCGCGAATATGTTAAAAGCCTACAATTCCGTAGCGGAGGAAAAGATTTTCTGAAAAATCTTCATAAGCGAGGAATTGCTGTCTCAGTCGTAACTAATGATTTCACGGAATGGTCCACTCAGATTTGTGAAATTTACGGACTTCAGGGTATTCATCCCTGGATCACCAGTTCTGATTATGGTGTACGTAAACCAGACCCTGCAATTCTAGAAATACTAAACAGATCTTCGGGTATAGCCTACCAATCTTGTCTCGTGCTTGACACAGCAACAAACTTCCTTGACACTGCACAGACTCTAGGTATGAAAACAGTACATTTAAATCCTGAAGCCAATAAAACAGATACTAATCAAAAGCACCCCAGTGTCCGAAGGCTAAACGAATTTTTTAAAGGCCAATAACTCTTAGGTAGACCTTATTTCAAGTTGTTTTCTATCAAGAATGATGTATTTCTCACCACTTTGTGACAGCCATCCTAATTTTATAAACGATGAAATTGACTTATTGACACGCTCCCGAGACGCACCAATCATTCCAGCTAACTCTTCTTGCGTAATTGGTAATTGGAACTCGTCAGATTCTCCTGCCATTTCTAACAGTCGCTTCGCTGTTCTTCCAGTAACGTCTAAGAACATAGTATCCGCAAGCGCATCTCCAGTGCTTTTTAATCGACTCACTAGCATCTCAACTACGCGCCAGAGAAGAGAAGGGTTTTTATCGTATAAATCCTTCACAGGTTGATAAGGAATGACAACAACAGAAGATTCCTCTAGTGCTCGTGCCTCCGCAGATCTACCATCATTACTAAACAATGGCATTTCTCCGAACAACTCACCCGGTTCCATTAACGCAACTAAAGATTCCCTCCCATCAAATGAGCGGTTTCCTATAGCAATTCTCCCATGAGTCACAATATAAAGATCACTGGATTTATCACCTGATTGAAACAAAACGTCACCTCGTTGCAGATCAAGCGTCTTAGACTGCTCAACAATTGGTTCTAGCATTGCGTCGTTAAGCTCAGAGAACATATCTATAGATCGAAGAAAATCAGAAGTAGTCATACTATTAGAATAATACTCAGATTAGTAATCTACTAATCCACTTCAATTAAGTAAGTTTATGGTGGTCAAGAGGATTAGTGGATAGCATTTGCAGAGGTAATGAATATGAATTTCAAAAGTCAAGGAAAATTTACTATATGAGAATAGGACAAGGATTTGACTCACATCAATGGGATGATGATGTATCCAAACCGTTGATACTTGGTGGAATAGAGTTTGATTCTGACTCTTCACTAAAGGGACACTCTGATGGAGACGTAATAATTCATGCCTGCATAGATTCACTACTCGGTGCGGCAGGTTTGGGAGACATAGGTATGTTTTTCCCAGATAACGATCCTGCTTATAAAAACGTTGATAGTTCTGAATTACTTAAAATTGTTGTTTCAAAATTGTACGACGAAAACTGGGAGGTAATTAACGTAGATTGTTCGGTAATAGCACAGCGACCAAAGATATCATTAAGAAAATCAGAAATTGAGCGTAAACTCTCCAAAATTCTAAATGCCCCATTTTCTGTCAAAGGTAAACATCCTGAAGGGCTAGAGACCTTAAACGGAGTCATGTGTCTAGCAGTTTCACTTATTCAGGAGAGACATGAATAAACGAAACTACCGACCAAAACGCAAACAAAATCAAAAGAGTCCCAGCCAGAGAAATTCCAATATCAGGAATAATTCGAAATGGGAAAGACCCAATTCGGAAAGCATCCAAACGGTAGAAGGGCGCCATGCTGTTCGAGAAGCTATCTTGGCAGGAACACGAAAAGTGCGAGAAGTAAATATGTCTGAGGGTTTAGACCCAGGCACAGTTATCGAAGACATCGCCAATCTTTCTAGGGAGCTGAGAATACCTCTAAGGATGCATGCAAAATCTAAATTTAAGTCAATGACCATCACAGAATCTGCACAAGGAGTCCAAGCAATATGTGACCCGCTACCTGACTTAGAGATTGAAGATCTCGTTGAAGGAGCAGAAAATCCCTTTATTCTGGTTTTGGATAGTATCACTGATCCAAGAAATTTAGGATCAATAATCCGAAGTGGAGAATGCGCAGGAGCTACAGGTATTTTGCTTCCCCGACATCGCTCTGTTCGAATAACTCCAACTGTTTCAAAGACAGCGCAAGGAGCGATAGAGCATATCCCGATTGCAACAACAAGTGGAATACCAAAAGCGCTCACAAGGCTAAAGGAGCTAGGAGTTTGGACTGTTGGAATGGATATGGCAGCGGATGAAGATATTTACGATTTACGAGTTGTAAATGATCCGTTAGCGCTTGTGTTGGGAAGTGAGGGAAAAGGGTTAGGGCGCCTTACACGAGAACGATGCGATTTAATAGTGAAGATTCCAATATCTGGAATCACAGAGTCATTGAATGTGGGAGCAGCAGCTGCGATCGGATGTTTTGAAATATCTAGGCAGCGATCAACTAAAGTTAAACGGTGATAAAATCAACACGCTTCCTCATAAAATGAAGTAATGCCGGGTTAGCTCAGTTGGTAGAGCACTTCTCTTGTAAAGAAGATGTCGTCGGTTCGATTCCGACACCCGGCTCAAGAAATTTGCTAGAAGGTCCATC
>DLTU01000014.1:0-4441 GCA_002500385.1 Candidatus Neomicrothrix sp. UBA7828 | reverse complement strand
ACTCTTCATCTAAGGCCTTGATTTCTGGTCGTTGTATCAAAAGCATTTTTTTACCTCTGGTTTTGTTTGTCTGTTAATTATTTGCTGTATAACTCAACAATGAGTTGTTCACGGATTGGTATATCTATTTGTTCTCGTATTGGTAAATCACGGACTTTTGCGCCAAGCCTGTCATCGGTAAGGTCGATCCAAGCTGGAGCTTCTCGATCTAGAACGTCATTATTCCATTGGATTACGATCATGCCTTTCGCTTTATCCCTCAAAGTGACTTCGTCGTCCTTTCGGAGTCTGTAGCTAGGGATGTCTACTCGCTTACCGTTTACGGAGACATGACCATGGTTTACGAACTGTCGTGCTTGAGGGCGGGTAGAAGCCCATCCTGATCGGTATACAAAATTATCCAAACGAAGCTCAAGGTAACGGAGCATGTTATCTCCAGTAACACCATCTCTTCTGCTAGCTTCTTTGAAGATATTTCGGAATTGTCTTTCAGTTAAACCGTAAGTAAAGCGAGCCTTCTGCTTTTCTTGGAGCTGCACTTTATATTCGGATGCATTTCCTCGGCGGCCAGTCCTGCCATGTTCGCCTGGGGGGTATGGACGCTTTTCAAGTGCATCAGCTTCTCCCTTGGTCCCCCATATGTTAGTGGCAAGTCTTCTAGAGACTCGGGCTTTTGGTCCGGTATACCTAGACATGTCAAACCCTCCGTCTCTTAACAACGGTGCATCCGTTGTGTGGCACTGGAGTGACGTCTTTTATTCCAGTAACTTCAATTCCTGCTGTTTGAAGTGACCGGATAGCTGTTTCTCTACCCGAACCTGGTCCTTTTACTTCAACGTCAACTTTTCGGATACCGTGGTCCATGGCTTTTCTTGCACATTCTTCAGCAGCTAGCTGAGCAGCAAAAGGAGTACTTTTCCTTGAACCTTTAAATCCCACATTTCCTGCTGAGGCCCAAGCTAGAACATTTCCTTGCTGATCACTGATAGACACGATTGTGTTGTTAAACGAACTTTTGATATGTGCGACTCCGTGAGTAATATTCTTACGCTCTCGTTTTTTGGGGCGCCGAGCACCAGAATTTTGTGTAGCCATAATTATTGGAGAACTTTCTTCTTACCAGCAATTGTTTTCTTGGGGCCTTTTCGCGTGCGTGCGTTGGTGTGCGTTCGCTGACCACGCACAGGAAGGCCTCGCCGGTGACGTATACCTTGATAACAACCTATTTCCATTTTTCGCTTGATGTCCTGTTGCACCTCTCGTCGCAAGTCACCCTCAACACGGAGTTCGCCTTCGATATAGCTACGCAATTTAGCAACTTCTTCGTCGGTCAAGTTCATCACTCGAGTATTTTCATTGATGTCTGTCGCCTCACAAACATGGGATGCAAGTGTTCTCCCAATCCCATAAATATAGGTAAGGGAGACAATAGTTCTCTTTTCTCTCGGTATATCTACACCAGCAATACGTGCCATTCTTATCCTTGCCTTTGCTTGTGACGGGGATTAGTCGAACAAATCACGCGGACAACTCCGTTGCGTCGGATGACACGACATTTGTCACACATTTTTTTGACACTTGTTCGAACTTTCATTGGATCCTTTTTCGACTTAACTTTATTTATATCTGTAGGTGATGCGACCACGCTCTAGGTCGTACGGTGTAAGTTCAACTTGCACTTTATCCCCAGGAAGTATGCGAATGTAATGCATTCTCATTTTGCCAGAAATATGAGCTAAGACTTTATGTCCGTTTTCTAGTTCCACTCGAAACATTGCATTAGGGAGCGGTTCCACTACAGTTCCCTCCATTACTATTGCATCTTCTTTTGATTTAGCCAGTGTCTATCTCCTTAATAATAATTTGGTTTTGTAACAGGTATTTCTGCGCGCAAAGCCAAATGAAAATCCTACCGGCATTACTGTCACTCCCCAACCCAAAGGGAATTTGATTCTAGTTATCTTTTGAATCATTAGATATTTCTCTGTATTTCTTCTATCACTCGCTGATGGACTTCAATTTCAGTACCCAGACCATCAATCACGCATAAGATATTTTCACTTTCAAACCATTCAATCAAAGGAGCAGTCTCAGCTTCATATAATTCAAGCCGCCTTTGAATAGCCTCTGGAGTATCGTCTTCACGACCTCGGCTCATCATTCGCTGTGTTACTTCTTCAATTGAAACATCAAGATTTATAGCAAGCTTAAGACTTTCGCCAACCAATTGTTTAAGCTCTGTAGCCTGACCGACAGTTCGAGGGTAACCATCGAGAAGGAATCCCGAGTTCTGAACATCATCTTTGGCAAGTCTTTCTGCGACAATTCCGTTAACCACATCGTCTGTTACGAGTCCTCCCGCGTCCATAATTGATTTTGCTTTAAGCCCAAGTTCTGTTCCCTCTTGCACAGCAGATCTCAACATATCGCCGGTTGAAATATGAACGACTTGAAATTGTTGTGCTATCCGGACTGCTTGAGTTCCTTTACCAGAACCTTGTCGCCCCAAAATAACCATACCTAGTGTCATGAATACCTCTCTGATTATGACAATTATTTCAAGAAACCCTCGTAGTTTCTCATCATAAGTTGACTATCAATTTGTTTCATTGTTTCTAGTGCAACTCCAACAGCAATCAATATGGAGATACCACCGAAGGAAACTTGCCCTACATTTCCTTGGTCAAGTACTTTCGCCAAAATAAATGTGGGCGCTAAGGCTACGAGAGCAATGAAGATTGCTCCAGCTAGCGTTATGCGATTTAAAATTTTTCCCAAATAACGCTCCGTTTGAGGACCGGGTCGAATACCTGGGATGAATCCTCCCTGTTTGCGGATGTTGTCTGCCTGCTTCACTGGGTCAAATGTAATAGCAGTGTAGAAGTACGAAAACCCAACAATCAGCAATCCAAAGAAAAGAAGATAGAAAGGACTATCGCTGACAACTAGATTGCTATCAATCCAACTTTGTATGGATTCACCCCAAGTTTTATTTGCTGGGTCATTATCTGATGGGAGTACTGATACTAATAATTGCGGCAAGTAGAGGACCGAGCTGGCGAAAATTATTGGAATCACTCCGGACTGGTTAACTTTGAGTGGTATGTAGGTACTTTGGCCACCATATTGTTTGCGCCCTACTACACGTTTTGCGAATTGTACCGGTATGCGTCTTTGACCCTGTTCCACGAATACGATTGCTACCAGCATCGCACCGAAAAGTATGATCACTCCTATTAGCCCTCCCATACCCGCATCTGTTCTGACAAGAGCTCCTTGGTTGGGTAGAGCGGAAACCACAGATCCAAAGATGATTATTGACATTCCGTTCCCTATGCCCTTTTGGCTGATTAACTCTCCCATCCACATCAAGAGAGCAGTACCTGCTGTAAGAGTTAGCACAACAAGAGCAACTCGCGGGGCTGTAAATTTTGGAAGCAGATCAAGTTGGGTACCGCTACTGGGGGCACTTCCAAATCCTCCACCACCATTATGGAAAAGAAATGCGAAAGCTGTTGATTGGATTAGGGCAATACCTATTGTTAGATAACGGGTCGCTTGTGTGATTTTTCTTTGCCCGACTGCGCCCATCTGTTGCCACTGTTCAACTCTGGGTATTACAACTCCTAGAATTTGCATGATGATTGAGGCAGTAATGTAGGGCATAATACCCAATGCAAAAATTGCGAACTGTGTTAAAGCCCCTCCTGAAAAGAGGCGTAAGAATGCTAAGGCACCACCGTTTTCGTCTGTAGTTTCCTTAAGTAGCTGAATCGCATCAATATCAATACCTGGAGCAGGAACAAAACAGCCGACGCGATATAAAGCCAGCATTCCCAGAGTGAATAAGACCTTATTTCGTAAGTCTTCAACACGAAACATGTTTAAGATACTGGCTGCCATATATTTATCCTAGCTGATAAGAATTAGGTCTCATCTATTGGTTAATGCATTCCCCTTGGCAGGTGGCCGACCTTCTCCCCAAGGTTTTGGTAATACAGTGACAGTCCCTCCTGCAGCAGTAATACTTTCCTCGGCTGATTTTGAGAAGGCATGAGCTGAAACATCAATTTTTGTTGAAATTTCTCCTCGCCCAAGAATCTTAACAAGAGAGTTCTTTCTGACAAGACCTTTTTCATGTAACGTACTCGGAGATACCTCCGTCATACCTGTTTCAGCGATTGTGTCTAGATTAACTGCCTGATACTCGACGCGAAAAGGGTTATTGAATCCTCGTAATTTAGGAAGTCTGAGATGTAGTGGGTTTTGACCGCCTTCAAATCCGACTCTGACTGTATTTCGGGCTCGTTGCCCTTTTGATCCTCTTCCTGCTGTTTTCCCGCCTTTTCCGCCAATTCCTCTAGCAACGCGTTTAGATCTCCTATTTGAACCTTCAGGTGGCTGTAAGTCATGGATTTTCATGATATTCCTCTCAAAAAAT
>DLTU01000056.1:7567-34156 GCA_002500385.1 Candidatus Neomicrothrix sp. UBA7828 | reverse complement strand
AGGTAAAGGATGAGATCTCATTCTTAGGAGTAGTGCTTCATATGCTTGACCAGTTCCATAAATTCCGACATTTGATAGAGAAGCCGCAGGCAAAAGTCCTCGAAGAGCATCAAAAGCTTTTGCCTTTACTGCTTGCCGGTAAACAAAGTCGCCATCATCAGGGTGTTTAGGAAATTGCTCTCGAACAAAATCCTGCATTTGAGGAACGAGATGTGCATAGGTGTCAAATATCCGATCCATGTCTCCTATATATCTGGCCCCAAAGCTGGATTCCATGATTTCGGGATCTCGGTAATACCTATATCTGCCACCGAAACGTGAGTCATATGAAATGTAGCGGGTGGATTGCTCGAGGTAACTCATCAATCTTCCCCATTCAAGTACTTTTGTTAGGAGATTTGAAGCTTGTTCGCATGCTAGGTGGACACCGCCTAATTGAGCAACGGAGTCGTCGCCATATTCGAAAAATATTCTGTGATAAAGTTTTTCAGCATGCTCAAGACCGATAGTAGCGTCAATAGAGGCATCGCCAGAGATGTCTAAGTCTCCTAGAAATTCGTCCAGGAAAAGACGTCGTAAACTTTTTGCTGAACGACTGTATCGAGCAAATAGAGCTCCCTTAACGACTTCTGGTAGATTGACAAGAGCAAACACTGGCTGGTCCAGATTCGTGAAGTATCTCCGAAGGACATCTGATTCTTCTGTTGTCCAATCTTCAGCAATGTAAACACTCACGACATCTGAGATTAGGCTTTATCTAGATCGAATATGTGGAGGGGGGCAAAATTATTATTAAAGCAGTACCACTGCAATTGCGTGAGGGATGACTGAGACAGAGACTTCATTACTATACGATATTTTTTTTCCGTCGATAACAACTTTTCTTTTCCCTCTTTCATTAATCTTATAGGTTCTTTTCTTTGAAGTTTTAATATGCGGATGCGGGAGGTGGTCTCCACTAGTCGATCGTTTATACGCCTTCAGTGATTGCCGGAACGAGAGTGAGAATTCGACAATGTCTAGCAATCCATCTGCTGGGTGACTCTTAGGTGAGATCCGCCTGTGGCCAATGATTGGTGAATTGATTACCCAAATCGTGTACCAAGGCTTGAGTGGCTTTGATATCTTGCAATAACTAGCAAATAGGTAGTTTGATTGACCAATGACAAGCTGCCCGAGATCTAGTTTTAAGCCGATAGTTCCCTTATTGCTTTCTCTCTCACCCAGTCCTCGGCCTCCAAGGGATTCGTATAGGTCACCACCTTGAAGTCCGATTAAACTTTCTCCGCTCTCATAAAGTGCAATTATTTCCTTTTCATTCGAAGCAACTTTTAACTTAGGGGATATTTCGGTTATGAATTGCCAGTTTCCAAGGTAGTCAGCTCTGTTGTTACGTTCAGGCATTAGATTTAGCTTTTTTGAGATTTCTCTTTCTTAACCAGCCGTAAACTATTGAGAATTCATATAGTCCATACATTGGTATGGCCAAAGCGAGTAGCGAGATTGGATCACCACTTGGAGTTATGACTGCGACGACTATAACAATTATGACAACTGCATAGCGCCACTGACGCCTTAACATCTCATATTGAAGCAAATTTAAGCGTTGCAATGTGATTAGAACCACAGGAAGCTGAAATCCAATACCAAAAGCCAGCATCATTTTTATTATGAACGTGATGTAGGCCTTCGCTCTAAATTCTGTAACGAGGTCCGTGCCGCCAATTGTTACTAGGAAATCTAATGCTCTGGGAAGCGTCGCAAAGGCCAGATAGCACCCAAACGCGAATAGTGACGCACCGAAACCGACCATTATTATCCCGTGACGCTTTTCATTACGATGCAAGCCTGGACTGATGAATTTCCAAAATTGCCATAATATAAACGGAAAGGCAAGAATGATACCTGAATATGCGGCGACCATAAAGCGTGTGTTTAAACCCTCTAGAGGTTCATCAACGCGAAGCGTGCAATCTCTTTCCAGAGTGTCGCAATAAGGTTGCAAGATAAAATCTAGTATCAATGGGTAAAGAATCCAGCCGGCAACTCCGGCGAGCGCTGTAGCTACAAGAGCACGAATTATTCTTGTTCGCAACTCACCGAGATGTTCAAGGACTCTCATTCGTCCCTCAGGATTACCTTTCTTCGTCAACATCTGATTCTCCATTTACTGGCTTTGAAAGTAGATCCATGCTCGAAGTGCTGTCAATCTCGTTTGACTCCTCTCGTATGAGCTCTTTGCCTCTTTCACGAGCCGCTTCCTCAATCGGGTCGTCAAAGGAATTTCGGATCTCATCTTGGAAGCTTTGATTAAACCGCCGAATTGTTGCCGCCAGCCTTCCTAAGGTGTTGGCAACTTCGGGGAGTTTAGAAGGGCCAATAAAAATTACTGTGACCAGAATGATGATCAGAAGCTCGCCGCCACCTATGTTAAACACAATTAAAGAGTACCCAAATGTGCCTATTTCACAACAATCCTACAAAAGTTTAAGGCTTCCCAATGGCCAAATTCGGATAAATGCCCGCCCGACAATATCGTCTGTATTTACTGGCCCAAAATATCTTGAGTCTCGAGATCCAGATCTGTTATCCCCCATAACGAAAATGAAATTTTCTGGAATAAGGCAAGTATTTGCTTCAGATTGCGGACAAAGATCTTTAAATGCAAAACCTTGAGTGGTAACTCCTTCAGCTAAATAGGGTTCAACCAGCAATTTGCGGTCTTTTCCCCCTCTTTCAGTTATGAATATCTCGCCATCTGATATCTCAATTATCTCTCCTTCTGTTGCAACTACTCTCTTTATTAAGTCTATTTGATTGCTTGTCCCAACTTCAGTTCGTTTAAATACAACAAGATCTCCCCTGCTTACTTCTCCAAATTCATAGCTGAGTTTGTTAACGAGTACCCTGTCTCCTATCTGTAGCGCTGGCGTCATGGAGGATGAGGGTATGTAGTATGCCTGCATTAAAAATGTTTTGATAAGGAAAGCAACCAGTAATGCTCCAACGATTACTGCAAGCCATTCAATTGTCTTCTTAACAGATTTTACTGACTTCTCTTCGTTAATTTCTTCAAGTGCCTCGGCGCTATTGAAACTTTGATTCTCATCTGGGTACGGGTAATGTTCATAGCTTTCTATATCTTTAGTCAGACTGTGTTCATCTTCATTGTCTTCGTTGTAATTTCGTTTTTTAGTCAGTTCTTCGTTATATCCGTAAGAACTATTTAACGCACGACTGACGACATCTTCTACCCAGTCAGATTCATTATTTTCAGAATTTTGATCTTCTTTACTCATTCAAACCATATCTATCAAGAATTCGTTTCGCTAAGTTGTATCCAGCATCAGTGTCAACATTGGGTGCCGCTTTAACCAGTATCGTCTCTGGGTCTAATTGCAATAAAAGTCGACCCAACCATATGTTGGAAGACACTGGAAGAGTTACTTCAATCATATTACCCTGTTTTTCAATTACAGAAGTAGTTGGATATTTAGAGATAATCCAGCTATCTGTTTCTTTGATCAGTAAAGTCGCCCATCCTTCCGAAGAGAACTGGAACTCAAGGTGAATGGGGTTACGAGCAGATTCAGCTTCTAGGCTCTCCAAAAACTCTATGTCTATATTCTCATCAGAGATTTCTGCATGAATGATTCTGTCCATGCGAAAGGTTCTCATGTCACACGCCATGTCGCAATAAGCTCTCAGGTAGAGATACCTGTCGTTTATCCCCAAACCTAGTGGCTGAATGATTCTCTCACTTGAGTAGTCTTCATTAAATGAGTAATAACTGATAAACATTTTTTTTCTGTTTAGCAATGATTCATTAGCTATTGAATAGACTTCGGTATCCCTGACACCGGGGTCTACGACAACTTGATCTTGAGTCGCTCCAATACAGTTTGCTACTTTTTCCAAAGCAGTCGCCAGCGATGAATGAGCTGGATTGTCATCAGTTAATTCTAAAAGCATCTTTCCCTTAGCTAGTAAGGAGAAAGCTTCCGAATAAGTTAGATTCAATGGTCGTGCGAGATAATTTGCTTGGCTAATCCAAACTTCGTCGTCTTGAAGATTAATTTCAATCAAGTTGTCCGGTGTATGTGGGTGGGGTCCGACAAAGAATAATATCTTTGTCAGATCATTTAGAAGTGTTTCACGAGGATACTGAAACCGATTTACCAATTCATCAAGCGTTGCCCCGTTATGCTCTATCAGCCAAGGGACCATTGAAACTAAACGTTCAAGCCTTTCGGTAGCTTTAAGCATTATTTTCCTCGTAAGAGTTCTGAAGGTGCTTTATACGTTCAATTAGCTTTTCTTTAAGAAAATGTGGTTCGAGTATTTCAGCATGATCCAATAAGAGTAGAACTCTGTTGATAAAGGATTCATAATTCTTTACGGTGAATGCTGCGACTCCATCTCCATCTGTATTTATCGTTACTGGTATATCAAGATTGCTTTTCACCCATGAAATATGTGATTTATCAATTAGGACTTTAGCTATAACTTCGTCATCATCACCGTAGGAGAAATACGAAAAGTCGGCTCCAGAGAGCGAATCAGGTAAAACATATTCGTCTGGAATATCTCCGATAGATAGACCCTGAATTCGGTCAGTTCTAAAAGATTTAACTGAACCAGTTTCAATTTCTCTTCCTGTCAAATACCAATGTTCACCTTTAAATTGAAGAAGATAGGGCTCCAAGGTCCTATCTTTAGAAGAATAAGAAAAAGAAGCTTTTTTCTTTTCGGAAAGAGCTTCAAAAAGTCTATTAAATACGTCAGGGTCGCCGATCGACGCTGAGGTGCCATAATCCACTCCCTGCTTTGAGTATCCTCCTAGCTTTCTTAGTGCTTCTTCTTCAGTTAGTTCACCTAAAAGATGAATGCTATTAGATGCATAATTAAGTTGTGACAGTTCCTCGTCAGTTAGATCAAGATCAGGTAGGTAATATTTTTTGTTATCAAGAAAGTATGCTTCCGCTGATTTTCCGGAAGACCCAACTGAAATTACATCTAAGGGAACTCCCATATCCTTTAATGCCGCTTTGTCTCTACTAAATTGTTTCCTGAAGGCAACAAGATTGTCAGGATACATATTTATTTTTCTTCTTAACTCTTCGGCGGTTTGTGGTGTTGATGCGTTAAGCAATTCGGCGAGAAGCTTTAAGATTCTCTCTAGTTTTTCTGCTGCCATAACTTTACGGTAACTCTAATCTACGTTTGCTAGAGGCTTTCAATTAGTTTTTCTACCCTTTCATCGCTAGATGCGAAAGGGTCCTTACATAAAACAGTCCTTTGTGCTTGGTCATTTAACTTTAAATGAACCCAATCCACTGTATAGTCACGATTCTGTTCCTTCGCGCGCTTTATAAAATCTCCTCTTAGCTTTGCTCTTGTAGTTTGAGGTGGAGTTGTAACAGCATGAACAATATCTTTATCGCTGCAGACTCTTTCTACCAAACCAGATTGTTGCATTAAATAGAATAAGCCTCTAGATCGATCCACATCATGGTACTGCAAGTCAAGCAACGCAATCTTGGGATCAGACAAATCAAGCGAATGCTTTCCTTTATATCTATCTATTAAATGAAATTTTGCAACCCAATCGCATTCTCGATGTAGCTGAAATGGGTCTCTTTTGAGTCCATTTAAGCAATGTTCCCACATCGTTAGTACTTGTCTCTCTTCATCTGAGAGTTCACGTCTTTCGGAAAATTTTATCGCCTTTTCTAAAAATTCAGATTGTATGTCTAAGGCACTTAGCTCTCGGCCATTTGCTAAACGCACTTTTCTCTTACATGTAAAATCTTGGCTTATTTCTCGTATGGCTCGTATAGGATTTTCGAGCGTCAGGTCACCCATTACTACTGTTCGTTCCTCGAGCATCCGGAGAACAAGCGAAGCTGATCCAATCTTCAGAAAGGATGCATATTCGCTCATGTTAGAGTCACCTACTATTACGTGAAGTCGTTTATACCTATCTGCATCGGCATGGGGTTCATCTCGAGTATTTATTATTGGCCTGCTTCTAGTTGTAGCACTTGAGATACCTTCCCATATATGCTCTGCTCTTTGACTAATACAATACGTTGCACCTCTTGCAGTATGTAGTACTTTGCCAGCACCAGAATAAATTTGTCTACTCACAAAAAATGGGATAAGTACTTGGTCGTAATGAGATATATCTTCGCTTCGGGTGGTGCAATAGTTTTCATGTGAACCATATGAATTTCCTGCTGAATCAGTATTATTTTTGAAAAGATAGAGGCGGCCGTCTATCCCTTCTTCTTCTAGACGTTTTTCGGCATTTTGTAGGAGTTGTTCAAGTATTCTCTCTCCTGCCTTATCATGTGCCACCACGTCATATACCGAATCACATTCTGGTGTGGCATATTCCGGATGGGAGCCGACATCTAGATACAATCTAGAACCATTTTCTAGAAACACATTACTGCTTCGACCCCAGGCAACCACTCTTCTGAACATGTAACGCGCAACTTCATCTGGGCTCAAACGTCGTTGTCCGTTAGAGGAAACACAAGTTACCCCATATTCACTTTCTATTCCAAAGATACGGCGTTCCATCAAGTCTCCATTTCATACGCTAGATGAAATTTTCAAGATTTGTATAGCGGAATGCTAATTGATCAGATCTTGAATTTCTGAGGTGGCTATGCGACGGAATGCTCTTCGGCCATTTTTAATTGAAAGTTCTGCCACTTCCAAGTCATCTGGCTCAATATCATGCTCTCCTGCGGTTAGAGCATCGATACAGACATTTAAGGATTTCTTTAGTGGCATATTATCCTTATATAAGGTTTGAAATCTTTCAAAAATTGCTTCGCTTTCACCACCTAGAACGGCGAATGAACTTTCATCTTTGACAGTACCATCGTAGAGAATATGGAACATTTGATTTCGAAGATTCTCACCTTCGAAGTCTACTTCCGCTACAAGTATTTCTACTTCCATGGGTTTCATCTCGTGAGTAAAAATGTGTCCGAGCATCTGGGCATATTGATTTGCAAGGCTTCTAGCATCAACGTCGTCACGACTGAAAGAGTATCCCTTTAAGTCAGCATGTCGTACTCCAGCAATTCTTAATTGATCAAATTCGTTGTATTTCCCTACACCCGCGAATGCTATTCGATCATAAATCTCACTTACCTTATGCAAAGTATTTGAGGGGTTCTCGGCCACAATTAATATGCCTTTTTTAAAGGAGGCAGCAATTAAAGCTCTACCTCTAGCAATGCCCTTCCGTGCATAATCAGCACGATCTTCCATCATTTGTTCGGGGCTCACATAAAACGGCATGCTCATTGTAGATCCTCGTTGCGCGAAATACGATTTTCAATAATCCTATTGAATATTAATGACACATCGGAATGAGTCATGGGTGAGTATCCATCTTCTGTTATTAATGAAATAGTTGGGAATACATCCCGTATCAAGTCCGGGCCGCCTGTCGCAGAGTCTTCCTCTGATGCTTCAAATATTGCGTTTGCAGCTAATTCGGTTGCATCAGATGATGACAATTCTGCTTTAAAACCTAATTTGATTACTGTTGTCGCATGTAAGCTTCCAGAACCTGTAGTGGCAAAGGATTTCTCCTCGTACCTACCTCCTGTTACGTCATATTGAAATATCCTTCCAATCTTTTCTCTTGTATCAAAGCCAGCGAATAACGGAATCACTAACATTCCTTGCATAGCTGCTGGAAGGTTTTGACGTATCATGGAGCTCAGCTGATTTGCCTTTCCTTCAAGTGAGAGCGATTTCCCCTCTACCTTTTCATAATGCTCTAGTTGAAGCTGAAATAGCTTCACCATCTCTATCGCAGGACCTGCGGCTCCAGAAATAGCAACTCCGGAGTAGGTATCAGACTGAAATACTTTATCTAACGTTCGGTGACTTATGTGGTGACCACTTGTAGCACGACGGTCTCCTGCGAGGACAACGCCGTCTTTGAATTTGATAGCAACACATGTTGTCCCATGCGCAAGGTTCTCAAGTGGATGTTGCACCGTAAGAGGTGCAATTTCATATTCTTTTATAAGAGCCGCAAAGTTTGGACCCGGATCGTCTTTAGTTGAAAAGCTAGGCAATGTCACACTTCAATGGTACCTGCAAGGAGGCGTGTCAACTACTGCCCACCCTTTTGCACATATGATTTAACGAATTCTTCTGCGTTAGTTTCCAACACGGAATCTATCTCATCTAATAGCCCGTCTAATTCGCTCGTAAGCTCAGAGTTCGCTTGATTCTGGCTTGTTTCGTCTTCGTTAAGCGACGTGTCTGAATCCTGATCAGGTATCTGATCTTTTGAATATTCTTGTTCAGCCATGTTTGCTCCTAGAGTAAGATATTAGCCCTTATAAAGACGTTAGTCATTTATTAGATGACTCTATTTCTGCTATCAATTCGTTAGGAGAAGTTACTCGCCCTAATAATGATCTAACTTTTTCTAAAGATCCTTCACTTGGGTCAAGGATTGGAATTCGTTTAAGATGATCACCTTCCAATCGAAATACCAGCGAGTCCCAATTAGCTGAAACTATTGAGTCAGGCCATTTTTGCAGACACATACCTCGAAAGTAAGCTCTTGTTTCTTCTGGAGGGCTATCAATTCCTTTAGTAATTTCACTATCAGTAATCAATTTTTTTAAACCAATAATTTCAGATATTCTCTTTTTCTGCCTTACATCGTGATACTGCAAGGCAAGCAATCGTACTCTTGGGTCAAATACAGATGTATTATTCCGGTTGGCAAAACTTTCAATTAAGAGTCTTTTTGCGATCCAATCTATTTCTGAACGGAGACTTTCAGGGTTCTCCTCTAAACCTGTCAATATTTTTTCCCAAGTACTTATAATTTTATTGGCAACTTCTCCCCCAGTGAATTCTCCTCCACCCTTTTCGATATATGCCGAAGCGGAATTAAGAATCTCCCACTGTGCTTCTAACGCTGTGATAGTTGATCCGTCATTCACCAATAGCTGTTTTTTTAATGTTAGATCGTGCGAAACTTCTTTAATACTCCGGACTGGATTGTCGAAGACGATTCTTTTGCTCAGAAAGCTATCTTCAATCATTGCGAGTAATATTGATGTCGATCCTACTTTCAAAAATGTTGCGGTTTCACTCATATTTGCATCGCCACAGATAACGTGAAGGCGCCTATATTTTGTAGCATCTGCGTGCGGTTCATCTCTAGTATTTATGATGGGACGTTTTAAAGTCGTCTCCAAACCGACTTCTTCTTCAAAGAAATCTGCGCGCTGAGTTAATTGATACTTAATTGAATTTGAATCGATTCCAGTAGCTTCGACGCCGATTTTGCCCGAACCTGTGAAAATCTGCCTGGTGATAAAGTGTGTCGTAGCGTGGCAAATGATGTCTCCGAATGGGGTAAGCCTATCGACTAAGTAGTTCTCATGGCAGCCATATGAGTTTCCTTTTCCATCTGAATTGTCTTTGTAAACGATAATTTCCTCTTCAAGAGGAAGAGCCTCGTTCGCAAGAGACATCGCTTTTTCAAGAATTTTCTCCCCACTACGATCGTATTTAACTACCTGGAAAGCGTCAATGCATTCGGGAGTGGAGATTTCTGGATGCGCATGGTCTACGTAAAATCTTGCGCCGTTCTCTAATACTGCGTTAACAAGATGGGTCTCCACTAGAGGCGGTAAAGACCCTATAGGGGCTAAGCCCCTTGCATCGTTATCCGGCGTCTCATCGTTGAAATCCCATTCTACTGTGTATGCAACTCCGCCTTTTGTAGATAATTCAGCTTGTTTCGCATAAGCATTTACTAACACTGATGAAGCATGTATTGGATTTTGTTCATCAAGTTGTGGTTGAATTATTGCGTATTCAGTTTCTATGCCGCAGATCTTGGGGATGGCCATTTATAAATATTGACCTGAAATTGTTTGAGTGCTTTCTGGAGTCATGTCAGCATTTAATAAGGGTCTGATCATTGATATCCGCTCGCCTTTCTTTCCAGAAATCTTTGCCCAGTCATCGGGGTTTGTTGTATTTGGCAAATCTTCATGTTCACTGAACTCTTCTCTTACGGAACGCATCAAATCATCAAATGTGAGGCCTTTCTCGTCTGTCTCAATGAATCTTTTGATCGCATGTTTTTTCGATCTACGTACTATGTTTTCAATCATGGCTCCTGAGGCAAAATCTTTAAAATGCATGATTTGTTTGTCTCCATTTTGATAAGTAACCTCGAGAAATTCGTTACGCTCTTCTGTGGCATACATTTCTTCGACTACCTTTTCAGTCATTACACGTATTGCTTTATCAATGTCACCTCCGCCTAGGTCTTCGATACAACTGGCGGAGATAGGAATATCTGAGTTTAGGTATTGTTCAAAAATTGCAATTGCTGAATCATGGTCTGGTCGGTCTATTCTTATCTTTATGTCTAGCCTTCCTGGTCTTAAGATAGCTGGATCAATAAGGTCCTCTCTGTTGGAAGCTCCTATAACGATTACATTGTTGAGTTCCTCGACTCCATCTAGTTCTGCTAGCAATTGGGGAACGATAGTTGATTCCATGTCCGAGCTTATTCCGCTTCCTCTAATTCGATAGAGAGATTCCATTTCGTCAAAGAAAATTACTACTGGATGCCCGTCTTTTGATTTATCTCTTGCTTCTTCAAAGATAACTCGGATTTGCCGTTCAGTTTCACCAACATACTTGTTAAGCAATTCGGGACCCTTAATATTGAAGAAATAACTTTTAATAGTTTTATCTGGTTGTTCGCTTAAAGATTTGGTAGCTAGGGAATTAGCGATTGCCTTGGCTATAAGCGTTTTTCCACAACCTGGTGGACCGTATAGCAATATTCCTCGCGGGGTAGGCAGTTTGTGTTCTGAGAATAGTTCCGGATAAAGAAAAGGCAACTCAACCGCATCTCGGATTAGTTCGATTTTTTCATCCAACCCGCCAATATCCTCGTAAGTGATATCAGGTACTTCGTATGTAAGGTGTTTCTGGCTTTCTGGGTTATTTACCACTTCCACCACCACGTTAGTTTTGCTTGCTACGAGTAAAGAAGCCCCAGGCTTCAACTCATTTCCTTTAATCTCATTAGCCAAGTTCATGATCATTTCTTGATCAGCTCTACCTTTTACAAGCGCTCGATTACTTTCTGTAAGAACTTCGATGAGGGTGACGATTTCTCCTAAATTTTCCGTATTCCGATGAAGTACGACATTTAGTGATTCGTTTAATGCAACTTCGTCGCCTTCAAGTAGATCCGAGATACTGATATCAGGGTGAAGATTCACTCGTAGTTTTTTGCCGTTGGAATCGACATCAACTGTGCCATCTTCGTTTGCTTTTAAGAAAGTACCGTACCCTATCGGAGGTTGGCTTAGCTTAGCTACTTCAACCTTAAGTGCAGCAATCTGAGTCCGTGTTTCATTTAGAGCAGCTATAAGTTTGTCGTTCTCCTTGGCAGCCTTGGCTAACAGAATTTTTGAATCCCGAAGCTTTTCTTCGAGCAGCGCAATACGCTTTGGAGCTAACGAGTTGGTCTCTGACAATTTATTATTTCGTTCTCTAAGTGATTCGAGTCTCGTACGCAGATTTTCTATTTCAATTTGTGACTTTTCCAATTGTCGTTGTAGATCATTTACCGCCATATTTCTATCGTAGAAGCCTTGGGCCTTAATAGCCATGCCTTCTTGTTATATTTAACTTTTTTTGCCATGTGACATACTTCTCGCAGAAAGTGTTTTAACATCCACACATTTCTTATAAGATTTGTACATAATTAGTTTGTACTGAAGTAGCGAAGGATATAAATGAAAGTTTGGATTGACCAAGATCTCTGTACCGGCGATGGACTTTGCGAAGAAATAGCCCCAGATGTTTTTACGCTTCTTGATGATGGATTAGCGTATGTCGTAGAGGGTGAGAAAGTCTACTCCGATCCAGGTGGCCCTGAGGGATTAGCTGTTGTTCCTGATGGACAAGAGGAAGCTACGATTGAGTCTGCAGAAGAGTGTCCCGGAGAATGTATTTATCTTGAGGTATAACTGATGCGATTAACTTCCTAGGTATCTCGTACTAGTTATGAACCCTGTGTGGGCGACCATCCTATGGTCTGGCCTAACCGCTCTTCCATCTACATGCCACGATCGAGAAAGTATCTCTTGCGTTTTGGTCATTGCAAAACTATCTTCTTTGAGTCTGTCTGTAAGTCGTGACACTTGCATAATACTTGGTGAGTAAGAGACAAGAATACCTCCTGGTCGTAAGCAATTCTCGACGTGATCAATGACACGCCAAGGTTCAGGAATATCTAAGACGATTCTGTCATAGTCGGAACCATTCAATTGCTCGTATGCGTCTCCAATTATTACCCTATAACGGTCACTTATCGTTATATCTGAAAAGAAAGCTTCAACGTTCTTGCGGGCTCTTTGTGCAAAGTCTTCCCTTATTTCAATTCCGGTTACATTTGCTCCAGCTCGTAATAGTGCTATTGACAATGCGCCAGACCCGACTCCGGATTCAAGTACTTTATCTCCTTTAGCAATATCAGCAGCAATTAGAATAGGCCCAATATCCTTTGGATAGATAATCTGTGCAGAGCGTGGCATTTTTAAAATAACATCAGACATTGTAGGTCGTAGTGCGAGGTATTCAAGACCACCAGTAGATTTGACCGTTATTCCGTCTTCTTTCCCAATTAAATCGTTGTGGGAGACAAAACCAGAATGTGAATGAAACTCTAAGTTAGATTCTAAGGTGAGTAGGTATCTCCGATCCTTCTGATCTACAAGCAATAGCATATCCCCTTCTTGGAAGAGCCTATTTACGTTCGTCATATTAGAAACATTTCAGCGTTAGATTTCAGTCTCATTGTTTGAGTGACGAAAATATTTTCTTACATTGGGAAATAGTTGAATTTGGACAATGGGGCCCTTTTGTGCTTTACGTTTGCGCTTTGTACTACCTCGTAGAAATATTCCTAGAAGCGTCATCGCTGATGGTCCAATTCTCTGCAGCACTGAAAATCCACCTGATATTGTCATGAGTTCACTTTTGAAATCTTCAATTTTTTCTTGAATATCTGAGGGCGTTATCTTTTCTGAATCATCGGAGCTCATTGTGTCTCCTCAAAGCTTTTAGGGAAACTATTATCACAATTAATAAACATACGAATACCAGTACATATGGCATAAACGAAAGAGAATCACTGAATAATGAAATCTCATTTTGTAGTAGCCTGAGCATCCCTAATGCACCAAAACCGGCTCCGGCGGCTAGGAATAACATTCCTAGTAGACCTAAAGATAGCCATCTAGTTAGTGCTGTTATGGGGTCCCTAATTTCTTGTTTGGCATACCGAATAAGAAGGGAACGCAATTCAGTAAGTTTTTCAGAAATTATATCCTGCTCAATTTTCATTATCTCTACTCGCTACGAATTGACTATCAAGTCTCCCCTTGTTGAAGTCTACTCATAGCTGCAAGCGTTTCACGTTCAGATGTGATTTGTGCCAAGAGCAGACTAGAACGTTCCTTTGGGTTTTCAGCTGCTAGTAATTTGTATTTGTCTAACTGTCCCAATGGGGCTAAAGCGCATGCTGTGAAAAGATCTACATTCTCTAAAGACTGTATATCCATGCTTTTTGCTGGTATGGCCCCCATTTGAACAAGAAGCACATAACAACGTTCAAGTTCTTCGATTATTTCCCGTTTAAATTGGAAGTCATAATCTGCATTTTCATCTTCATCTAGCTCTTTTATTCGAGCAACAGGGTATGGATTGTCAGGCAGCCACTTTGTTACCATTATTTTTTTGATGCCTAGACAATGTACGGCAAGTTGATTTGTCCTCAGTTCTTTCAAGTCAGTGATTTTGCATAGTGTGCCGTAAGAAAAACGGCTGTCCTGACCGCCGACTTCATGGCCTTTCTCTATTAAACATGTTCCCAAAAAAGAGTCATTTTTTGTCAACTCAGAAAATAACTTCAAATACCTTGGCTCAAAGATCCTTAAGGGCAGAAGACTGCCTGGGAAAAGTACTGACCCTAGAGGGAACATAGCTAGCTCCTGCATTTCACTCGATTACCGACCTTGGCCCCATTTCTTCGAGCGTTTTGCCGCCTGTAAATTCGCTTAATGTCTGAGCAAGTCCGTTCAGGAAGCTCTCATGAATGTTCTTTGCACGTTCTGCATCATCGTAGTTAGCGATATAGGTAATGTGCATCTCAAGGCCCTCTGGAGTGGTATAGGAGCCGACCATAGCACCACGGTCTGTTTCAAAGGATGTATATGCAACTAGATTTGACTCGAATGGAGTTCCTAGAAGCACGTTACTGACGATACCTTCAGTCCCAACTAATGGAAGTGCCTTTTTTAGAGTGATTCCATATTCACCGTCCTGAAGAATGCCCTGGAATAATCCGCATGTAGCTTGATTGTCACGACTTAAACCTGAACCGTCAATGAGCAATAGTTCAGTATTTGGGAGACTGTTAGCAGTTAAGATTTCTGGCAATGATACAAGGCCACTTCCAGTTGATCCTTGTCCGGTTCGAGAAAGTCCAATTTCTTTAAGGATCATCTCTGCTGTCACATTATCGTCATTCGTTAGCATCTGCTTTGTTATCTGATCTAGTGTTGGCGATTTAATCGTCAGGAGTTCGACAAGAGTATCCTGCTCAATATTATTGATTTCTTTCGCCGCTCGAAGGATGATAACGCCGCGCGCCTCAAGTAGATCATCGAAATTAGCTGCAAAACTTTTAGCGGGATTTACACTTGGCGTTAAGGGTAAAGGATTTTCACCACGCTGTTGGGAATAGTTTTGTTTCAATCCGTCAAAGCCACTATCCAGCAGTGAGGCAGAAAGTGAACCAATCTCAGCAGATTCTTTCAACTCTTGTCCCCAACCTACAATCGTTCGCTCTTCGTCGTAGCGACTCTCATTTACAACTACTGCTCCTTGGATGAAGAGAATATTCATAGCAACAGTTAAATCGGCCATTTCATCTGCACTAGTCCGAATCGAACTATATGAGTCCGGCAGTAATTCCATGAACGCATCCGTCCGGATAACTGGATCACCGCTTCCGAATACGTACAAATCACTACTTAGAAGGTTGCCATCTGCATCAGTTTCTCGATCGGCAGAAATAACTGTTTCATATTGATAATCTGCTCCCAATTGTGCAAGCGCTGCATAGGCGGTAATAATTTTTTGTGTACCACCAGGATTCAGCGGAAGTTGTTTCTGGAACTCAAAAAGTTCTTCCCCACCCGCCGAAATAGCGAAACAACTTGAGTTTGGAAGGGAGTTTACTAGCTCTGAGAGATTTTCTTGTAATTGCTGAGTTGCTAATGGAGAAGTGAGGAGTTCTGGTGCACGCCGTAACGAGAAAACGGGTGTTCCCAAATCCATTGTCTCAACGGTCTGTGCTGTGCTGATCGGAACTTCTTCATAGGCAAAACGGTCTTTGAAGTTCAACAAAGCAATCAAGACAGCCAAAATCAATAAAGGTAATGTAATTCTTTTGAGAAGTTGCAGCACGATCAGAGTCTAGTTGTAAATTCTCATATCTGTTATCAACCCATACGTTCTCCGTCGGAAAAAATTGTCATTGCTTCTAGAGCTTTTACTGCTGTTAAGGGTGAACTGAAGCACGCTTCGCCAAAATCCTTTAAGGTTTTTGGTCCTGCATTATGTGAATCGGTAATTCCGATTTCTGTTGCAACGAACACCGGTTTTTCAAAATCTTTTGATGCTTGCATTATGGCTTCCGCGTATCTCTTTTCTTGGGAGATATGGAAATTAGCCATCTTTTTCGTCTCAGTAGTTGCTACAGGGCTTTCTATATAAGTTCTAGCGACATTACCTTGGATCCCTAGCCCTAAGAAAATCATTGAATCAACTTGTGGATGTTCGAGTATAAGCGGAATAAGTGCAGGAATCGTATCCCTCGTTTCGCCACCAGCTAGATCCACCGGGTTACTTTTACTCCACCGAGGGGGCAAATATTCATTAATTTGCTCTTCTAGATCTTGTGGCAGTTCTAAGAGTTCTAGATTTGACCGAGAGATTGCGTCAGCAGTGATGACCCCCCAACCACCGGCAGTTGTTACTACAATTACTTTTCTGCCGACTGGCAACGGCTTTGTAGCGAAAGCTGTGGCAAATTCAAATGCTTCATTGGGATCATTGGCTAAGATACCCCCGGCTTGGATCACTGCAGTTTCAAAAATTTTTTGGTCAGAAGCCAGTGATCCCGTGTGGCTTGAAGCTGCTTTAGCGCCATCGGAGGTTGTTCCCCCTCTGACAACGATAACTGGCTTTCCATTGGACACTTCCTTCAGCGAGTTATAGAAGTCTCTTCCATTTGGTAAACCCTCAACATAGGCTACAACAACTTTTGTTTCGGAATCCCTTCCGAAGTAGCGGATATAATCTGCTATGCCTAGCTGAGCTTGATTACCGATTGAGATTGCCCTCGCTATCCCAATATTCTTGGCACGGGATAGATTTAACATCGCTGAGAGTATGTTACCGCTCTGACTTGCGATTGATATATTTCCCATGGGTGGGTACGGAGAAACAATTTGCGAACACAAATTCGCTGGCGTTGAAACGAAGCCTTGCCCATTGGGCCCAGCAATAGTTATTCCGAGAGAATTAGCAACATAAACTAACTCATCCTCTAATTCGACTCCTTCGGCGTCGCTCTCACGAAATCCACCCGATACCACAAATCCTGCCTTAACTCCTTTTTCTGCTAATTCCGGAAGAACGGCAATTGTCTGCTTAGGCCCCAGACAAATCATTGCCACATCTATTGAATCCTTGGGAATAAGATCAACAGACTTGAGAGTTTGTATTCCGAGTATCTCTGGCATTTTTGGGTTCGTAGCGAATATTTTCCCTTCGAAACCAGCTGCTATTATGTTGTGGAGAGCGACAAAACCGAATTTCCCTGGATGAGTGGAAGCCCCTACTACCGCAATTCCTTTGGGATTGAATAGTGTATGCAGATTCGGCTGATGCATCATGATTTAATAACAAGTGCGTCAACCGCAACAGGCCGGTTACCACTTATCACAATAGGATTCACGTCAATAGCTTCTATTAACGGGTCTTCTAAACCACACTTTGCAATTGCCTCTAGCGTGTCTGCGAGGGCTTCTAGATCGACATCGGGTTCACTGCGGAATTCATTAAGTAAAGCATTGGACTTTAGCTCATAGACCATACGCAGTAACTCTTCCCGAGAGCATGGAAGCAGGCGAAATGACGCGTCCGAGATCGCTTCTGCGAAAATCCCCCCTAAACCGAACATAATTGTTGGACCAAAATCCTTATCTATATGGTAGCCAGCTATAAATTCTCGTTTTCCCACAATATGCTCACAAATGAGAAACTCACTAACTTCACTATTATTTACAACCATATTGTTGAAGGCAACACTTAATTCATCCTGATTGTTTATTCCTAACTTGACTCCGCCCAACTCGCTTTTATGTTCAGTTCCATCGCCAGATATTTTTAGAACAATTGGATATCCGACCTCCAAAGCGGCGGCGGCGGCCTCTTCATAGTTTTTAGCTGTTGATTCGTTGCAAGAGACTAGTCCGAATTTACTCAATAGTCTCTTGCTTTCAAATTCTGTTAATGAGTTCATTTTTTAACACTACCTGTTTGACTATGCCTACCAACACTCTTAGTTGCCATGCCTGCATAAGGAATAGTAGTTTTCAAACGAGGGCATTATGAAAATTTTAGCGGCTTTATTTATTGACGATATATCAATGTTTGAGACTGAGAATGGGCTGACGCGCTTAAATCTTTCAGGTGTTCAGTTCACTATTGCCGTTTCGGAGCCTTTTCCTTTGACGCTTGCACCTCACTTGGTAGTGCTTATTCACAGCGACCACGATTCAAATGGGGCTGGAGTTTTGGAAGTCACCTATCATTTCGAGGAAAAGCAAATTGCTCGAAATGTACAACCTTTACAAATAGAGCCAGGATTATTTGCTTATAGATTAATCAGAGCTGAATTAGAATTAACTGATCAGGGAATAGTTTTTGCCCACTGTCGGCTTAATCAGGATGAGCCGATCATGGTGCCTTTAACAATTAAAGCTGGTACATAAGAAATTTAATTTTAATTTCCTGCTCTATGCCTTCATGCAAGTTAATGTATACACGTTGATGGGAGCGACATGACAGAAATTGAGATAGATAGTGATTTAGAGCAAATAGGGATCAATACTATTCGAGGCTTGTCAATGGATGCCCCTCATGCAGCTAGTTCAGGCCATCAAGGAACTGCGATGGCGCTTGCACCCCTTGCTCATGTTCTATTCACTCGTGTTCTAAGATACAGCGCCAAGCACCCCAATTGGTTTAATCGTGATCGTTTTATCTTAAGTGCTGGGCATGCATCAATTTTACAATATGCAATGCTTCACCTGACGGGGTACGGGCTAACTTTGGAGGACCTTAAGGACTTCAGACAGTTGGATAGCTTAACTCCAGGACACCCAGAAGCCGGCCACACAGATGGAGTTGAGGTTACGACAGGGCCATTAGGTCAAGGTTTCGCTAACGCTGTAGGTATGGCAATTTCTGAGCGTTGGCTGAGAGCAAAATTCGGTAGTGAGAACATTAATCATAATGTTTTCGTAATCTGCGGTGATGGTGACCTTTCAGAAGGGATAAGCCATGAGGCTGCTTCTCTTGCAGGCAGTCAGCAATTAGGAAACCTCATCTGCATTTATGATGATAACCACATAACTATTGATGGGCCTACTGAACTTTCCCTTGCAGATGATGCTGCCAAAAGGTTTGAAGCATACGGTTGGAATGTCATAGATCTTGGTGAATCTGGTGAAGACTTGGATGTACTCGAGAATGCATTGCTTGAAGCTAAATCAAATACAAGCTCGCCAACAATAATCATTCTAAGAACGCATATAGGGTACCCCTCTCCCACTCTGACTGACAGTCCCAGTGCCCATGGCTATGCGTTTAAAGATGAAGAAATCTTCGAGACCAAAAGGCTTATGGATTTGCCTCCAGAAGAATCTTTCTACGTTCCCTCTGAAGTATTGGATATGTACAGAACAGCTGGAGAACGGCACCAACAAGAAGCCGAAGCATACAGCTGGCACGCAGAAGACCATATGGGGACTTGGAGCCTATCATCCACACAGAGTTTATATGAAGAAAGCGTGGGAGAAAGTGTGGCCACTAGAGTAGCAAGTGGAATATGTCTTAATCAAATAGCAGGGGACTTGTCGATAATTGCTGGAGGCGCTGACTTAACCGGCAACACAGGAACAGCTTTAACGAGTTGTGAACAATTAACTCCATCCTGTCCTTCTGGTAAACAGCTCTTCTATGGGGTTCGCGAGCATGCGATGGGAGCTGTTATGAACGGAATCGCTTTGCACGGCTGCATAGTGCCTGTTGGAGGAACTTTTCTAGTTTTCAGTGATTATATGAGACCAGCAATCCGCCTTGCAGCTTTATCCAACGCTAAAGTGATTTATTCATTTACCCATGACTCAGTTGGGGTCGGTGAGGATGGGCCGACACATCAGCCTATTGAACAAATAATGTCTCTCCGATCCATACCTAATCTACTAGTGATAAGACCCGCAGATGCGAAAGAAACTGTAGCTGCTTGGATCACTGCTTTGAATCATGATGGACCAACTGCGTTGATATTGTCACGTCAAAACTTACCTATACTTGCTGAAACCGATGTTGATCTCGCTCAGAAGGGAGGATACTTCTTAAAGAAAAATGAGGAGGCAAACGCGACTCTTATTGCAACTGGCTCGGAAGTTTCTCTTTGTATGGAATACGCTGCCCATGAACCGGTGAACGTATTGTCAATTCCCTCTTGGGAACTTGCTGAGCAATTTTCGCCTGAAATACAGATGTGGGAAGAATATTCAGCTAGCAAAAAGGTAATTTCTGTTGAAGCAGGAGTAACCCTTGGTTGGTCGCGATATGCCGATAGGTGCATAGGAATTGACCGTTTTGGCACTTCCGCTCCAGGAAACCAGGCCATGGACGCGCTCGGTATCAATATAAGCAACATAGACAAAGAAGTTAAAACGGGAGGAAAGTAATTGCTATTTCAGCTTTATGAGGATTTCGGACAGAGTCCGTGGTTGGATAACTTACGACGAGAGTGGGTTAGCTCAGGGAGACTTCAAGAGTGGGTTGATAGTGGTGTCCGTGGCCTCACATCTAATCCTTCAATATTTGAAAAGGCCATAAGCACATCCGATGCTTATGACAAGCAATTCAAAGACCTTATCCAAGGTGGTAGCTCCGTTGAAGAGGCCTACTGGGAATTGGTAATAACTGATATTGCTGGAGCAGCCAAAATACTTGATTCCGTTTATCGAAAGAGTGCCGGTACTGATGGCTTCGTATCTGTAGAAGTTGATCCGAGATTAGCAAGAGATACCAATCGCACTATTCAAGCTGCTCAAAGTTTAGATAATCGACTAGATCTTCCAAATATTTATATAAAAATACCTGGAACAGCAGAAGGGATACCTGCTATCAGGCAAATGATTTCCGAAGGAGTTTCGGTCAACGTAACCCTGCTTTTTTCTGTGGAGCGATACGAACAAGTAATTGAGGCATATTTAAGTGGACTTGAGGAAAGAGAAGGCGACCTATCAAATGTTTCGTCGGTCGCTTCTTTCTTTATTTCAAGAACTGATTCTGAAGTTGATAAGCGTTTAGATAACATTGGAAGCGACACATCTATTGACCTTAAGGGGAAAACTGCAGTAGCTCAGGGGCAATTAGCTTATAGATCTTTTCTAAAAGCTTTTAGCACTGACCGGTGGAAAGCATTAGAGAAGCGCGGTGCTAAACTCCAAAGGCCTCTTTGGGCATCTACTTCTACTAAAGACCCTCTATATCCAGATACTCTCTATGTTGATTCTCTAATTGGACCCAATACAGTTAACACCCTTCCCGATGTAACACTGGAAGCTTTCGTTGACCACGGAACCTTAAAAAGAACTGTGGACATTGACTTCAATGCTGCTGAGCAAATTATCTGGGGCGTTGAAGAACTCGGTATCAATTTAAATGAAGTTGCAAGTTTACTTGAATTGCAAGGTGTAGAAGCTTTTGAGAAGTCATTTGAAAACCTACTCGAGACACTTTCAATAAAAGGAAGCACACTTATCTAGTGAGTTGCAATTTGAAACCTACCTGCTAGCATCACTTTGTGCTCGATAAAACCCACCCATGTTCTATTGATTCAACTTTGTCCGTCATTGGTGACAGATGGACTATATTGATACTGCGAGACCTTTTTCGCGGAGTACGTAGATTTGAACAACTTCGACAGGACCTTGGCATCGCAAAGAATATTCTAAGCGACCGATTAAGCAAACTTGATGCTGCTGGAGTTATTATCCAACGCCCCTACCAAAGCAACCCTGTACGCAATGACTACTATCTTACTGAAAAGGGAAAGGATCTTTCACCATCACTTATTGCATTAATGCATTGGGGAGATAAATGGTACGCAGACGGTAATCCGCCTACGATTCTGACCCACGCGAAGTGCGGTACGGCGTTAACGCAAATTACTTTATGCCCACGCTGCGACGTTCAGGTAAACCCAAGTGAAATAGGCAGTCGATCTTCAGACAACTCCACCATCAAGGCGATCAGATGAACGCATTATCCACTGTTTCACTTGAAAGTTTAATGTCTGAAGCGCAAAGTATCCGTAATACTAATTTTGCATCAAGAGTCACCTACTCACCTAAGGTTTTTATACCACTTACCCACCTCTGTAGAGATAAATGTGGATATTGCACCTTTGCTCAACCTCCAGCAAGAGTTCAAGCACCCTACCTTTCACCAGAAGAAGTTCTAGAAATTGCGTTCCAAGGTGCGGCAGCTGGTTGCCATGAAGCACTTTTCACTCTTGGGGAGAAGCCTGAGCTTCGCTACCCTGCCGCTCGGGAATGGCTAGATGAGCGTGGATATGAAAGCACAATACATTATCTTTACGCAATGGCTCAGATAGTACTTGATGAGACAGGGCTGTTACCACATGCTAACGCCGGTGCGATTTCGAAAGAAGAATTATCAATGCTTCGTGAAGTATCACCATCGCAAGGCATGATGATTGAATCACTGAATGCAGATCTTGACTGCCATCGGGGGGCTCCCGATAAAGACCCTCGTAGAAGGCTTCAAACACTCACAGATGCCGGCGATTTGTCCATTCCTTTCACAACTGGGTTATTAGTAGGTATCGGTGAATCCAGAGAAGATAGGATTCAGACCATTAAAGCTATTGCTGACATACATAATGAGTTCGGACACATACAAGAAGTGATTGTTCAGAACTTCCTTCCTAAACCTGGAACGACGATGCACAAGAAGAAGCCGGCTCCACACAATGATTATCTTGAAACAATTGCTCTAGCAAGAATATTGTTACCTAATGATATTCACCTTCAAGCACCACCAAATCTATCTGACGACTTCTCAATTCTGCTCAAAGCAGGGATTGATGATTGGGGAGGTGTATCTCCGGTCACCGCAGATTTCGTAAACCCAGAGAGACCATGGCCATCATTAGATCGTTTAAGATCTATCTCTGAAGATAATGGTTACTTTCTTGCCCCAAGGTTGACTGTCTACCCCGAATTCGTCAGAGATTCTGAAAAATGGATCGATAAGAAATTGCATTTTCCCATCATGGATCGTTCCGATAGCGAATTTCTCAGCCGAGATGATCCTGGAGCAATATTTCCTGAGAAGATCGAATTTGTTACAAACGTAAATGATGGCGCTGAAGTAGCGCAAGTCGGAGAAGATTCAACACAGTGGTACTCTGGCTCCTCAACATCTCCAGCTAACCTTCTTTTGAACAAACCGAAAAAATCAAAAGAGATCGATGAGATACTCAATGAAGTCTCCTCAGGTCTAGATATTACAGAAGAACAGATCGTAAAATTATTTAAAGCTAGAGGTGGACAGGTACGCACAATTGTTAACTATGCAGACTCTCTTCGTAAAGCTATAAACGGAAATGCAGTCACTTTCGTATCTAATTGCAACATAAACTACACAAACGTTTGCACTTTCAAATGCAAATTTTGTGGTTTCTCAAAAGGGCCTCTTTCTTTAAATTTGAGAGGTAAACCATATTTGCATTCTTTAGAAGAGGTTATAGCTCGCGCTGCTGAAGCTCATGCAAATGGGGCTACCGAAGTCTGCCTGCAAGGCGGGATTCACCCAGATTTTGATGGCGATTACTACATTGACATGTGCCAAGCAATCCATGATGAACTCCCCGATTTGCATATTCACGGCTTCACCGCGCTTGAAGTTACGGAGGGCGCCAAACGTTTAGGCGAACCTTTAAGCAGCTACTTAAAGAGAGCATACGATGCTGGGCTTCGGTCTCTACCTGGTACGGCAGCTGAAATCCTAGATGACGAAATCAGGAGCGTATTGTGCCCAGATAAAATCTCAACTGAAGAATGGCTGTATGCTCACAAAACCGCCCACGACATCGGTTTACGATCAAATGTTACAATGATGTTTGGTAGTGTTGAGGAGCCCACGCATTGGGCTCGTCACTTCATCCGAACAAGAGAGCTGCAGCGTGATACTGGAGGTTTCACTGAATTCGTGGGACTACCCTTTGTTCATATGGCTTCACCAATTTATCTTCGAAAAGGAGCTCGTCGCGGCCCAACTTTTCGAGAAAATCTTCTGGTTCATGCTATAGCAAGGATTGTCTACCATGGTTATATAGACAACATTCAGGCATCTTGGGTAAAGATAGGCCTAGATGGAATGAAGCAGATGCTTCAAGCTGGAGTAAATGATGTTGGTGGAACATTAAACGGAGAGAATATCTCTCGCGCCGCTGGAGCAAAGCATGGACAAATGCTGGGAAGAAACCAATTTGAAGAATTATGCAAGCCATTAGGTCGAAAACTCATTCAACGCAACACTCTCTACAAGCCACACAGTGATCACAATTCACAAAGAAAGCATATTCCAGTAGCTGCAGAATGAAGCAGATTTTGACTTAGATGGATTATGTCAAACTAGTCCTAAATTGACTCTGACCTAGCGAGACACCATTCTTTGCAATCCTGACCAGGCAATGCATCGCATTCCAGACAAGGACCTTCATCTTCTTCAAACAGATTATCGAGTTGATCGTTTTGTTGCTTTAAGGCTCTAGCCTCTTCGTACCTTCGATGTCTTCCCTTTTTCATGATTCCTCCACACAGCCAAGTATCTAAGGGGATGATCAACCCTATTCTAGTCGTGATCACGCAGTTTGTGCGCTTTACAGGAGAGTTCCTCTATTCTCAATCACTAAGCGTCCATTTTCGAACGCAAGCGAACATTTGCCTTTCAACAAATTATCAACTTGCTCGCCTATTTCTTCATGTCGCCACCCCTTCTGTAGCCTGCTATTGCTTTCACCTCGCAAAAGTTCTTCTATATCAGAACGGCTTCCCAACAACGCAGGATCTATGTCTTTGTCAGTTGCAAATTGTGCGAGCCAAGCAGAAAGCAAAGTAATAGCTGGACGCATCTCTGGGGGCAAAGGTTTCTTTTGATTTTTAAGGCTGGGAATAGTGTCGGTCTTCAAACCTCTTTCGACAATTCTAAGAAGGTGCTGACCTTTCTCCTTTTGATACTGTGTGGAATCAAAACCACGAATATTCTTTAACTCAGATAATTTTGTTGGTTTTCTTTGCGCAATTCCCACCAAAGCAAGGTCAGACATTATATAGCGATTCGGGATATCATTCTTTTGGGCAGTTATTTCTCGCCATTCGGCTAAGGCTTGGGCTACTCCTCGTGCTTCTTTATTGAGATGCTTAGCTTCTTTAATTCGCTGCCAGGCGTCTTTAGGGTCAATCAACTTTTGTCTTCGATCCAAAAAAGATGCAAATTCCGCTGAGGCCCATTCAAACCTCTCAAGTTCTATCAGTCTCTGAGTGAGAATTTTGTGCAAATCAAGTAGATGCCTAACATCGGACGCAGCATATTGAAGTTGGCTTTCTGTCAACGGACGTTGAAACCAATCGGTTAGCCTGTCGCCTTTTGCTAGCTTCACACCCAACAAATTCTCATGGAGTGAAGCCAGTGAGGGTGTTCGCATACCAAGAAATCCAGCAGCGATTTGCGTATCAAAAATATTGGTAGGAACTACCCCCGTAGCTCGATGAAGAACTTCAAGGTCTTGTGAACCGGCATGGAAGACTGCGATTAAGTCTGATTCGAATAGTTCTGAAAAAATAGTTAGGTCTAAATTTATTGGGTCAATGATGACCAAACGATTTCTCCATCGCAATTGAACTAGTGCAAGCTTTGCAAAGTACGTCTTTTCCCTGTGAAATTCAGTATCGATAGCGTAAATATCACTTTTGCTTAGGTCTTTAACAATAGAAACCAATCCAGCTTGGTCATTAACAACTTCGGCATCAATTAAGTCAGAATTCATATCAAAAGAGGGCTAAGTCTGCATCTCCAGAGTTGTAAGCGCGTCCTGACGAAACCCACCCTTTCGTCCCTCCCGCTATGTTAATAGTATCAATATGGAATTTTGCTAAGTACTCACCAGCCACTTTCGAGCGATTCCCAGAGGCACAAATTAAATAAACTGGTTTATTCTTGGGGAATTTTTCAACTTGTTCTGGGACTTCCGCCAAGGGTAACAATTCGGCCCCCGGTACTCGCATTTCTACATATTCATACTCCTCGCGTACATCAACGAGGCAGATACTTTGCAAGTCTAATTTAGCGAGCTGATCTACCGATATTTCAGCTATTTCTGTCAAGATGCTCCTTCCTAAATCTGACTTCTCCAGACTAGTCCTCATTTAATTGAGATGGCGTATTAGCGCTTCGAAGTTTCTCAGGGTGCGCTGAATGATATGATTCGCAATCTAAAAAATCGGTGGCTTCGAGCATCGATCGAACGCCCTTCATGAACTGCATTTCAAGGGTGTCTAAACTTTCGACTCGTATTGTGGAAAATAAAAACTGTTCTTTCCCCTCATAAACCGGAAAAGCCATACTTCTTGAATTGAGTTTAGAAACGCACTCAAGAACTAGTGAGCTATCAATATCCAGATAGTCACATGCCAGAATAACCGCTATATCGCTTTCAACATTTTTCAAACCAGTTATTACACCACCAAGAGGCCCTTCATTAGGGAATAAATCTTCACAATATTTAGCATTTTTTTTCAGTGAACTGGTTTTTGTACCGCCACCTACGATAACGACGTCATTCGCTCCAGCTGAAATGAGCGATTCAACAGCAATATCAATAAGTCGTCTTCCTTTGTATAGGATTTCGGCTTTATTACGACCCATTCGAGAGGACGAACCGCCATTAAGAACAATCCCAGAGAAACTCATTTACAGTGAGTCAATTTGTAGTTGTTCCCAACCAGGTTCAAGTTGACGGAGGAAAAGGCTGCATCGTTCTGCCTCTACATAGTCTCCAATCTCTTTCGATATCTCTGCCAATTGATTAAG
>DLTU01000056.1:4766-7241 GCA_002500385.1 Candidatus Neomicrothrix sp. UBA7828 | reverse complement strand
GATTAAGGGCAAATAAGAAATATCGATTACCTGGATGTTCCCAGCGCACGAACCCTGAACCCCGCCAACCATTTTTTCGCAATGAGTCAAGGCCGCGATGATAAGCTAACCGGAAATATGAATACGACTCCATCATTTCAGATGAAGATATACCTAAAACACACCAGATGCCTATTGACTCCGGATTCTTAGAAGCGAGTACCAATAGGGTAGAACGTCTATCCGCAGATTCATTATCTCGTATTTTTTTAATCTCTTGTTCAAATAAAGGATCCTCACCAGGCAATCTTGTTTCAGGTATTTTTCCTTTATTGAATGTAACTTCGCTCATAACTATTAAGGGACTCTCATAATTCTTAGAACATCTGTTGCGGGTGAATCCCCAGTTATACCTGCAAGCACCCCNNAAATAAGAAATACCTATTACCTGCATGTTCCCAGCGCACGAAGCCGGAACCCCGCCATCCATTTTTTCGCAATGAGTCAAGACCGCGATGATAAGCTACACGGAAATACGAATACGATTCCATCATTTCAGATGAAGATATACCTAAAACACACCAGATGCCTATTGACTCCGGATTCTTAGAAGCGAGTGCTAACAACATAGAACGTCTGTCAGCAGATTCATTATCTCGCGTTTTCTTAATCTCTTGTTCAAATAACGGATCCTCACCAGGCAATCTTGTCTCAGGTATTTTTCCTTTATTGAATGTAATTTCGCTCATAATGATTAGGGGACTCTCATAATTCTTAGAACATCTGTTGCGGGTGAATCCCCAGTTATACCTGCAAGCACCCCAATTAAGTCATTTGGCTTTACATGACCTTCAGCGATAGCAACACTGATTGCATTTTCGATTCGTGTTTCATAACCCAGTTCGCTAGTAATTCTGTAGGGAGTCACCCCCCAACTCAAGGTTAACTGCTGAGCTGTTCTGTCATCCATTGTCATTCCCAATATCGGTACATTAGGTCTAAAACGCGCCATAGAGCGAACTGTGAAACCTGAGCCAGAAATGCAGAGGAGGGCCGCTAAGTCAAGTTCGTTGGCAGCACGCCACGTAGCCAAAGTCATCGCATCTGTTATTCCCTCCGAACCATTAGAAGAAGATTCATCTTCAGGATCTTGCCGTAGTTGCGCAACTCTCTCAGCCCACCGCTCATAATCGAATGCCTGATCAGCACGCTGCGCTATACGAGACATCGTTTCAACGGATTCAACGGGGTACTCGCCAATAGCAGTTTCGCCCGAGAGCATCACAGCGGAAGTTCCATCAAAAACAGCATTTGCAACATCCGAAGCCTCGGCTCTTGTAGGTGAGGAATTCTGTATCATTGAGTCAAGCATTTGTGTTGCTGTGATTACTGGCAGACCACCAGCTATACATTCAGCGATGATTTTCTTTTGCAAATGCGGAAGATCGGCAAGATCAAACTCTGTCCCCAGGTCCCCCCTCGCAACCATGATACCTGCCGAGGCTTCTATTATTCCTTTGAGATTCTCCACCGCTGCTCTGGTTTCAATCTTTGCAACTACCAAGGGGCCACGAGGGTGAGGTTCTGTACCAACTCGACGGACGTCATGCGCAGAACGTACGTACGAAACGGCAACCATATCAACACCTAGCTCAACAAAAGCGTCTAGCTTCCTTAGATCACTATCTGTAGGAGTTGGCAAACTTAATCTTTCGGATGGAATGCGTATGCCAGGCCTACCGTGAAGACGTCCTCCACTTGTAACGATTCCTGTGGCACCTGATGCAGAGACGTTCTCAACTCTTACCACTACTTGCCCATCGCCAAACGGGATTACGTCACCGGGCAAAAGATCATTCAAAACATTCTCGTACTCTACTTCAATTACTTTCTCATCAGATCCACGACTACCGGGAACGATCGAAATCTCAGAGTTCTTAACTAATTCAGCACCCTCATCACTGAAAGCTGCAGATCGAATCTTTGGCCCCGGTAAGTCAACTAGGATTCCGACACGTTTTGATAAATCCGCAGCAACTTGACGTACACGCTTAAATCTATCGATAGCTTCATCTAAAGTGCCGTGAGCAAGCCCTAATCTCGCAACGTCCATACCTGCATCAATAATTTTCCTTAGCTCAGATTCAGAGTCGCTAGCTGGGCCAATAGTTGCGATTATTTTTGTGCGTCTTTCCATACTTATACGCTATAGATTCGATGATCAAACCGTGTTGACTACCAGAAATTTCAATAAATTTACTCTTTAATGTGATAGCGTCGAGTTGTGCCGGACAAGCATTTCTTACAATCTGACTTTCCACTTGCCTTTGCCCATAGAGGGGGAATACTGGATTTTCCAGAAAATTCTTTGAAGGCGTTCAAGGGCGCTTATGACTTGGGTTTCCGATACATGGAGACTGATGTACATACGACCAAAGACGGAAAACTAGTTGCTTTCCATGATGACAAACTAGATCGAGTGACTGACAGTAAGGG
>DLTU01000056.1:0-4377 GCA_002500385.1 Candidatus Neomicrothrix sp. UBA7828 | reverse complement strand
TGAACCGATTCCATTACTCATTGAATTGTTAGAAGAATTCCCTGATGCAAATTTCAATATTGACCCTAAACATGATGCTGCTGTGAAACCACTTGCGGAACTAATCATTAGAACAAATTCAACTAACAGGGTATGTGTAGGTTCATTTTCTGACGAAAGAATAAAACGGGTTGCGAAATTAATAGGTCCTAAGTTATGCACGGGCATGGGACCGAAATCCATTTCTAAGTTACAAATTTCACGGTTTACAAAATCTCTTTTTAGGTCTCCATTTGGAGATTGCGCACAGGTTCCATCAAAGATTAAGGGCGTCCCTTTCATAACTAGCGAATTCATTAATAGGGCACATCACTTTGGCAAAGCCGTTCATGCATGGACCATTAACGATCCGGAAGAAATTGAATACCTTTTGGACCTGGGAGTTGATGGAATAATGACCGATAATTTATCGGCATTAAAAACTGCATACATGGATAGAGGAATTTGGAATGACAGAACTTAGCCTCATCTAAATAATGAATACCCCCCATCCCTCGCCTTCTCTAAGCCTGATTGATGGTGATCATATTCCTCATTTCGGTGTAGTCATACCGAAAGTTTAGAGGAAACAATTGTCAGAGCGACTTAAAGAAAAAGAGATTGAATTTACTCTCGGACCTAAGTTGCGATTTAAAAATACTCCCGGCGAACAGTGGTCAATGTTTCTGTTGACCTTTTTATGAACGGAATTGAATTCAAGTCCTTTGCAGATTCAGAGTTGATATTTCGGCCCTCTTAAACCAGCGCATTAAATCCTGTGGAAAACATGTGAGTTATACGCTCATAATGTGGATTTTGGGGTTTTATTTGTGGATATGTTGAGGATTTCCAATATTCGCTTGACCAGAATAAAAAAACATGTAAATGTATCACTACGCCGATGACAACGGCACAAAGAATTAGCAAAATCTAATCGGAAGCGGTGGCAGCATCGAAATCCGGGAAGGTACGGCTAAGAAAATGTGACAGCCATCGGAACAGGTTTAACGGGATTATCCGAAAGGGTAATCACTGGGAGGAGATCTTCGGAGAACCAACCAGACCGCCATCGGCTTAGGCTGATGGATCCGACTTAAGACCGAAAGGGATTAAGCGTCAAAAGAACCACAACTCTCGAGTTGCAGGAATTTGACAAATGACCGAAAGGTTCGGATCAAACCTTAGAAGTCCTTCAGGGGATGACTTTGGAAACGTTAAACTGCACAGCCCCGTGGGGTTTCTCTAGCAGAAATCACTCGGGGCTAATGTGTTTTTATATCGTCTACTTTATTAATATCAGATTATGAATATGCTCCCACCAATTTTGTTTTTACATGGCTTAGCAACATCAGGGTCACGAACCTGGGGTGAGAATGGCTGGCTGGAGCTAGTACGAGATGCTAACAGGCAGTCAATCGTGACAGATCTTCCCGGACATGGGACCAGTTATAACACTACAGATGAAATGACCTACGAGAAGTGTTACGAGTCTGTACTCAATTCCATTGCCACTCCCCCTATAGATGCCATTGGTTTCTCACTAGGCGCAAGGATACTTCTTACAATTGCTAGTAGAAAGCCCGACACTTTTCGTAAACTCGTGCTATCTGGAATCGGAGACAGCCTCTTCTCAATAGATGACACTAGGTACAAAAACATTCGTGAAGGAATCGCAGGAAATCCTAATCCCAATAACCCCGAATCACGTTACTTCAATCAATTGACCGATGCCGCAGACATTAACAGATTAGCGATACAAGAACTGATCAACTCTCCTCATCCCCCACTTGAAGTAGACGCATTAATGGGAATAGAATGCCCTGTTCTAGTAGCAATTGGAGAAAATGACTTTGCAGCCCCAGCTTCAAAACTCGTAGATTCACTGCCGAACGCAACATATTTGGAGTTAAAGGGAGTTGACCACTTTGCCACTCCAAAGAATTTCACGTTCATCGAAACAGCTTTAAAGTTTATCGACGCAGAACCTCAGTGGTAATAATTACCGCAGTTGTTGAAGACTAGGCGTTACAGGGCTCGGGAGTTGAGACACTCCTTGTAACCAACTGTCAACTGCTGAAGCGCAAGATCGCCCTTCAGCTATAGCCCACACGATAAGGCTTTGACCCCTACCTGCATCTCCTGCTACGAACAGCCCATCAACATTGGTCATCCAATTGACATCTCTAGCAATATTTCCTCTTGCGTCTAGTTCTACCTGGAGTTCCGACACCAGCGAAGATGACTCGGGCCCAACAAAGCCCATGGCAAGGCACACTAGATTAGCTTTATGAATTTCCGTGCTATCTGGAATTTCTACGAATTCTAACCTTCCGTCAATATGCTCACTTTTAACTTGAACTGTTTCTAGTCCGGTTACAGCCCCATTCTCCCCAATAAATCGAGTTGTGTTAATTGAATATATTCTCTCTCCGCCCTCTTCATGTGCAGATGATGTTCGCATCATCAAAGGCCATGTTGGCCAAGGCGTACTGTGGGCTCTTCCTTCTGGAGGTTTTGGCATAATCTCAAATTGCTTGACAGAGGCAGCCCCGTGGCGATGAGCCGTCCCTAGGCAATCAGCCCCAGTGTCTCCACCCCCAATTATAATCACGTCCTTGCCGAGTGCTGAGAAAGGATGATCCTCGTAATCTCCTTCTTGCACTCGATTAGCTGGTTCTAGAAACTCCATTGCTTGATAAATTCCACTGAAATCTCGACCTGGTATTGGAAGATCTCGCCAATTCGTCGAACCTATGGCCAAAATAACTGCATCATAGTCAGACTGGAGCTCTTGATAGCTGATATGAATACCAACGTTTATATTAGTAAGAAATTTAGTTCCCTCAGCTTCCATTTGTTTTGTTCTTCGGTCTATGTATTGCTTTTCCATTTTGAATTCAGGTATTCCATAACGAAGTAGACCCCCAATTCTGTCATTTTTCTCGATAACGGTGACATCGTGACCAGACCGTGATAACTGCTGAGCCGCTGCTAATCCAGCAGGTCCTGAGCCCACTACGGCGACACTTTTGCCGGTGCGTTTATGGGCCAGTACAGGTTTTATCCAACCTTCATTCCAGGCTCTTTCAACGATTTCGACTTCAACTTGCTTAATAGTCACAGGATCTTCGTGAATTCCTAAAACACAAGCTGCTTCACAGGGTGCTGGGCATAAGCGCCCTGTGAATTCAGGGAAATTATTTGTTGCATGTAGAGAATCGATAGCTTCTCGCCAATTATTCTTGTACACCAAATCGTTCCAATCTGGTATGAGATTCCCTAGGGGACAACCATTGTTGCAGAAAGGTATACCGCAATCCATGCATCTTGAGGCTTGTTTCTGTAATGCTTCTTCGCTGAAAGGTTCATAGACTTCTTTCCAGTCACGCAGGCGAACCGGCACTGGCCGACGCTTAGGCATTTCTCTGCCATGACGGATAAATCCTCTAGGGTCCCCCATCTATTTTCTTTCGCCCGTGGTTACTGACATAACCGCTGTAGTCACGTCTGCACCTGACTGTTCTGCGTCTGCCATCGCTGCTAGAACTTGCTTGTAGTGTCTTGGCATAACCTTAACGAAGCCAGAACTTACCCTTGGCCAAGAATCTATTATTTCTTTCGCGACTAGAGAACCTGTTTCAAGATTATGCTTTGCTAACGTCTCTCTGAGGAAAGAGATATCATTCTCATCTAAGTTTTCAAGTTCGACAAGTTCGGGATTCACCTTCGCTGGAAAAATCCCCTCCGGATCATAGACATATGCAACTCCTCCGGACATCCCAGCGGCAAAATTTCTTCCTGTTGAACCCAAAACAATAACTTTTCCTCCGGTCATATACTCACAACCATGATCACCGATACCCTCGACCACTGCTACTGCTCCGGAATTTCTTACAGCAAAGCGTTCACCGACTTGTCCTCTAATGAACATTTGTCCCGAGGTTGCCCCATATAGAAGTACATTTCCTGCTATCACATTCTCTTCGGGCGTGAAAGTTGATTCAACTGGTGGATACAGAATTACGCGCCCTCCACTTAAGCCCTTTCCAACGTAATCGTTAGCATCACCCTCTAGACGCAAAGTAATTCCAGATGGCACAAATGCTGCAAAGCTATTCCCAGCTGAGCCATTTAATTTAATCTGTATCGTGTCATCTGGCAGTCCCTCACCGCCCCACTTTTTCGTCAAGTGATAACCAAGCATTGTTCCCACAGTGCGGTTCACATTGCGAATAGGAAGCTCCAAGTTAATCTTGTCTCCATGCCTTAAAGCTCCTTCAGAAAGTTGTATTAATGTTTGATCTAGTGCCTGATCCAAGCCGTGGTCTTGCTCATCATTACAATAACGAACCGCATCAG
>DLTU01000027.1:4276-6403 GCA_002500385.1 Candidatus Neomicrothrix sp. UBA7828 | reverse complement strand
GGAATGCATAATCACCCGTTCGTCACTGGGCTTGAAGCTGGTACCATCACCATTCCTCAACTTCAATTATTCACAGAACAGTTCTATCTTCACATTTCAAAGATGCTTCCTTGGATTGGTGCTATCTATGTTCGATGCCCTCATGAGGAAGTTCGAACGGCATTGGTCAAGAATCTTGCTGAAGAATGCACCGGATATGAAACTCAAACAGATGCGCACCCTGAACTCCTTCTACAATTCGCCCAAGCCCTTGGATCTGATACTGATGCGATCAAGGCATCTGAACAAAGACCAGCTGGACGAAGAGTTACTGACTATTTCGAATTTATGGGCCTCTGCCGTGAATGGTACGTCCCTCTATCCGCAATAGGAATTGGACTTGAATCCTTTGTTCCAGAAACATTTACGCGAATGGTTGCTGCCTTCAAAGACAACTACGGAATGTCGGATGAAGATGTAATTTTTTGGACTATGCACATTCTTGCTGACCAAGACCATGGCGACGAAGGAATAGAGATGGTCGAGAATTACGCAATTACCGGCGAAGCGAGAAAAGCAGTCTTTGATGGCACCGTTGAAACCAGCAGGCTTTTTCATGATCTTTGGATGATTTACGAACAAGCATAGCTCTTCCACAAAGGACTCCTTATGGAAACTTCTACAGACCCAAGAGACCAGAAAGCTCACGATACTCCTGAAATCATTGCAGAAGGACTCAACCGGAGAGGACACGTTGTAACTTCATGGGAGAAACTCGGACAAGTCTGGATGGAGGAAACAGGGATTGAGACAACACAATACCGGATCGGACTCCCTACCGAAGACTCTTCGCCTACGGTCTTCAAAGTCTATTTTCCCCCAAATTGTAGAGTAGAAGCCCATACCCATCCATGTGACTATTCAGAAATTATTCTTCAGGGAAGTCAGAAAGTCAGCGGGAAGTGGCTCTATGAGGGAGACATAAGAATCGGATTGGCCAATCGTGGCTATGGACCTTTGATTGCCGGAGATGAAGGAGTCACTGTATTAGTAATCTTCAAAAATGGGCATTGGCTTCCAGTCCAAATTGGTGCCGGCGATGGAAGCACCATAAACGCTGAGAAACTTCTTCAAGAATATAGCGCCGCTGATTCGGGCTCTGTCGGAAATCAATAAGTTATTGCCCTAGTCGGACATAGGACTGCAGCTTCTTCAAGCACATCAGCGTATTTAGTATCAGGTTTGTCAATCAAGACTTCGCCTAAGTCATCGCCACCTATAACAAAAATCTCGGGCTCCAAACGAACACAATATCCGGTCCCTTGACAAATAAGCTTGTCAATCTTGACATGTAGTTCGAGATTTGACATTTGTAGTTATAAATTCCGTAAGATCACAGGAAATGTTCCGTATGCGTCGTGATAGCTTAATTCTGTAAATGCCGGCATTTCAGCTGGGTCTAACTCGATACCAGCTTCAAAAAGCGCTAATGCGATGTTTACCAACGTTCCGTCAGTTCCTTCATCTCCATCCGTCCTTGAAGAAAGTCCAGTAACTAATGTGCGGCCGATACAAGTATGCTCTCCTCCACCGAATGCGAACCCCCATGGTTTGACTCCATCAGCTTCTCGATAAGGGTCAAATGATTTTGCATCTTCACCAAAGACTGAAGTGTCACGATTCGCTGGGGTGAATAAACATGCGACGCGCTCCCCTTCAGCTATTTCTGTTCCGTCACTTAGAACTACGTCCTTTAATGCGATTCTTAGTAAAGCAGGCGAGGGCAAATGAAGACGTATCGCTTCATGTCCTGCACGTTTTAAAAATTCTCGATCAAATCTTTTTTCGAAGTCTTCGGGATGTGCTTCGAACCACTCGTGGAGATGCATCATCATATGCGGAACTGCATGCGTGGTCGTCTGGCTTGAAGCAACTGTATACAAGGTCGCTTCCCTTAAAGGCAGTTCGTCATCCCAGTTGTCATTCCAGTGAAGATACATCAATGTGAGTAAATCTCGAGGTAGATCGTTTTCCGAAATATCACCTGCTTGAAATGCCGAAATAAGTTCGCGGCGACGCTCTACCGATGGACCATAGAATTCTTCAACAAACCCAGCTCGTATTTCTAGGATTCTATCAATAACCTCA
>DLTU01000027.1:0-3911 GCA_002500385.1 Candidatus Neomicrothrix sp. UBA7828 | reverse complement strand
AACATACGTTCGAAAGGCATCTGTTCGCTCGGGAGTGTCCACTCCATCTATCCCAGTTGTGACGGCAGATATTCTAGCCAGCATATTACGAACCAGTAGACAAAGATCTGCTCGGACAATTCCGTCTTCGCCTCTATTCCGCTCACATTCCTCAAGGGATTTAGCTATTAATGGAAGTAGCTCTTCTCGTTCATAGTACTCAAGAGCTTCTTTGCGGAACAGCGGTGCTTCAAGTCTTCGACGGTCGAAATGTTCTCCGTGGTCAATCGTAAGTAGCGACCTGCCAAAGAACGGCTGGCTTTCTTGATGAGAACCCTGACGAAAATCTTTAGACTTCAGAATTTCATCTACAGATTTGTAATCAACGAAATGTTGGATCCCCACTATATGCGGGGGCGGTTCCATATCTCTTATCGTTTCCAATTTTCTTCCCCAAACTAGAACCTACTACCTGAGGCCATTTTTCACCAAAACGCATTCGATTTTAGGTTTACTCAGCGCTCAGAACAGCTGCGTTAAAATACTGTGCTCCAGATCCTGCTCCAGTAACCAAAGCATGATTTGGTTCCTCGATTTGAAAACCACTCGCTTGCCCTCGAAGTTGCCTAACGGCCTCTATGACCTTCAAATTAGGTCCGCCCCAGCCTGTATGAGAAAACGACAGTAGACCACCATCCGTGTTTGTGGGATATTTACCATTTGCGCCAATGCCATTTTCAAACAGAAAATCGCTACCATCCCCTTCATCACAAAGCCCTAGAGTTTCAAATTGCCTTACAATTTCCCAAGTGTTTATATCATAAAGTTCAAAGACGTCAATATCTTGAACGTCGAGCTCAGCCTGTTTAAAGGTTCTCTCAAATGCTTCTTTTCCTAGGTTCTTAACTTCGTCATAACGTACGGGATTGACGTATTGTTGACGGTACCATTCTGAGCTACCACCTAGTATGCGAATAGGTTTCTGCGGGCAATCTCCCGCCCGCTCGGTAGACGTGACAATAAATGCAGATGCCCCCTCTGACGCCAGACACAAATCAAGCAAGTGAAATGGCTCAGCCACCTTAGGGGATTGAATGATGTCTTCGGGGGTATACGGTCCTTTCCCGAACATTACTGCTTCAGGATTTTGCGATCCAGCATTTCTAATTTCAGCGGCAATAGAGGACATTTTAAGACGATCCGGCTGAAATTTTTGAAAATATACTTGAGCAACCATCGCAAAGTGAGCTGCAGTAAATAAACCCCATGGCTCAACAAATTCATTAGTCGGCTTTGTGTAATCTGCTAGGTGTGCTCTTCTGAGGACTCCTGCCTGACCTCCGAAAACTATAGCCACGTTACATAAGCCAAAAGAGACTGCAGCAGCTGCATCCAATAAACCCGGTATTCCTTGTGGATAGGTATCACCAACCCATCGGAAAGATTTTCCAAATATGCTTGTCCAGTCGACGACACCAGGGTCAAACTCTGTTCCACCAGGACCAGGCCATCTCGCAGCTATTCCGTCTACCTCTGCCATGTTCATACCGGCATCATCAAGAGCTTTCCGAACGGCCTCTTCACAAATTTGAATCGTACTCGTATCCATCGATTTGGCCTGTTTGGTAATTCCGATGCCTACTATTGCGACCTCAGGCTTTTTCATACTTTCCGGCCTTGTCCCCAAAAGTGGGCGCGGATCTCGTTTTTTGCAATCTTACCAACTGCATTTTTAGGGAGCTCGTCCCAAATATCTATTCGCTCTGGCACTTTTATAGAAGTAAGTTCAGAACTATCACATAGGTGTAATAACTCGTCCGTCGTTACTTTTGACCCTTCGTTTAGTGCAACTACTGCCACTATCCCCTCACCCCATTCCGAGTCAGGCACTCCTACGACAGATGCTTCTAGGACATCAGGGTGCCTATACAGAACATTCTCAATCTCAGTAGGAGCTATGTTGAGTCCACCCCGAATTATCAAATTCTTCTTCCTGTCCACAATATAAATGAATCCCTCATTGTCTACTTCAGCGATGTCGCCGGAATGCATCCATCCATCAATCAGTACTTGATCAGTTCTAGTCGAATCTCGAAAATAGCCCTTCATGACGTGTGGTCCCGAGAAGACAACTTCTCCTCTTGATCCCGGTTCGATTGATTTTTTATTCTCGTCTACAACCCGCACATGGACTCCGTATGAAGGCCTACCGCAAGACTCCAATAACTTGAGATTGGTTGAAAGCCCCCTTAGGTGATCAGCCTTACTTAATATTGTTCCTATAGAAGCAATTTCAGCCATGCCATAAAGCTGATTAAATATAGGACCAAATCGCGTAACCAATTCTTTAAGTCTTTTTGGCGATATGGGAGATGAACCGTATCCAAGAGTTACAAGAGTTGATAGGTTTTTATCGTCTTCTTTCGGCAACTTTTCCAGAAGGCGCATTAGTTGAGTGGGGACCAGAAAGGTATGCGTAACTGCATGATCATTAATTTGTTGTGCGAAATTCAAAGGATTGAAATTTCTGCTGTCAGCGAATCCCAAGGCCGCACCGACTGTGACGCATGGGAGGATTGTGATATTGACACTGGAGTTATGAGGAATTTGAATTAAATATCGACTTTCAGGGGTAATGTCATACTCAAGACAAGCAATTATTGCATGTTGAAGGACTCGTTTGTGGTCAAAAAGCACCCCTTTGGGGCGGCCAGTCGTTCCGCTCGTATATACGATACAGAAATCATCGTCAGGCTCAATATCATAAAAGGAACTGGGAATCGCTTTTGAATTCTTTTCTATTCTTGCCTCCCATTCGGGGCTCGAAATATCAAAGACAGGGATTGAAGATTCATTGGCTATTCGTTCAATCTGAGGTAGGTGCTCCGCATCAGTTAGGATTGCGCACGGTTCACAATTATCAAATATCTGCGTCATTTCTGTTTGTCCCAATCGGAAGTTCAAGCCGACATAAATTAGCGAGGACTTAGATATTGCTGTTATCAATTCCAGTATCTCTGGCCTGTTTGGAAGCAGAACTGCTACTCGCTCCCCTTTCTCCCAATCATATGAGTTGAGATAATTTGCTATCTGATTACTTCTATCCTCCAGTTCGCCGTACGTTTGCGGCCTTTCTCCAAAGATTGCCTTTGCTTCAGGATCACGTGTGGCGTTTCTATGTACAGCTAGTCCGATATGCATAGCTAATCTTCTTCAACTTCAAAAAATGGTAACATTTTTCCCTTGAATATTTGAAATGATACTCTTACGGCTTGACCGATTTTGACTTCAGACGGACTGCAATCAATAAGTCTTGAGTACATTCTCCAACCCTCTTCTAACTCAACATCAATGATTATGTATGGCTTGGGGTAGTCATCGTCTGGAGGTCTGTGAACAATGGTGTAACTGTAGATAGACCCCTTTCCTGTACTTTCCTGAAATTCCCAGTTGTCTGATTGGCACCAAGGACAGAGAATTTGAGGAGAGAAAAAGCTGGTGTCACATATTCCGCAAACTGGTCTAACGAGCGTTCCGTTTCTAGCTTCGTCCCAGAATTTGGTTGTTAGCATGCTCGGACTGTCCGATGTCACGCTTCAACCTCAGACAATAATTTAAGAGCAGCTTCTTGAACAGTCATCCCAACAGCGACTCCCCGTTCTTTTGCTGTTTGGTTGCATGCGCTAATTCTACCCTCCGAGTAAGCTTTAAAGGCATCACCTACGGGAGCTGACCAAGCATCACAACACGCCCCCGCTAAACCATATTCATCGGTTATCTCCAGCCCTGCAATCCCTGCGTTATTTTTACTCATACCTCCATCGGAACAAATGAAACCATGAGGAGATACTTCAAGAAGGAATTTCGCGCCTGAGCGACCTGTGTGCCCTGCCGTAACTAGTACGTTGTTAGAATCTTCTGGAAGTGCGAAG
>DLTU01000119.1:22485-26372 GCA_002500385.1 Candidatus Neomicrothrix sp. UBA7828 | reverse complement strand
CTTTCATTACAATTTGCTAGATATAAGCTTAAAAGCATCACCTATCGTTGGTAAGTCCTGAAGTTCTTCTTCTTCAACAGTTATGTCAAACTCTTCTTCAAGTTCCATAACTAGCTCTACCAAGTCAAGGCTATCTGCGTCCAAATCTTCAGCAAATTTCGCTTCTAGAGTTACTTGATCAGCTTCAACTGATAGGACATCCACAGCGCAGCGCTTGAATCTCTCAAAGTTTTCATCGCTCATTTTAATTTCCCTTTCGTTATGTACATCTTAGGTCTTAAGAAATGCCAAGTCCGCCATCAACAGGGATAATAGCCCCTGTAATGTAGCCTGCATCCTTACTTGCTAAAAAAGACACAGTGGAAGCCACCTCGTTGACTTCACCAAATCTACGGAGTGGAACAGAACCTAGAATTGAATCTCTTTGTTTATCGGATAAAGCCGAAATCATATCAGTTTTTATGGGTCCTGGAGCCACAATGTTTGTCGTTATGTTTCTCGATGCAAATTCCTTGGCTAGCGACCTCCCGAATCCTACAAGTCCGGATTTGGAGGCTGCATAGTTTGCTTGCCCTGACTGCCCGGCAGATGCTACGACTGAGGATATTAGTATGATCCGACCCCACTTTTCTTTCATCATTGGCTTAATCGCTCGTTTAGCTAGCCGGTAGGCAGAGATCAAGTTTGCTTCAATAACTGATATGAAGTCATCATCAGTCATTCTTGGAAGCAGATTGTCTTTTGTGATGCCCGCATTTGCCACAAGGACTTGAACGGAACCATATTGTTCCTCTACTGAAGAAAAGGCAGACTCTATGCTTTCTGGCACAGTGATATCACATAGAACAGAATGGAATTTTGCATCTTCGGCTGGCGAAGATCGATGAGTCCCTACAACGGTATAACCTTCATCATGAAGGTTCTGAGCAATCGCAAATCCAATACCACGATTCGCTCCGGTTACTAATGCAACTTTACTCATGTAGGTCCACCCCAATTCACGATAGCGCTTGCTGATGTCATCCCTGCTCCGAATCCTACTAGAAGGAGGTTATCTCCCCTTTGGATTCTCCCGTCTTGTACAGCGTCAACTAGTGCAAGAGGGATAGAAGCAGAAGACGTGTTACCTGTTTTGTGAAGGACCGAAACAGACTTTTCCATAGGTATGTTAAGTCTTTTCATAGCGCTTTCAATGATCCGTATATTTGCTTGATGTGGAATCACAAATGCAATATCTTCGGGCATCAGTCCAGCGTTTTTGATGGAAGTTGATGCAGAATCAGTCATGGCGATTACAGCTTTTCGGAATACTTCTTGTCCGGACATCACAATAGTTCCACCGATTTCCGCATGAAGAATATCTCTAAGTGATCCATCGCAACTTAATTCCCACCCTAGGAGGGCACTTTGGGTATCTGAAGCCTCTATCACAAAAGCCCCTGCACCATCACCGAATAGGATTGCTGTAGAACGATCGTCCCAATCAGTAACTCGCGATAGTGTCTCAGAGCCGATAATTAGAATACGTTTATTCCCAAGGGCAAGCATCCCAAATCCAATTACTAGTGAATATACAAATCCACTACAAGCAGCATTGAGGTCCATTGCGCCGCACTTAAGACCAAGAAGGTGTTGAACCATAGCAGATGTTGCTGGAATTTGGTCATCCGGTGTGGTTGTCGCCAAAACGAGCAAGTCAATTTCCTCTGGAGGGCACTCAGCAATTTTGAGTGCATCTTTTGCGGCTTGAACAGCTAAACCTGCTGTTGTGCCACCGATTCTTCGCTCCGAAATTCCTGTTCGTTCTTTAATCCATTCATCGGATGTGTCCATTCGTGAAGCAAGGTCGTGATTTGTTATGAGGTCATTTCCCAGAGCGATTCCCCAGCCAGTGATTCGACCGCCGTTGTTAGCATCAACCGTCATTACTTTATGACCCTGAGCCACGCTATTGGCTGGCTTGAAGTTACTCTTTCACCTTCAATGGCAAGGAAACCTTGGATTTCGCCAGAAAAGGCACTTCTTACTTCAGTCTCGTTCACGTGCCCTAAGAGAAAACCAGTTTTAATTTTCTTTCCAGTTAACTCTGTGTCCGTTGGTGTAAAAATTCCTGCACAGGGACTTACGACAAGGCGTTCGGTAGCGAATAGATGCTCACCTTCTAGTGCATCTGGTGACGAGGCTTGTTGGCCGGCAATTGTTTCTAACAATTTGTCCACATCGCTTGGAGAACTGATAGATATTGTCGTTGAATCCTTAAGAGTCCTTTTTGCCATCCCTGTTAACACGGAGCCTGGCCCTACTTCCACGAAAGTGATGAAACCTAACCCAGAAAGTTGATGCAAGGTTTGCTTCCAGCGAACAGGACTGGTTAATTGTGAAGATAAGAGGGCAGGCCATTCTTTTGCATTTTCATGACCGATTGCATCAACATTTGCAAAGACAGGGTGATCTGGTGATCGAAACTCTACACTATCAATTGCGTTGCGAAGTCGGTCTCGAGCAGGTTCCATGTATGGAGTGTGAAATGCGCCCGAAACTGGTAGCTTCATGGCACGTTTGGCACCTAATTCCTTTGCTATTTCCGAAGCGGACTCAATCCCAGAATAGGATCCAGCAATTACGACTTGGCCTGGCGCATTGTAGTTGGCAACCCATACATCGTCGTCAACCCTATGGCATACGCTCTCAACTAATTCATCATCAAGTCCTAGTATTGCAGCCATAGTTCCTTCATGGGATTCGGCACAAACTTGCATGGCAGCACCACGTTCAGTAACAAGTTTTACAGCGTCTTCAAAATCTAAAGCCCCAGAAGTAGTTAGAGCGCTGTATTCTCCCAAGCTATGTCCAGCATGGGCTGCTGCCTCAACTCCGACACGTTGCAAAGCATCAAAGATTACCATTGAAGTCAGAAAAGTAGCTAACTGTGCGTTTTTCGTCTCTTTTAGTTCTGCCTCGTTTGTTTCAAGGAGTAAAGCAGATAGATCTCTACCGGAGACTGATGATGCATCCTGAACTAGTTCCCAAGATGGATGGTTCACCCATTCTTGGCCCATGCCCTCTTTTTGTGACCCTTGTCCGGGGTAAGTAAAAACAATCATTTTCTAACCTTCAATGACTGTAATTGTTTTGACTCTGAACTGTGTGTTTTTTCACATTTATTTTATAAAGCTTAGAACTTTTCTAATTATGTATGCTGAGCATACTTAAATTGCTTTGTTGCTCATTGCTATAGTGTTATTCTGGCTGCCTTTGGTAAAGCAAATAAGTCAGCTTTCACAAACATTGCTTTAGTGTCTTGTTTGGTAGACTAGCATTCTGCCCGGGTGGCGGAATCGGCAGACGCGGGGGATTCAAAATCCCTTTCCCTTCGGGGAGTGCGGGTTCAAGTCCCGCCCCGGGCACAAGAAAATATATCTAATAGTAACTGTTAGGCAATCGCTAATCTTTCCAATTTATTGAATTAAGCTCTGTTGATACTTCGTTGGCAATCTATTCTCGTGACCTAACTGATGTAAGATACGCCTGTGCCTCAAAGATTACTTAAGAAGAAATTGGCAGACACTTCTCTTCGCTTACGACAGTTACGGGAAGAATTGAAGGTTGCCGAAGAGCAGCTCATACATTTCTCGGATGAAGCTGACGAGGCGAGATTGCGCTCACTGGTTTCGGAGACGCCGTTAGCTGATCAAAAGCATCGAGAGGCAAATAAGCATGCTGAGTCTATGAGGAAGCACAAAAATATGCTTCAAAGTGAAATTGAGCGTGTCGAAGCGCTCCAGGACGAATTATTAGACCAAATGGAATCAAAGAATGACTAAAACGATTAGGGTCGTGATTGCCGAAGACGAAGCCATTATCAGGTTGGATCTAAAGGAAAGCCT
>DLTU01000119.1:0-22152 GCA_002500385.1 Candidatus Neomicrothrix sp. UBA7828 | reverse complement strand
GAGGCCGAAGGTTACGCCGTTATTGGAGAAACGGGCCGTGGTGATGAGGCGATTGATTTGGTCAGAATGCTAGAACCTGATTTGGTTATCCTTGATATAAAGATGCCTGGTATGAACGGTATAGATGTAGCGAAGGTCATTTCTGATGAGGGATTGGCAGCTGTGATTCTCCTCACGGCCTTTAGTCAGCAAGATTTAATTCAAGAGGCGAGCAATGCTGGTGTTTTGGCTTATCTTGTAAAGCCTTTCCAGAGAAGTGACCTAGTTCCTTCTATAGAGCTTGCTTTAGGCAGATTTAAAGAAATTTCAGATCTAAAGCAAGAGACTGTAATGCTTAGGGAAAATCTGCAGACACGAAAGTTAGTTGATCGTGCTAAGGGGCTATTGATAGATAACTATGGACTTAAAGAGGGAGATGCGTACAGGTATTTACAAAAGAAAGCAATGGAAGATAGGACTACCATGAAAGCCGTGGCAGAAGATATTCTCGCAGATACTTTACACTTTGACTCAGACCCCTCAGGGAAAATGGATAAGAAATTATGAAAAAGCTTATGTTGCTTGATGGAAATTCTCTTGTGTATCGAGCCTTTTTCGCATTAAGTCAAGCAGATATGAGAACTTCAAATGGCGATCCTACAGGAGCGATCTATGGCTTCTTAACGATGCTCTTTACCTTAATGACTGATCATAAACCTGATGGTCTAGCTGTAGCCTTTGACTTGCCGCACCCTACTTTTAGACACGAAAGAGTAGAAACCTACAAAGCAGGTAGGGCAAAAACACCCGATGATCTCTTGGAACAGTTACCAAGGATAAAAGAAATCTTGCCTTCAATGGGAATTCAGACTATTGAAATTCAAGGTTATGAAGCTGATGACATTCTCGCCACTCTTGCAACGCAAGCAAGAGAGGCCAAGATAGAAGCAATCGTCATAACTGGGGATAGGGACAGTTACCAACTAGTTGAGGACCCTTATATAAAGGTTCTTTATAACCGAAAAGGAGTCTCGGATTATATTTTATTTGATGAAGAAGGTATCAGGGAGCGAACAGGTGTAGTGCCAGGCGATTATGTCAAATACGCCGCTCTTCGAGGTGACAAATCAGATAATCTACCTGGTGTTCCCGGTGTGGGGGAGAAAACTGCTGCGAAATTAGTTAATGAATTCGGGACCTTAGACGGGATATTTGAATCGGCTGATCAGCAGAAACCAAAACTTAAAGAGAATTTACTTTCAAATGAGGATTTAGCTCGTCTAAACGAGGAAGTAATGACTCTAATTAGGGATGTTCCCCTTGGAGTCGAAATAGCGAGCCTTGAAATCGGAGAATTTGATGCAGAAGCTACACAAATTTTTTTTCAGGACCTTGAACTCCGAACGCTTATGAGGAAGTTGAATGATGTTTTTGGAAGCTCCTTAGCGATAGAAGACTCCAGCAGTGATCAATCAAGTATAGATTTGGCAAATCATTGTGTGACTTTGGCTAACAGTGATGACCTAAAATCCCTACTAGATGAAATAACACACTCAAAAGTCCCAGTAGCGCTTTCGGCGAGTTGGGAGGCAGAGCAGGAAATACCCACTGGTTTCGCTCTAGGACGTAAGCCTTCAGATGGTGATTCAGCTTGGTTCCCTTATAGCTATCTTGAAGATGAAAGAATCTCTAATGAATTTAAACATTTTCTCCAGCGAGATGCAGGAGTTATAGGTCACGGACTTAAGAGAATAATTCGTTCACTGCTTGCGTTAAACTTTCCTGCCCCTCAAATCGTCATGGATACTGAAGTCGCGGCATATCTCCTTAACCCATCGAGAAATTCTTACTCACTTAATGACCTTTTGCAGGAATACGCAAAGTTATCAATTCAGGCAGGAGTAGAGATTCCAGAAGGCCAGCTTGACCTTGAGTCACAAGGTAATTCAAATATGCAGCAAATCGCAATTGAAGCTGCATCAATTGCCCTTTTGCACAAGCCCCTTAAGGATCTTATTAAAGAGGAGGGTCTAGAAAAGCTTAACGACGAAATTGAATTACCGTTAATCCATGTTTTGGCCGAAATGGAATTCGTCGGGATACAAGTGGATTTAGAGGGGCTGAAAAGATTGCACAATCGACTAGAAGATGAAGTCTCAAATGCAAGAGAAAAAATCCATGAATTAGCTGGACAAGAGTTCAATGTGAATTCAACGAAACAGTTGCAACAGGTTTTGTTCACTGATTTGAACCTTGAACCGCGAAAGAAAACTAAAACAGGATTTAGTACAGATGCGCAAACATTAGAGAAAATGAAAGAGGATCACCCGATCATTGAGCAACTTTTAGAATACAGAGAAGTGGAGAAACTACGTTCGACATATGGACAAGGCCTCTTAAATGAAGTCGACAATGATCAAAGAATAAGAGCTACTTTTCACCAAACAGTTACTGCTACTGGAAGATTAAGTTCAGTTAGCCCAAATCTGCACAACATTCCAGTACGAACAGAAAAGGGAAAGGCATTTAGAGAAGTATTTGTAGCCCAAAGAAATCATAAACTTCTAGTAGCGGACTACAACCAAATAGAACTTCGTTGCATCGCGCACCTATCGTCAGACCCAGGGCTCATCAATGCGTTCAACGATGGTCAAGATATCCACACAGCGACAGCAGCTCAAGTATTTGGCATCAATGATGCAGAAGTAACCAAAGCCCAACGTGAAAAAGCCAAGATGGTTAGTTACGGGCTTGCCTACGGAATGGAAGCATATGGTTTGGCGCAACGTTTAGGTATAGAAAACAAAGAAGCAGCAAAAATCTTAACTGACTACTTTTTTGCCTTCCCGTCAGTTAAGGAATATATGGACAAAGCGGTAAATCAAGCGAAAGAGAAGGGATTTACAGAAACACTCTTTGGCCGAAAACGTAAAATACCCGAACTTAAATCATCTAACTCCAGAGTTCGGAGCGTCGCTGAGCGGCAAGCTATGAATGCAGGTATCCAAGGGCTAGCAGCAGATATTTTCAAAGTTGCTTTGGTGAATCTAAATAAGCGACTCAAAGACGAGAGCCTTCACAGTGCTATAATCCTCCAAGTCCATGACGAAGTCATACTCGAATGCCCGACAGATGAACTTCTGCAAGTAGAGGCTTTAACTATAGATGAGATGGAATCAGCGTTCTCTCTTCAAGTCCCATTAGAGGTGAACATAAGTTCCGGAATGACATGGGCAGAAGCCAAGTAGTTATCGATGACTCTTAAACATGGTGAGTGAATATGGATAACCACTGGTTTGAAGTAGCAGCCCAGCATATGGGGGATGCATACCTGAATTACTCCTTTACGAAAGGAAGTGAACAAGAGGTTGCATTTCTCATGAAAGAACTTGACCTTAAACGAGGAATGAAATTACTTGATGTAGGATGCGGGCCTGGTCGCCACTCTCATCTATTCGCTAAGGCGGGAATCACTGTCCTAGGAATTGATATCAGCCAAGAATTCATCGATATCGCCTCAAAAGCTCAAACTCCTGATGCTAGCTTTCTGCGCCTCGACGCAAAGAACATGCACTTTGATAAAGAATTTGATGCAGTGATATCACTTTGTCAAGGAGCATTTGGGTTAGCAGGTGAAACGAATAAACCCGTTCCTGTAAGTGATCCAGATGGGGAAATCCTGAAAAAAATGTCTCAAGCTCTTGTAGTTGGCGGAAAGTTAGCTCTATCAGCCTTCTCAGCCTATTTTCAGGTTCATTTCCTTGAAGACGATAAAGATATGTTCTTCGCTGACCACGGAGTAAATCATGAGCAGACAACGATAAGGAATGCATCAGGCGATGAACTAACCCAAGATTTGTGGACCAGTTGCTTTACGCCAAGAGAACTTCGTCTACTGGCAAAAGACGCTGACTTATTGGTGGAGTCAATATGGTCAGTTACTCCTGGAAAGTATCGAAAAACTCCTCCGACATATACCCAAGCAGAGTTGCTTATGATTGCTTCAAGAGAAAATTATGCTTAAAAGCAAAGAAATTGTTGGCACTTCATAAGGTATTGATAACCTAAGTAGTCGTGGAAGTCATTAAAAAGGCAACCACGTCCACTATCGTCTATTAGAAAAAAATTAAATGTCAACTATTGAAACAGAATCCAATGCCAACAAAGATGGCTACACCCCCAGAGTAATAGCAGTGAATGACCTTGATGGAAAAACACTTGAAGAAGCTTTCGCAGACTCAATGGTTGAAGTGGAAGATGGACAACTTGTAGCCGGAACAGTTGTTAAAGTAGACCGAGAAGAAGCGCTCTTAGACATCGGATTCAAGTCAGAAGGAGTTATTCCACGACGAGAACTTTCGCTAAGAAATGACGTAGCAGTTAACGAACTTGTAAACGTTGGAGACCAAATTGAAGCCCTAGTTATTCAAAAAGAAGACAAAGATGGCCGACTCATTCTCTCTAAGAAAAGAGCACAATACGAAAAAGCTTGGGGCGACATTCAAAAAGTCAAAGACGATGATGGGATGGTCAAAGGTCTCGTGATTGAAGTTGTAAAAGGTGGACTTATCGTAGATATCGGTTTGAGAGGGTTTCTCCCAGCATCTCTTGTTGAACTTAGGCGAGTCAGAGACCTCCAACCCTATATGGGAATGGAAATTGAAGCTAAAATTATTGAACTTGATAAAAATCGCAACAATGTAGTGCTATCACGCCGCTCATGGTTAGAGGAGACACAGAAAGAGCAACGAGAAGAATTCCTCGATCTGCTGAAGCCAGGAGAAAGGCGAAAAGGAGTCATTTCATCCGTCGTCAATTTCGGAGCGTTTGTTGATCTAGGAGGAATGGATGGTTTGATTCATGTATCAGAACTTTCTTGGAAGCATGTAAGCCACCCATCAGACGTCGTGACGATTGGCGACGAAGTAGACGTTGAGGTGCTTGAGGTAGATCTAGATCGAGAACGAATCAGCCTCTCGCTAAAAGCAACACAACAAGATCCATGGCAAGAATTTGCTGAGACCCACCGAGTGGGCGAATTAGTTTACGGCCGAGTTACTAAATTGGTGCCATTTGGAAGCTTCATTCAAGTCGGAGATAATATTGAAGGGCTAGTCCACATCTCTGAAATGTCTAATCATCATGTGGACCTTCCTGAGCAGGTTGTCACCCCAGGTGAAGAACTTTGGGTGAAGATAATAGACGTTGATCTAGAGAAACGACGAATAAGCCTTTCCGTTAAACAAGCAGCGGAAGGCGGTATAGTTGCTGAAGAATATCAAGAGCACTTTGGTGAGCAGAACTATGACACTGAAGGTAACTACATCGGGCCAGCTGTCGAGCTTGACCCTGAAGCTGCAGCTGACCTAGAAAAAGCATGGTCTGAGTATGAGAAGAGCGAACAAGAGCGTTTGGTTGCCGAATCTGAGGCAGACCTAGACATATAGTGGCCGAAATCGCAATCACCGGCGGGATAGGGTCTGGAAAGACTACTGTAGCTAGACTACTTGTCGAAAGCGGAGCCACTCTCGTCGATGCGGACCAGATAGTAAAAGATTTACAAAAGTCTGGAGGCAAGGTTTTCAAAAAAATCGTTGAGATCTACGGCAACCAGATACTACTTGATGATGGTGAACTTAACCGGCAAAAGATAGCTGAAATCGTGTTTAACGATGAGCAGGAACTTTCAAAATTAAATGAAATTGTTCATCCGGCCGTAGGTGAGGAAATGGGAAAGCGACGTAAAGAAGCAATCAAGCAGGGAAGCATCGTCTTGGTTGACATACCTCTGATGGTGACAGCTGAGGGAGAGCTAGGTCGAGACGAATACAAGCTCTTTGACGGAATAATTGTAGTCGATTGCAAAATTGAAACAGCGGTATATCGTCTCGTTCAACAAAGAGGTTTTAACGAAAAGGATGCGCGAGCACGAATAGCTAAGCAAGCAACTCCCGAGCAAAGACGCGAATTTGCTGATTTCCTCTTTGATAATAACGGCCCAGAAGAGAATCTCCCCAAGCAAATTGAAGAGTGTTGGGAATGGGTGCATTCTCTTTCTGTCAAAAAACGAAACGTGTAAACTGCTTACATGGTTAAAAGGTCAGAGGGCGTTCCTTTCAAAGTAGTTTCTGATTTTGAGCCAGCTGGAGATCAGCCAAATGCAATCAAAAATTTATCTATCGGCATCGAGGCAGGGCAAAAGTTTCAAACTCTGCTTGGTGTCACAGGTTCAGGGAAAAGCGCCACTATTGCTTGGACGATTGAAAAGGTTCAGAGGCCAACCCTGGTTATGGCCCCAAATAAATCACTTGCCGCTCAGTTAGCGAACGAATTACGAGAATTCTTTCCAAACAACCGAGTCGAATATTTCGTAAGCTACTACGACTATTACCAACCTGAAGCTTACATACCTTCAAGCGATACCTACATTGAGAAAGACTCCTCAGTTAACGATGAAATAGATAGACTTCGACACGCATCTACAGCTGCTTTATTAACAAGACGTGACACAATTATCGTTGCATCGGTTTCCTGCATCTATGGTTTGGGGTCTCCGGAGGAATACATGACCCAACTTCTTGTTGTTCGTAGGGGTCAAGAGTATGACCAGCGAGAGATTCTTAAAAGGCTTGTAGCTATGCAATACGATCGCAACGATATGAACCTTGTGAGGGGAACCTTTCGAGTGCGAGGAGGAGTAATTGAAATCCACCCTGCGTACGAAGAGAATGTCTACCAAATAGAGTTTTTCGGAGATGAAGTAGAAAGGGTTACGGAAGTAAATCCAATTACAGGAGAAGTGATAAATCAGCAATCAGAATTAGTTATATTTCCAGCAACACATTATGCAGCAAGTAACGAGCGGATGATCAGGGCTATGAAAGGTATCGAAAAGGAGCTACAAACACAACTGAAAAAATTCAAGGACAATAATCAACTTCTCGAAGCTCAACGCCTTCGTATGCGAACGGAGCATGACTTAGAGATGATGGATGAGATGGGATTTTGTACTGGGATTGAGAACTATTCAATGCATATTGATGGTAGGAAATCTGGGGACCCGCCGTTTACTCTTTTGGATTACTTTCCTGATGACTTCCTCTGTGTCATAGATGAATCACATGTTGCAGTGCCTCAGCTACATGGACAATATGCTGGCGACCGGCGAAGAAAAGAAACTCTTATCGAGCACGGATTCCGTCTCCCATCGGCTGCTGATAACCGGCCACTAATGTTCGAAGAAATAACAAAGCGCTTAAATCAAGTTGTATTCCTGTCAGCTACACCTGGACAATACGAAATAACTGAATCCTCACAAATCGTAGAACAAATTATTAGACCAACAGGTTTGATTGATCCAGAGGTAATCGTTAAACCGACTACAGGTCAGATCGACGATTTAATTGAATTAATAAAGCTACGCATAGAGAAAAATGAGCGTGTACTCGTTACAACTCTGACAAAGAAAATGTCTGAGGATTTAAGTGACTACCTTCTTGAGATTGGGATAAGGGTTAGGTATTTGCATAGTGATATTGACACGATTGAGCGCATAGAAATTTTACGAGATTTACGACTCGGTGAATTTGACGTTCTCGTAGGTATAAATTTGCTTCGCGAGGGGTTGGATCTTCCAGAGGTCTCTCTCGTGGCAATCCTTGATGCTGACAAAGAAGGTTTTCTAAGAAGCGAAACCTCGCTAATCCAAACGATAGGTCGAGCTGCCCGAAATGTCGGTGGGCAAGTTGTCATGTATGCCGACCAAGTGACTAATTCAATGCAGCGTGCGATCTCGGAAACAAACCGTAGACGACAAATGCAAATGCACTACAACCAAGCAAATGGTATTGATCCAAAAACTATACGGAAGGCTGTAACAGATATTCTGTCTATGATTAGGCCAGCTAACTCTGAAGTTTCCTTACCTAAAAGTGAACAAAGAAATTTGCAAAGTCAGTCAAAACATATACGTGACAGCTTTGAGCATTTAGCTGAAGGGCAATTAGAACGACTGATAATGACATTAGAAGAAGAAATGAATGAAGCTGCTGGCGATTTGCGGTTTGAATATGCTGCCCGACTTAGGGACGAAATTCGAGAGATAAAGCGAGACCTCAAAGATATGAAATGATTTGTGCGACTTACCTTTTGTGCATGTAAGGGAATAAAATAATGAAGCAAAGGGAAATAGATGGGTATCAAAGAACGAGTAACTGCACGTGTTGTAGATCTCTTTTCGCATAGCGAAAGACCGCTACAAAACACCGAAAAGTATGAAGGCGACCCAGGACTTTTTGGCCCTGACTCAATAAGTTGGGAAGTTCTAGGAGATGTTTCAAGTTTCGTTGGTGGAATCAGGGCTTTACTAATCCAAGCTGCACATCCTGAGGTTGCTGCCGGAGTTGCTGATCACTCAAGTTACAGAGAAGACCCACTGGGACGTTTAAGCAGAACAGCCTACTACGTTACATCAATGACCTATGGTGCGATACCCGAAACAGAAGAAGCCATTTCTATGGTTAACTATGCGCACCAACGAGTATCTGGGATTTCAGAGCGAGGAAGAGCGTACAGTGCATCAAGCCCGCAATACAGCGCCTGGGTACATAACACTTTAACAAATTCTTTTCTAGAGGCATTTCAAGTTTTCAAAAGGCCGGTTACAGAAGTAGAAGCAGATCAATTTGTAACAGAACAAGCGTTAATAGGCGAGCGAATGGGGGCAGATCCGTTACCGAAGACTGCTCACGAGCTTAACGAATGGGTTAATTCTCATCCTGACTTGGCTGATTCAAAAGCGTTGCGTGAAGCAATAGAATTTCTTAAAAATCCTCCGCTTTCACGAACAGAGTCAATTGGGTATCGAATACTCCAGCGTGCTGCAGCAACAACTATTGAACCAGACTTACGAATGCTACTCGGACTGAAGTCATCGAAATTGAACTTGTATATGGGCAAAACATTAATTCGTGGACTCAGATGGGCTCTGAAATATAGCCCCTCTTGGAAAGCTGCCTTAACAAGAAGCAAAGCTGATTTTGATTATAAATTATTCAGAAGCGATGTATAGCTCTCGGTGATTTTAGATACATTAATCAGTCGTCGAAACAAGGTCTAGGAGAAAGTCTATCACTAACTCTGGTTTGCTAAGAAATGGAGAGTGACCGCATTCCCATTCGATGACTTTGTCAGCCTTCTTCGCCATAGCGTATTGGAGTTTAGGGGGGATAGCCTCATCTCTTCGACAAACGATGTATGTTGAGTGCTTCTCGCGCCATGCTTCTCCTATTCCCTTAGCCCCCGCCACAATAGGGAAAGGGCGCAAAAGTTCCATTGAGGCTTCTGCTAGATTTGGGTCGACATCTGCGTAGAAGGCAGAAATTGCAGAGCCTTTCTTAACTTCAGAGATAAGGTTCTCATCCACATCAATTTGAATCTTTGAACCGTCAAGCTGCATTGATTCCCCAGGTTCTAGAAGTATTGCACTGAGATAAATTAGCTGCTCAACATTCCGTTTAGCTTCAGCGGCACTAGAAATTACAATGCCACCATAACTATGTCCGAGCAGTATTACCTGATTGTCAATACCGTCTAGGGCATGTGAAACGGAAGCTATATCGTCTTTAACGCCTGTGAATGGCAAATTTAAAGAATGGGTATCAACCCCTTCGTTATTTAGTGCCTTCTCAACGAAATCCCAACACCAAGACCCATGCCAGGCGCCGTGAACCAGCAGAATAGACTTCATGAATATATACTACTCCATAGTAAATGGGCCAGAATAATGTACTTATGAAATTGGTTGATTAAATTAAGAATATGGCTGAAAATCTCGTTGTAAAAGGAGCTAGAGAGCATAATCTCAAAGCTGTGGATATAGAACTTCCGCGTGACAAGCTGATTGTTTTTACAGGAATTTCTGGTTCAGGTAAATCATCTCTCGCTTTCGATACGATCTATGCAGAAGGGCAACGACGTTATGTGGAGTCATTGTCTGCGTATGCACGTCAATTTCTAGGGCAGATGGATAAACCCGATGTGGACTTCATAGAAGGGTTGTCTCCTGCTATTTCAATAGATCAAAAGAGTGCGAGCAGGAATCCTCGTTCAACGGTTGGGACGATAACAGAGGTGTATGACTACTTAAGACTTCTTTTCGCAAGAATAGGAATACCTCACGACCCAGAAACAGGAGAAAAGCTCGTTCGCCAAACTCCACAACAGATCGTTGATAGGGTAATGGAACTCAATAATGAAGAGCGTTTTCAAATACTGGCTCCCGTTGTTAGGGGTCGAAAGGGTAGTTACGACACGCTTGTTACGGATCTAGCAGGACAGGGGTTCACTCGAGCGGTCATAGACGGTGAAATGGTCAACTTGAATGATGTGGCTGGAACCAATGATGATGGGACCCCGGTGCTTCAACTTGAGCGTTATGAAATGCATGACATCTCTGTGATTGTTGATCGGCTCGTGATGCGTGACGGCATCAATAGAAGATTGACAGATTCAATAGAAACTGCATTGAAGCTTGCGGATGGCGTGATGCAAGTCGAAATTCTCAAGGAAAAGAAACAATCGGAATTTCTTACCTTTTCAATCCATTTCAGTCGGCCCAGTGACGGAAAATCTTTTGAAGAATTAGAGCCACGCAATTTCAGTTTTAATTCCCCGTATGGCGCCTGTGTCTCGTGTGATGGATTGGGAACGCGTTTTGAGGTGGATTCACAATTAGTAGTCCCTAACCCAGATTTGACACTTTCGGAGGGGGCCATCGCACCATGGTCCACTGGAAGAAGTAAATATTTTCAACTGCTCCTTACATCAGTCGCAGAGCAAAATGAAATCCCAATGGATGCCCCATGGAAAAGACTATCTTCCAAATCTAAAAAAATGATCCTGCAAGGTGTCGGAAAGAAAAGAATCACCGTTACTTATACAAACCGGTTTGGAAGAACAAGAAACTTTCAAGCGACTTTTGAAGGAGTTATACCTAACCTCCGCCGCCGTCATAGAGAAGCAGATACCGATAAACAAAGAGAACAAATTGAGGGCTATATGCGGCAAATACCATGCCCTGATTGCAATGGCGACCGTTTAAAGCCATTGTCACTTGCAGTAACCATCAACAAGCTAAGCATAGCTGACCTTTGCAATATGAGCATAAAAGAGGCAGCGGTCAGAATTAGCAAAATTAAGTTAAACAAACGAGATGAAATGATAGCCGCACCTATCCTGAAAGAAATAAATTCACGCATGGGTTTCCTGCTGGATGTAGGGCTGGAATACCTCTCGTTACATAGGGCCGCAAGCACCTTATCAGGAGGTGAAGCGCAACGAATACGTTTAGCATCGCAAATAGGCTCAGGCCTTGTAGGAGTGCTGTACGTCTTAGATGAACCATCAATCGGCTTGCATCAGAGAGACAACAAAAGATTGATTGAAACTCTTGAGCGACTTCGAGATATTGGAAATAGCGTCTTGGTCGTTGAACACGATGAAGAAACAATATGTGTTGCTGACCATATTGTTGATATAGGGCCTGGAGCAGGCGAACACGGAGGGGTAATTGTCCACTCAGGCTCCGTTTCGCAATTGAGAAAAAATAAGAACTCAATAACCGGTCAATATATCTCTGGTAAACGATTAATTTCTACACCACAGGAACGAAGAGCTCCTAGCGGTCAATGGATCAAAATTAAAGGAGCAAGAGAACATAATCTAAAAAATATAGACGTTGAAATACCACTAGGTTGCTTCGTCTCTGTGACGGGAGTATCCGGCTCTGGAAAATCCACGCTGGTCAATGACATCCTCTATAGGGCACTAATGCAGCAGATATATAAATCAAAGGTTGCACCAGGATTGCATACTCGCATTGAAGGATTAGAGTCACTTGACAAAGTAATAAATATTGACCAGCAACCCATAGGAAGAACGCCTAGGTCAAACCCTGCAACCTACACCGGCGTATTCGATAACGTTAGAAAGCTCTTTGCACAAACGACAGAATCAAAAGTAAGGGGTTACCTGCCAGGCAGATTCTCATTTAACGTGAAAGGCGGAAGGTGCGAAGCATGTTCTGGGGATGGCACAATTAAGATTGAGATGCATTTCCTGCCGGATGTCTACGTTCCTTGTGAGGTTTGCAATGGGGCAAGGTACAACAGAGACACTTTGGATGTTCACTTCAAAGGTAAAAACATCGCCGATATTTTGAACATGCCCTGTGAGGTAGCCTTAGAATTCTTTGAGAACCAGCCACCAATCGTTCGCCATATGCAAACGTTAGTAGACGTCGGCCTCGGCTATGTCCGCTTAGGACAACCGGCCCCTACTCTTTCAGGTGGTGAGGCGCAACGAGTGAAACTCGCAAGCGAGCTCGCCAAACGATCTACAGGGCATACAATGTATATCCTTGATGAACCAACAACAGGTTTACATTTTGAAGATGTAAATAAGTTATTGACTGTCCTCAGACGACTAGTTGACCAAGGGAACACAATTGTCGTCATTGAACATAATCTTGATGTCATTAAATCGTCTGACTGGGTTATCGACCTAGGGCCCAACGGAGGAGATGGGGGAGGAACGGTTATCGCTGAGGGGACTCCAGAAAAGGTGGCAAAAACACGAGCAAGTTTCACAGGAGAATTTCTTAGACCTATTCTTAATAAAGCGGGAACTCTCTAAATAATTAAATAAACAGCAAACATCACCTAGGAAAAGGATGATAACTAAACCAGATTCACAGCTAATCCCAAGTACTCCGGGCTCTTATCAGTTTAAAGATGCATTCGACCGAGTGATCTATGTAGGGAAAGCTAAAGTATTAAGATCCAGAATAAATTCATACTTTCAGCCAATTGAAAAGCTCCACTCTAGAACACAACAAATGATTCAGGAGGCAGTAAGCGTTGAATGGATACAAGTCCAAAATGAAGTTGAAGCGTTAATACTTGAACACAGTTTGATACAGGAACACCAACCCCGATTTAACGTTCGTCTACGCGATGATAAGAGCTACCCATTTCTTGTAGTCACAACAGCTGACGAATGGCCGAGGGCAATGCTAACACGAGGAAAACTAAAAAAAGGCAACAGGTATTTTGGTCCGTATGTGGAAGTTAAAGCGATCAGAGACACCCTAGATCTCCTGCAGAGAACCTTTCCCTTAAGGACATGCACAGAGAATAAATACAGTCGGCACGAAAAACTGCAGAAACCATGCCTTGAATTTCATATAAAAAAATGTTGTGGCCCATGCGTTGACAATGTCTCAGTGGAGGAATATCAGCAATTAGTAAGAGACTTATTGCGTTTCCTTGAGGGGCATACGGATGATGTCGTTGAAGATATACTTTCGCAAATGAATACTGCCGCCGAAGAACAGGATTTCGAAAGGGCAGCACGCTTCAGGGACAAATTGTTTAATGTTCAAAAGGCTGCAGAAAAGCAAGTAATGGTGGGTACGCGATCAGAAGATTTTGATGTCGTTACGTACGTTGACGATGAGTTTGAAGCGGCTGCACACGCCTTCTTTGTGCGTAACGGACGTGTATTAGGTCAGCGGTCGTTTATTTTGGACAAAGCAGAAAACTTGCCTACTGGAGTACTTCAGTCACGAATACTGGAGAAACTCTACATAGAAAATAACCCTTTGGGCAGCCCTAAAGCGATATACGTCGGAACCGAACCTCATAATAAAGACTTCTATGAAACATGGCTTAGTGGGGAGCGTGGTTCAAAAGTTCAAATTCATGTTCCCCAAAAAGGTACTAAAAAGACCTTAATGGAAACTGTGCGCCTTAACGCTGAAGACGCATTCAAACGTCATCGCCTAAAAAGACTAGGTGATCATAACAGTAGGTCGAAAGCACTAAATGACATACAGAAGTTTCTTAATCTTCCAAATTCTCCTTTACGGATCGAATGCTACGACATGAGCCACCTGCAGGGCAGCAATTACGTAGGCTCAATGGTCGTCATGGAAGATGCAATTTTGAAAAAGAAAGACTACAGGAAATTTAAGATTAAAACTATTGATGGAAATGATGATTATGCTGCGATGGCTGAAGTAGTTCGGAGAAGGTTGCTGAATTTACTGAAAGAGGAAAGCAATCAAAGTAACGACGCATCGAGTTTCTCTTACCCCCCTCAGCTGCTTTTAGTTGATGGAGGAAAAGGTCAACTATCAGCCACTGTTGCGGTACTAAAAGAGCTCAATCTTTTTGACCGGATACCTATAGCCGCACTTGCCAAGCGAAACGAAGAACTATTTCTTCCTGGTAAATCAGAACCAGTTATCCTTCCACGAAATTCAGAATCTTTATATTTGTTGCAAAGAATTCGTGATGAAAGCCACCGGTTCGCAATTACTTACCACCGTCAACTCAGAAAAAAAGCCATGAAGGGCTCAATCCTTGATGAAGTTAGTGGACTCGGTCCCTCCAGAAAGGCACGATTGATCAAGGAATTCGGAAGCATCAATAAAATTAGGCAAGCGACGCTGGAAGACCTTTTGGAATTGACGTGGCTACCAGAGGCAGTTGCTAAATCTGTTTATCAAAAATGTTCAAACCCCAATAGAGTCACGTGAGTAATTCCCCACAGAATGCAAAAAACATTTGGGACAAGCTCAGCGAATGGTGGATTAGGAGCATCGAGAATAACGAATCAACAGAATATGTCGAAATGATTGTTCCGCTGATCGAGGGTATTCTCTCTCAGAAAAAAAACATTCTTGATATTGGTACCGGAACCGGCCTCGTGGCCCAAGAGACGAGAAAAATCGCAGAGCATGCGACAATAATCGGAGGGGATATCTCTATAAGGCAATTAGGCTATGCCAAAGAAATAACTAACGGTGTTCAATTTGTTCAACACAGTATTGACCAAATGCCCTTCAAAGATGAAAAATTTGATGCAGTAATATGCTCAATGGTTCTTGAGCACGTAGAAAGCCTCCTGGAAGCTGTATCTGAAATTGCAAGAGTTTTAGAAAAGGATGGAATACTTCTGATAATCATGAATCATCCAGTTTTTCAATCCCCAGGAAGTGGACCTGCCAATTTATACAGCCACGACCGTGATGCCATTTGGGAAATAGGCGAGTACCTTACTGAATCAACCGAAATAGAAAAAATAACTCCTGACCATGATGTGCTATACGCGCACCGGACCCTCAGTACTTACTTCAACGCACTCTCCAGTGAAAACTTCATGATTAAGAAAGTCATAGAAAAACCCATAGAATCAGAACTTTCCGGAATTCCGGAACTTCTAATCCTCTTATGTAAAAAACTACAGTAAGGGTAAGAAAACTGCAGCTTAGATACAGCTAGAATTAAATATGGCAGAATTTCTTATAATCGGAGGCTATTCAGGGGCTGGTCGATCTGAAGCTGCTAAATGTCTTGAAGACCTAGGATGGTTCGTCATTGATAACCTTCCAACGCAGTTAGTTGCCAAGGTCGCTGAACTAGCTTTAGCAAAGGGTTCTGTCACTAGTAATATTGCATTGGTGGTAGGTGCAGAATCACCTGAAGAGACAATAAAGGAAATTAGCCACCTAGGGGATAGCAAGACTCTTAACGTGAGAACTCTTTTCTTGACTGCGAGTATTGAGACATTAATTAAACGGTATGAAGAGACACGGCGCAGACACCCATTTAAGGATGGCGACGGCTTAGCTGAAAAGATAAAGTCTGAAATTAATGAGTTGAAAGAACTCCGAGGTTTCGCGGACATTGAGTTAGACACTAGCGAGCTAAATGTTCACGACCTTTCATCACGCCTCGCTCAACTATTTACTATCGAATCAACAGCGACCACCCTACAGACAAGAATTGTTTCCTTCGGCTTCAAACATGGAGTCCCCAACGACGTCGACTTACTGTTAGATTGCCGGTTTTTACCTAATCCACATTGGGAAGAAAACCTTCGAGAAATGACCGGAGAAGATAATCAGGTAAGAGAATTCTTATTACAAAAGCAGATTTCCATCCAGTTTCTCACTCATTTGGAATCAATGCTTCAACTCATAATGCCTGCTTACCAAGATGAAGGGAAAAGTTATCTCAGTCTCGCCATAGGTTGTACAGGAGGCAAACATAGGTCAGTTGTGATAGCCAATGAACTCAAAGGTGTATTCAACTCTTTGGGCTTTGGAGTATCAGTTACTCATCGGGACATAGAAAAATAAAAAGCTATACCGGTCACTGCCTTTGTGCTCAAGAATCGCTAGCATCACGCTTAGACGATATAGCCCCAGTAGGAGGGAAACATGGCCATTCGAGTAGGTATTAATGGGTTCGGAAGGATAGGGAGAAACTTCTTTCGAGCAGCCAAACTCTCAGGTGCAAAAATAGATTTCGTAGCCGTAAACGATCTCGGCTCATTAGAGACGCTCGCGCATCTACTAAAGAATGATTCTGTCCACGGTAAATTCGGAGGATCAGTCAAAGCAGTACGTGGGGGAATTAGCGTTGACGGAGAGAAACTAGCAGTACTATCTGAACGCAACCCTAGCGACCTCCCATGGGGTGACCTTGGGGTTGATGTCGTAATAGAGTCAACAGGAATCTTTGCCGACAAAGAAAAAGCACAACCTCATATAGAAGCTGGAGCAAAAAAAGTCATCATTTCAGCACCTGCCTCATGTGACGCAACATTTGTTGTGGGGGTTAATGATGATGATTATGACCCAAAAAAACATCATATAATTTCAAATGCATCCTGCACCACTAACTGCTTTGTTCCAATGATCAAAGTCCTAGATGACGCATTTGGAGTCCAAGAGGGCCTTATGACTACAACGCATGCGTACACCGGAGACCAAGCAATAGTTGATGGCCCTCATAGCGATTTGAGAAGAGCTCGCGCAGCCGCGGTAAACATTATCCCCACAAGCACTGGAGCGGCAAGAGCAACAGGATTAGTTCTTAAAAAAATGCAAGGGAAACTAGACGGAATAGCCATGCGCGTGCCAATACCTGACGGATCAGTTACAGACTTCACTGGAATAATGAAAAAGACACCATCGGTAGAAGAGGTAAATGAGGCGTTCAAAGAAGCAGCGCGACGAGGTCCTCTCAAAAATGTTTTGGAGTACAGCGAAGAGCCTCTTGTGAGCGCAGATATTGTTGGGTCTCCTGCAAGTTGCACATTTGATGCTGGACTGACGATGACCCAAGGAAAGCTTGTCAAAATCTGCGGATGGTATGACAACGAATGGGGATATTCGAACCGTCTGATAGACCTAACACAAATTGTTGGCACAAGAAGAACAAAGAAAGCCCGTCGCTAATACAATCGTGAGTGAGTTACCAAATCTGGAAGCCTTGGGAGATATTTCAGGGAAACGCGTTCTGGTGCGAACAGATTTTAATGTGCCACTAGATAATGGAATCATTCGCGACGATTTGAGAATAAGAGAAGCTATTCCAACTCTAAAATATCTTATAGACAACGGCGCCGAGGTAACTGCATGTTCGCATCTCGGAAGACCAAAAGGAAAATTCGAGGAAAAGTACTCTCTCGAACCTATAAGGAACAGGCTAAATGAAATCTTACCTGGAATTAAATTGCTTGATAACTTGCGATTTAATTCAGGTGAAGAATCTAATGATCCTGAATTTATTCAACAACTAGTTGCTGGTCAAGATATCTACGTTAACGATGCTTTCGGTGCATCTCACCGAAACCATGCGTCAATCACGGGACCGCCTCAGCTACTGCCGAGTGCTGCTGGTCGCCTACTTCATAATGAAGTAGAAATTTTGCTTCAGGTTCGAAACAAACCCAAAAGGCCTTTTGTAGCCATTCTCGGAGGCTCAAAAGTCAGTGACAAGTTAGGCGTTATTGACGCCTTAGTCCAGATTGTAGACAAACTATTAATTGGAGGAGGAATGTGTTTTACTTTCTTGAAAGCTCAAGGTCAACAGATCGGATCCTCTTTACTTGAAGAAGGGCAATTAGACTACTGTAGAGAACTCTTGGAAGCCGGAGCACCTATTGTCTTGCCACACGATTTCACTGCGATGGACAGTGATGGAAAAATCGGAGACGCAGCAGTCGGGGGTGTCGTTCGGCAGATGGGGAAAAATATCCCAGATGGATGGACCGGATTGGACATCGGTCCGGGGTCAGCCGCTGCATTTGGAGACATAATTCAAGAATCTAAAACTGTCCTTTGGAATGGTCCCATGGGCGTGTTCGAAGACAGAAGGTTTAGTGCCGGTACGAAACATGTGGCTCAATCTATGGCTGAAAATAAAGCTAGCTTTACTGTGATAGGCGGAGGCGATAGTGCTGCTGCCGCGAAAGAATTTGAATTCGACACAGAGATTGACCATGTCTCAACAGGAGGGGGGGCCAGTCTAGAACTGATAGAGAAAGGTACTTTGCCTGGTATAGACGCCCTACTGACTAATCAGTAAAGTAAATTGTAAAGGAAATATATGGCAGACAGAAAACCTTTAATAAGTGGAAATTGGAAAATGCATCACAACCATTTTGAAGCCATTCAAATGGTTCAAGGCCTTAGGTGGGAATTGAACACTGACGACTATTCCCATTGTGATATATCCGTACACCCGCCATTTACTGACCTACGCTCAATACAGACAGTACTAGAATCCGACAACATACCAATCCTGTTAGGGGCGCAGCATTGCCATGAACAAGAAAAGGGTGCTTATACAGGTGAGGTCTCAACTGCAATGCTAGAAAAGCTTAATGTCAAACTGGTAATTGTTGGGCATTCAGAACGACGTGAAATCTTTAACGAAACAAACGCACAGATTAATGCAAAAGTGAAAGCTATCTTTAAGCATGCTATGACACCAATTCTGTGTGTCGGTGAAACTCTCAATGAGAGAGATGATGGGATCGCTAAGGATAAGGTAAAGGCCCAGTTAGTTGAGGGACTTCAAGGTATCGGCAAAGAGCGTGTAGGAAGCATGGTAATTGCATATGAGCCTATATGGGCAATTGGAACAGGAGCAACTGCTACACCCGAGGACGCACAAGAGATGTGCGCTCACGTTCGAGATTGTATTAGCGAAATTAGTGGGAAAGTAGCAGCTGAAAACACGAGGGTTCAATACGGTGGCTCAGTAAAGCCTGTCAATATCGCAGAGTTAATGTCACAGAGCGATATTGATGGGGCATTGGTCGGGGGAGCAGCTCTTGAAGCTAAGAGTTTTGCCCGTATCGTGCAGTACAGATTCCAATAGCATCAGGTATTTATATCCCTTTGTCTCTTAGAAAAACACTATTCGTAGACGCATCTTGATAACATCACGATATGACCGCTTTACTAGTCATAATTGATGTTCTCGTTGCTCTCGCCCTAATCGGCTTGGTTCTGCTTCACAGTGGTCGCGGTGGCGGGCTATCTGACATGTTCGGTGGAGGGCTAGGGTCTCAGGCAGCTGGATCGACTGTAATAGAGAGAAACCTTGACCGGATTACGATTATTCTCGCTTTAGTCTTTACTTTCGTCACGTTGGCTCTCGCTTTAATGATGGATGAGTAACAATCATCAAATAGTTATTCACAGGTTTAGATTTTGTTGTTCACCGGTACACTAACCATTCAATTATGTCGGAGTGGCGGAATTGGCAGACGCGCTAGCTTGAGGGGCTAGTGCCCGTTACGGGCGTGGGGGTTCAAGTCCCCCCTCCGACACCAAAAGTTTCTGAACTATTAAATCTAAAGCTTTAGTTTGTCATCCGTCCTGAAATCCGCCTAGTTTCTCCGTGAAAGAAATGATCACAAAATGATGGTTAGGAGAATGGAGAGATTCTATGCAAAATAAAATTAGAGCTCACGATGGGATTGTCGGAGCCACGTATATGTTGAGCGTTATTCTTGCTGCAGTAACGTCAATTCAGTGGCTGTGGATAGCGGGAGTTGTTGCAGGACTGCAGATAATTAGTCCTGTGACAAAATTTTGCCCAGTTTATTTTGTCCTTAACAAGATGATGCCCGACACAGAGCCCATCCAAAACGGTCAACGTAATTAAATAGTAAAGAAAGGAATTTGTTATGTCATATATGGCGGGACTAGTAGTAAGAGCCTCAAACGTTGAAAAACTATTAGAGGATATGAATTCATTTGGCCGTCAGGCGTTTATGGATGCGGGGGCCACTGATATGTGGGTAACCCAATCGGTGATGGCTGGAGATGGCTACGGTGAAATATTTATCACTTCAGATTGGGAATCGATTGACGCAGCTGTCTCTGCTCCAGATGAGCTTCGTGCTCGACCTGAATTTATTGAAGCAATGCAAAATGCAGGAATTCAGACTCTGAGAAGAAGCTTGATGCAAATACATACCCAGCGCGGCGAACTGACTGGTAAATACGGAAGTCTAATCATAAGTGCTGGTGCGCAACAGGACCAGGAGACAATTGAATCAAATGCTGATGCAATCTGGGGTCACATGAGTAAGAATGCCACTGGCATTCGATGGACACAAGGAATAGCTGCTGGTCCACTAACAGGCATGTATGCAACAGTCACCACGGCTGATTCTTTAGACCAACTGATGGAATCAAGTAACGAAATGTTTGCTGACCCTGACATCATGGGGCGGATGGCTGAAATGGGATTCCAGTTGATCCAACGACAACTTTTCCGTAATTTAGCTGATTAATCAATCAACGTAGGAAAGTGCGTTTTAGATAAGTAATAGCTTTGGATCGCGCAGTAGTTGCATCCGCCTAAGCTCATCAGGCTAAAGTAGGTAAATGGTGGGATACAGGAAAGAAAAGGATACGTTAGGCGAGATAGAAGTGCCTAACGACAGGTATTGGGGCGCCCAAACACAACGCAGTATACAAAATTTTGATATCGGCGGACAGACAATGCCCGCTGCGATAATTGAGGCTTTCGCATATTTAAAGAAAGCTTCCGCAATAGTTAATGCAAAACTGACTGACTTCTCTGAAGATAAGGCCAACGCGATAAGTCAAGCCTGTGACGAAATCATAGCCGGAGACCTAAATGATGAATTCCCGCTTGTTGTTTGGCAGACAGGTTCAGGCACACAAAGCAACATGAACCTAAATGAGGTCATAGCAAACCGCGCTACTGAAATACTTGGCGCAGACTTTAGGGTGGAAAAAATAGTAAGTGCTAACGATGATGTCAATAAAAGTCAAAGTTCCAATGACACCTTCCCAACAGCCATGCATATGGCGACGTACGAAACAATTGTTGAGAAAACTCTTCCGAACGTAAAGCAATTGCACGATACCCTCACGCAAAAATCATCTGAGTTCATGTCTGTTACAAAAACTGGCCGAACACATTTAATGGATGCGACTCCGCTAACGCTAGGTCAAGAATTCAGCGGGTACGCAATGCAACTACAGAGAGGAATGGAAGCAGTCTCAGATAGTTTGCACCGGATTAGGGAATTAGCTCTCGGAGGAACTGCTGTCGGCACGGGATTAAATACTCCTAAAGGATACGATGTTGCTGTCGCTGAAAAAATATCTGAACTCACCGGCCACCCATTTGTGAGTGCAGAAAATAAATTCGAAGCGCTAAGCGCACATGATGCCATGGTTGAAATAAGTGGAAGTCTCAAACGTTTAGCAGTTAGTCTGATGCATATAGCTAATAACGTAAGGCTTCTTGCAAGCGGACCACGGTGCGGGATTGGCGAAATTACTCTCCCCGCCAACGAACCAGGTAGTTCAATCATGCCTGGTAAGGTTAATCCAACTCAATGTGAAGCATTGACAATGGTCTGTGCACAGGTAATCGGAAACGACGCTGCCGTCACGGTCTCGGGAACCCACGGACAATTCCAATTAAATGTTTTTAAACCAGTGATGGCATACAACGTGCTGACGAGCGCTGACCTTCTTGCCGACGCCTCAAAAAGTTTTAATGACAATTGTGCTGTAGGTATAGAACCGAATATAGAGAGAATAAATGCCCTCCTTTCACAAAGCCTTATGCTGGTTACAGCACTCAATACTCATATCGGTTATTACAAAGCGGCTGAGATAGCGCAAGAAGCGCATAAAAATGGGACAACTCTCCGCGAAGAGACACTCAGGTTAAACTACCTGACAGAAGACGAATTCGATGAGATCGTACGGCCGGAAAAGATGGTCGGAGAAATAGAGGCATAATGAGCAAAAAATCAATA
>DLTU01000185.1:0-12109 GCA_002500385.1 Candidatus Neomicrothrix sp. UBA7828 | reverse complement strand
TGCTATTTGCTCCTCGCATCGTCTCGGGTACTCATCAAGGGGTATTGAGAATTCATCAAGAAGATCCTCTCGCCCACTTTTTATAAACCATGGAACATACTCTGCAAAATGCTCACTTGATTCCGTGACGAAGAATCCCGTACGTCGAAATACCTCATATCGCACAGCATCGGACAAGGCGACAGTTTTTGAAACTTTCCTGAGAGGGATTAAACCCTTAGCCCGCTCCCGCAATTGAGGGTACAGGTCAATATTTCCCAACTCCGCCACTTTTTCAAGTTTCAGAAAGAACGACATGTGATTTATCCCTGCGGCTACATAATCTAAATCTGTCTCTGAAATTTCTAGATCGCGAGAGAGTTGTGCAGCTGTGTGCTGAACACTATGACATAAACCAATAGCCTGTATTTTCGATAAATCAGCAATAGCCCAACAGAGCATAGCCATTGGGTTTACATAATTCAGCAATAAAGCATCGGGGCAGAGAACCTCCATTTCTTTAACTACTTGTAACATCACCGGAATAGTTCGAATGGCTCGCATGATGCCACCTATTCCGAGTGTGTCTCCGATAGTTTGACGCAATCCGTATCGCTTGGGAATCTCAAAGTCGATTACTGTAGAGGGCTTATAACCGCCGATTTGGAACATAGTAATGACATAATCAGCTTCATCAAGAGCCTCCCTGAGGTGCAATGAAGTTGAGATAACCGCTTTAGCATTGAGTTGCGCTTGAATGCTGTTAGCAACCAGGGTAGTTGTTTGTAAACGATCCTCATCTATGTCATACAGCATGATTTCGGAGTGACTTAAGTCAGGCAGAGAGAGAATGTCTGTAAGGAGATTCTGAGCGAATACCGTACTGCCTGCCCCAACAAAAACTATTTTAGACACCAACTTAATGTAGACGAAATAGGGTTATATGAAGAATTCCTCACTTCGTCATTTCATTTCTGACGTTAATGCTGAAGAATAGAGGTGTGAACGAACCTAACTTTGATCAAATCAAAAGGACCTCGGATGGCTTCCAAAGCCGGTTTGGTGCTGCTCCAGACATAATTGTGCGTTGCCCTGGGAGAGTAAATCTGATTGGCGAACACACAGATTACAACGACGGTTTTGTTCTTCCGATAGCGCTACCCTTTGAAACTGTGATCGCTGCGTCTTCGTCAGAAGATAGCCAAATAAACCTTATTTCTGAGGGATTTGGGTCAGCACATTTCTCTCTTGAGGATAACCCTATGCACACATCAGGTTGGGGTAGATACGTGCACGGCATGGGATCTCTTATAACGGGGTCATTGGGTTGGAATGGATATATTTCTTCTTCCATCCCTATGGGAGCAAACTTATCATCCTCAGCGGCCTTGGAAATCGCAGCAGGAATGGTATTCAAACACCTTGGAGCATTAGAAATAACACTAGGAGAAATTGCTTTGATTGGGCAGCGTGTAGAGAATGAATTCATAGGCGTGCGTTCTGGAATAATGGATCAAATAGCATGTGCACTGTCACAACGTGGCAAAGCGTTACTGCTTGATTGTCTTACCTTGCAAACGTCAATGATTTCTATCCCTGAAGATACATCAGTGGTGATTATGGATACCGGCACAAGAAGGGAGTTAAGGTCCTCTGAATATAACAAGAGAAGGGAAAGTTGCGAATCTGCAGCTTTAAATCTCGCAATACCATCGCTTCGCGATGCATCAATTGAAGACATCACAAAGCTAACTAATCAAACACTTAAGCGGAGAGCTCGACATGTAGTTAGCGAAAATGAGCGTGTCCTCAAAGTAGTCGAGGCATTTTCTACAGGTCATTCATTAACCGCTGGACGACTCTTCAGTGAAAGTCATTTGAGCTTACGGAATGACTATGAAGTTTCTGGGCCTGCTTTAGACAGAATTGTGGAGGTGGCTTTGGGGACCCCAGGTTGTTTCGGGGCACGAATGACTGGTGGCGGGTTTGCAGGCTCAGCAGTAGCAATAGTTGCTAGAGATCAGGTAGAGCAGTTCTGTAATTTTGTTACCAATAATTTTGAATGCCCTGAAAGTCAACCAGCACTTGCCCCAACAAGGGTTTACCCTGTTGAGGCTTGCGCAGGTGTTTCACTTCTTTAAAGACTTACTGGAGTAGTTCTAGTCCGTTTACATAACCTTCGGGACCGATAACATCTGGCGGCAATGAGGTTCCGTCAGAGTAACCTATTTCCACGAATAGGGCTTCACCCTGACAAAGTGACTGAAGCCCTACATTCGCATAGACGCACGACCAGCCAAATGACCCAACACGCCCTCGAACGGACCCATCATCCATTGTGTTAATAATATTTTGAGGATCCGAGAGATTCTCATAACCGATCTCTTCATAGAGGTCATGAATATCGAGCATAGTTACCCACCCAAGTCCAGTAAATGAGGCATCCGGAGCTTCGGGTGCGTAGCTTTCTAGTAATCCATCTCGTGAATCGAATTCGTCAAGCACCTCACTTGGAGCCCATACATCACGTGCTTGATAGCCTCCCCTGTGGATGTAGCCACCTACCATTAATTCACCGACCTCAGCGTAAATATCGTCTGAATCGCAAGTTGCGCTATAGAACATATTCTCAGCGGGTATGCCTAATTGATTCGCTGCCCTTATAACAGGAACACATTCATTTCCTGCGGCAAGGAGCATGACAAGATCTGCATCAGCTGCAGCTGCCTGACTTACAGGAGGGATCGCATCGGTTAAAGGAATCGGAACATCGATAGCTTCATATTCAATTCCACGTGCATCAAAAATTGGAACTAGACCTGAATCAAGTGCAGCAGTGGCTGCAGGATTTTGATTCACGAGAACGACTACCTTTTTTACTCCCAAATCTTCCGCAACGAAACGGGCAGCAGCAGAGTACACCTGTACGCTTCCGCCGTTGAAGAATCGGGCATTCGGCTGGTTATAGTCCCCTGCAAATAAAGGCAAGCCACCAATAACTGGGGTGTCGCCCATAGTTCCATAAAAATCAAATGCAACCGTCCAAATATTCACACCGTTTATTACCGATACAAGGTCACTTGTAGCAAGGTCCTGTGCGCACTCTTGCGCAGCAGGCACACTATTTTGAAGACACGTAACGAGCTCAACAGGGTGACCTTCAATTCCACCTAATTCAGCATTGATATAATTAACGGCTCCTTCAATACCCAGCCTTAACTCTGGGAAGGACCCGACAGGGTCATTCTCTTGATTCATTAAACCTATTCGAACTGGAGATAGTGAGTAGTCTGCTTCAACCGGTTCATCGACGTCAGTTCCCTCATCACCAATATCAGAAAGTTCCATAATTTCTTCAGGAGACAATTCCGCTATGCAGGCTATGCTTGCTGCTTCAGCAGCTTCGTCAGTTTGGCTCTCTTCGCTTGTAATATCTTCAAGGATTTCCTCGTACGTGAGCCCTTCTGATTCGGCAACAGAGTCAACTATGCATGCAACATAATCCTCATTATCAAGACCAGCGACCACGCTGATGATACCTATAAGAGTTTCGCGTGCATCAGTCCCATCAGAGTCTTCACCTACTGATGAAGTCTCTTCTTGTGAGTTACTACCAGATGATACTGAAGCCTCTTCCGAAGAGCTCTGTGAGCTTTCATTATCAGATGCGCTGTCTGACCCACCACATGCAGCCACAATCATTACAAAAAGTGCAAAAACTGCTATTAGTGATTTTCTCATTTTTCCCCCTAGTCCGCGTTTAGCGAGACCTTTTCTTTCATTTGTTTCGATTTAGCCTGCCGTTTCGCTTGGTTATCCCGAGCGACCTTTCCTGCTATCCCGTCCGTATTTAAAATAGCGGTCAGTATTAAACCAACCCCTCCGACTAGATTAGCGTAAGTTCCTATGCTGTCGCCAGAAAAGCCTTTCGCAATTAAAGCTACCGCTAATCCTCCAGGCGCTATAACCCCTGCTACCAAACCCCCACTAACTGAACCTATCCCACCTAAATAGGCAAATGCTAACAACACAAGACTTGCAAATACGCTGAAAGATTCACCACTAATCTGCCCTCGAAGGTACGCCATCATCGCTCCACCTAGTCCAGCTAGGAATGATGAAAACGCAAATGCCTGCAACTTGACTGCAGCACCATTGATGCCACATGCTGCGGCAGCTCTCTCATTGGCACGTATAGCAAGAAAACGAAGTCCAGTTCCAGATCTTCGGATATTGACAACGAATAGAGAGCATAAGACAGTCACTACAAGCAGCATTACGCCGTATTCCCAACGATTGAAATCAGTACCAACATTGGCTGCAAGGTTAACGCCAAATAAATCAGGGGGTTCAATAGGCAATGCACCTGTATTCCCGATAAACCATCTATTCGTGAATAAAATAGTGCCCAATGCCACTCCAAGCGCCATGGTAACAACGGCAAGCTGGATACCTCGGATCCTGAGAGCTGGGACACCAACAATGAGGCCAAGGAGAGTTGCCCCAATAGCAGCGATTACAGGGGAGATCGGAAAGGGAATACCAGTTTCTAAAGCTATTTTCCCAAGAATGAATCCAGCTATTCCTGCAAAAACGGCTTGAGCCAAAGACACCTGCCCAACAAAACCAGTAAGAACAACAATGGACAGCACAATAATCGTGGATGTCAGTGACTCATACAAACTCAGGCGGAGTGCCCTATCGAAAAAGAAAATACCAATTAGTGCTAAACAACTTAGGATTACCGTTGCCGGAAAAACGTTCCGAGGTCTGGGGGCAAACGCTAATTTCACATCGACTAAATTTGCACGTGTCGGGAGACTCTTTCCGCGAAAGAACAAAATTGCAACAATCACGACAAAGGGTAGGACATCGCGCATTCCTGTTCGAGCGAAATCTGGCCACCAAGATTTAATCTGTAGAAGAGATAGTTCTGAACGGACCATTCCCAAAGCTAGACATGCTGCAGCCGTGACCCAGAAGGATCGTAGAGCTCCAACCAAGGCACCAGCCAATGCAGGAACAACTAAAAGTGTGTAATTGACTGTGTTCACACCATTTGATAGGGATGCAGCCAAAATACCGAATACTGCTGCCACCATAGAAGCAAGCATCCAATTTCCCGCAGCGAGGACATTCGGGGAGAACCCAAGTAAAGTCGCACCTTTCTCCTCTTCCGCTGCGGCTCTTGTAGCTAACCCAAAATTCGTAGCCTTGTACAAAATAGTTAAGACTAACGCTGTCAGAATAACAATGCCTGCAAGCCAGAAGCGGTCTTGAGGAATACGTGTACCAAGTAAGTTCACAGTATCGGTTGGGAGAATCGCTCTGACAGTCTCATTTGCTGTTCCGAACCGAAGAAGAACAAGCGACTGAAGGAGAATAAATACACCGACTGTAGCAACAACTTTCGCTAGTAACGGCGCTCCTCGGAGTGGTCGAAAAACTAGTAAGTGGATAAGCAGTCCAAGCACTGCCGCCATAAGAAGTGCAATTAGAAACGCAGGCCAAAATGCTGCTAATTCCCCTTTCTCAGGTGTTCCAAGCATATTTATCCTATCGTTTCCGAGGACAGAGATCGGAAATACGAAATCGCCAGTGTCACGCAATTCATCGTAGATGTAGGTTGAGTACATCATCATTGCTCCGTGAGCGAAATTCAATACCCCTGATCCCTGATAGGCTAGGACCAGGCCAAGCGCTACTCCGGCAATCACTGCGCCATCACCTAGGCCTGTCAATAAATTCTGAAGATAAATCTCCACAAAAATGTCCCCTCGGTGATTATATAACTGTGCTGAGTGCCTAAATGGCAAAGCATTTAGATTTGTGCCACAGTATCATTAAGCATCACTAATTACCTAAACGGTGCGCAGGGGGAAGCATGGCAACAACAGAAATACCTAATTCTGACACAACTGAGGACAAGCCCTGGCATCTTTCAGGAAATAATGCTCCGGTTTTTGATGAGATCACAGTAACTGATTTAGAGGTTAAAGGATCAATTCCTAATGAGTTACAGGGTCGCTATTTCCGGAATGGAGCTAACCCCCAATCGGGTACATCTGATCATTGGTTTGTTGGAGATGGAATGGTCCACGGTGTCGAACTTTCTGATGGAAAGGCGAACTGGTACAGGAACAGATACGTTCGTACTCCAATGTTTGATAACCCTGACAAAGATCGTATGGAACTGTATTTGGATATGGAAAAAGGGGGATTCAACTTCGAAGTTAGCGTAGCAAATACAAGTATCCTTGGTCACGGCGGAAATATCTACGCCCTCGAAGAAGGCTCCTTCCCCTACCAGTTGAGCAAAGATTTAGAAACTGTTGGCTATCACGACTACGGCGGGAAACTTACTACAGCGATGACGGCTCACCCTAAGGTATGTGGCGAAACCGGTGAATTACTCATGTTCGGCTATAGCTCACTACCTCCATACCTCACATATCACCGGATAAGCCCAGATGGGAAATTATTGCAAAGCGAGGAAATCACTGTTGGGGGACCAACAATGATGCATGATTTCACCGTCACTCGAAATCACTCAATCTTTCTCGACCTGCCTGCGGTTTTTGATATGGAAGAAGCGATGCGTGGCGGTATGCCAATTAAATGGAGTGACGACTATCCATCAAGGTTTGGCGTTATGCCACGTGCTGGAAAAGACTCTGAGGTGAAGTGGTTTGATGTTAATCCTTGTTACGTCTTTCACACTCTTAATTCATATGAAGAGGGTGACGAGATAATCGTCAATGGCTGTAGATTGCGAGAAATTTGGAGAAATTCATCGGATATCGCCGTTCCAGATGATCCGAATCCAGAAGATGCTCCCATGATGTGGGAATGGCGTCTCAATATGAAAACAGGCATCGTGTCTGAACGGCAGATTGATGACAAAGGTAGCGAATTTCCTCAGATCCCTGACAGTCTTGTTGGTCTTAAGAATCGCTACGGTTACTGCCTATCTATGGGAGATGAAGGTATTACTGGCGTTGACCAAGGTGGCGCGACAATTAAATATGACTTATCCAATGGAGGAACTTCACAGCTACACAGTTATCCAGCAGGACACTTCCCAGGTGAACCATCCTTCGTACCTGCGCAGGGAGCAACCAACGAAGACGATGGATACCTTATGACATTTGTCTATGCCGGAGATACGAATACTTCCTACCTTGCTATTCTTGATGCAAGTAACGTTTCAGCAGATCCAATAGCAGAGATCCATATACCCCAAAGGGTTCCAACAGGTTTCCATGGAACTTGGATTAGCGATAGCTAAGGAACTATCTAGTTAGCAATGAATCTTTCTGCCATTGCGTGCCAGTGGCGTATCTTAACCTCTTGATATTTCGTAAGCGTTAATCCATCAGCTTTAAACGTCTCTAACCCTTTTTGTACTTTGGGTAAGTTAAAGCTGTCTTGGTGAAAGACTCTGGCTAGGTTCCCGATTACAGGTATTAATTCTGTCCATTCTTGATCTATCCCGAGTTCAATGTATTCAGCAGGAGCAGGCCTCTCGTCACCTTCAAAATCTTCTGTATAAATGCATTCCATAAGACACTCATCAACTTTTGTCCCTACCGGACGAAATCGATAATTGATCCTATTAAAAGCCCCCCATGGATGGAAATTCGGAAATAACGTGAAATACATACTGTCATTGATTTCAGCATCACAATACTCATCAACATTAGGAACTGCAGACCGAAGTCTTTCTCGTGCAACTTGAGCCGCAAAAGCCCTAGCTGTCATTCCTTCGGGAATTTTCGCCATTGGTTCCTCATCGAGTCTTCTATCAGTGATTGCATCAAAGATTTCTTGTTCTGTTGGGTCCCATTGAAGATGAGGGCTTGGCGTTCCGTTCGGGGTAATTGCGCGGGAGAAGTTTCCAAAGACATCGTATTGACTGTTGCAATCTCCGGTTCCAGTCAGGATTTGAGGATGAGTAGCAATTACATGAAAGGCTTCCATGAATGCTTCTTGAGCTACTTTCCAGTTCACAGGGTATCGCTTCGCAACATGTGCAGAGACGAATTTCTTATGCGGCGCCCACTTTTCAAAATGCATGGGGAGGTCACCTATATATTCATTGAAATCTTGGCAATCAGGGTCCATATTGATGAACACCCAACCTTCCCATGTCGCTACTTTCACTTCAGGAAGTGAGAAGTTCTCTGGTTGCACTTGAGGGAAATCCCAAGCTGTTGTTAAGTTCTCAAGCGTTCCATCAAGGTGCCATGCAAGAGCGTGGAAAGGGCAACGAATCACTTCGCCTGCGTGGCCGCTACATTCTCGAAGCTGACGGCCTCTGTGAAGACATGCGTTATAGAAGGCTTTTATTTCGTTTGGCGCTGATCGGACAACAAGGATTGAGGTACCGACGATGTCATAAACGTAGGTATCCCCCACATTCGGTATATGTTCTTCTCGGCATGCCATTTGCCACGCCTTCTTCCATATCTTCTCAACTTCCAGATCAAAGAATTCTTGGGAAAGATAGCGCTCAACTGGGATGTTCATGGTTCCGAAATCTACGTCGCTTGTAAGGCGAAGCATGGGATTTACTTCGTGTGTATCATGATCCAATAGTTGTTGGTAAGTCAGGTCTTTTGATTGTGATTCTGCAAGTGTCATGACATTTTCCTTGTTCTATTTTCCGTATCTCGAAACCGGTTTTCGCCTCGCTCGCTTCCTAACCAGCCACATAAATGAGCATCGGCTGCTTTGAGCTCACCTGAAATCCATTGTCCGCCGAAGGTGAAGGCGCCGGAACCAGCATTGCCAGTGACGATGACGCTTTGGCCATCATCGCTGACTTCATAGATTTCATCTGTTATCGGATGTTTAATACCGCGCACTTTTCCCCTTTTATTAATATTACACTTTTGCGATAGCAGACACTATTTAAGCTGCTGTAAGACCACCGTCAACCGAAAGTATTGAACCGGTACAACGAGCTGCCTCGTCAGAAGCCATCCAGCAGATGGCGTTTGCTGCTGATTCCGGTTCGGCCATTCCCCTAAAACCGGTGTAAGTCTGCATTAACGAGTAATCAATTCCTTCAGGAACATGATAATTCTCTGTCATTCCTGTATTCATCCCGCCAGGAGCGATGGCGTTAATCCTTAAATCGGTTTTGATATATTCCATTGCCAACGCTCGCGTCATATTAATGACAGCTCCCTTTGCAGCACAATAGGGAACCGTATACGCCTGACCCATAAAACCAGCATTCGATGCGACGTTCACAATATTTCCGCTTGTTTCTAGGAGATGAGGAATAGCCGCCTGCGTGATCCAAAACATTCCATCTAAATTAACTCCCATAATGAGTCTCCAGGTTGCTTCATCAACATCTGTGACATGGTGAGATTTAACAACGCCTGCAACGTTTGCGACAATGTCGAGTTTGCCAAAGGTTGCCACACACTCCGCAACTGCAGCTTTCGATGCTTCGCGATCGCTAATATCGCAAACAACAAGTCTAAAATCTGCTCCGAGCTCCTGTCCAACCAAACCTAAACCTTCCTTGTTGATATCAATTCCGAAAACTTTTGCGCCTTCATCAACCATTTGGCGCGCAGTTGCCCTCCCAACACCAGACGCTGCTCCTGTCACAAGTGCAACTTTTCCTTCAAACTTGGTCACTGTTCCTCCAAATACTTTTAGCGCACCTACTTTAACCCGAATAGTGGCTTTAGGAAATACCGACCATGTGGGTCATTTCTTAGCCTGCCTGTTGTGAGGTTTGCATTGGTGCTGAGTTTAAGCGAAGCTACTCAATAGATTAACAAGGAGCGACTGTGACGATAATACATAAAAGCCCATTGCCCGATGTAGAGATTGCTGATGTTTCAATAACTGACTATGTGTTGAGAAAAGCTGATGAATTACCAAACAAACCTGCTTTCATTGATGGCGGAACTGGAAGAGTGATTACGTTTTCTGAACTGAAGGACCAAGTTCGACGATTTGCTGGTGGGCTTGCGAATAGAGGTTTTGGAGTCGGGTCAACGTTGGCATTGGTAGCTCCAAATATCCCTGAATATGCCGTCGTTTTCCATGGATGTGGTGTTGCTGGCGGAACCGTAACTACGGTGAACCCAACATATGGTGCGGAGGAAGTCCGGTTCCAATTACTTGATGCCTCCGCTACCATCCTCGTTACCATCGAGGCAGCAATGCCCATTGCCCTTGAAGCTATCGAGGGTACTGACGTGCAGGAAATTATCGTCATAGGTGAGCATTCGAACGCTACTTCACTCTCGGAAGTCCTTACAGCCGAACCCATTGACCAAGTTGAAGTTGATATTGCCAATCACCATGTTGTCCTTCCCTACTCTTCAGGAACGACTGGACTGCCAAAAGGAGTAATGCTTACTCATCGAAACCTTGTTGCGAATCTATGCCAATGCGAATCAGCGATTCCGTATGATGAGGATTCATCAGGTTTAGCTGTTCTTCCCTTTTTTCACATCTACGGAATGCAAGTCTTGATGAATGGATTGCTGGCAAATGGTTGCACTGTCATTTCAATGCCTCGATTTGACCTCGTGCAAGCACTTGAACTGATTCAAGAGCATAAGATCACTCATTTTTTTGCTGTTCCACCTATGATTCTAGCTCTCGCAAAGCAACCCATCATTGATAATTTCGATCTGTCCTCACTTGAAATGGTGATGTCAGGAGCAGCTCCTCTTGGCGCCGAACTATCAGAGGAAGCAGCAACACGTATTCAATGCGATGTGATTCAAGGCTACGGAATGACAGAACTGAGTCCTGTCTCTCATATGACCCCACCAGGACAATACCGGCCAGGTTCTGTAGGGGTCACGGTACCTAACTCAGAATGCCGAATCGTTGACCCAGAAACAGGTCAAGATAAAGGTGTCGGTGAGGAAGGAGAGCTTTGGGTAAGAGGACCGATGGTTATGGCTGGCTACCTTAATAACCCTGAGGCAACCGAAGAGACAATTGATGGTGATGGGTGGCTTCATACAGGTGATGTCGCAGTGATTGATGAATTTGAACATATCTATATTGTTGATCGCGTGAAAGAACTGATTAAGTACAAGGGCTTCCAGGTTCCTCCTGCAGAATTAGAAGCACTTATCATCTCTCATCCCTCTGTAGCAGACGTGGCTGTTATCGGGATTCCAGATGATGAGGCGGGCGAGTTACCGAAAGCCTTTGTGACGCTTAAACCTGAGATGGAAGCCACTGAAACAGAAATACAGGATTTTGTCGCAGATAAAGTAGCCACTTACAAACAAATTCACTTAGTTGAATTTATTGATGAAATTCCTAAATCTGCCAGTGGCAAAATCCTGCGTCGGTTCCTCCGAGACCAAAGTTAAATCGTGGGAAAAACATGCGTTGTCACGGGTGCTAATTCAGGAATAGGCCGCTCAACTGCAATCACTCTCGCTCAGAACGATTACACCGTATTTGCAACCATGCGCTCCTTAGAACGAGGCGAAAAACTCAGGGAAATAGCACAACAACTTGGTTTGAAAGTTAAGGAAGTAGAACTGGATGTCTCTGATACAGATTCTGTGAATCAAGGGGTTAAAGAAATATTAGATCAGACTGACCAAATAGATGTCCTTATTAATAATGCAGGCGTAGGTTCAAACGCAGTAATTGAAGACGTTGATATTAAATCAGACAAAAGTGTTTTTGAAACAAACTTTTGGGGAGCAGTAAGGTGCATCCAAGCTGTTCTCCCCACGATGCGACAACAAAAATCTGGTCACATAATCCAAGTCTCCTCCATAGCAGGACGGGTGGGCTTACCAGCCCAACCGATTTACTCTGCATCAAAATGGGCCCTTGAAGGGCTAAGCGAAAACCTCGCACATGACTTATCATCATTTGGAGTACGCGTATCAATTATTGAACCCGGTGTTACTCGAACAGCGATTCTCGGAAAAAATAATACCGTTCCCCACAATCCTGATTTTGAAGATATCTATGGGCGAATGCTTGATATGTACATGCAAGGAATAGAAGCAAATATAAGACCTGAAGCAGTCTCTGAGACAATTCTGCAGTGCCTTGAATCTTCAAGTAAGCAACTTCGCTGGCCTGTTGCCTGGGGGGCTGAAACAATGGTTAACGC
>DLTU01000039.1:0-6284 GCA_002500385.1 Candidatus Neomicrothrix sp. UBA7828 | reverse complement strand
AGTTGTTCCATCTGTTAGAACTACTCGCACGACATCGTTACCTTGTCCGTCTTGTAAAACAGCGGCGACTGGAACGGTGATGACGTCTATTTTTTCTTCTCGCGTTACATCAACGTTAACATTTGCACCATCCACGGCTTCTAGGTCCTCAAATGTTTGGATGACGCCTTCGTATCTCTCAGAACCATCTGCCGTAACTGTTGCAGTTTCATCAAGCTCAAGAATTACGCCTGGCACAGCATCTTGGTCACTCGCTTGAAGTTCAACTTCCACTTCCATTCCAACCTCTAAGTTTCCTCTATCAGTAGGATTGAGTGTCAGTGTGATTGTAAAGTCAGGTTCCGTCAATGTAAGAACTTGTTGCCCAAGCAGAATGAACTCTCCATCGTCAACAGACACTGTTCCAATTCTTGCCGGCCAGGAAGCGACAACCATATCTCCAGGAAGGAAGACGACATCGTCATCAATAGTTTCAATCTGAACAGTTACTTGGCTTTGACCTGCAGGCATAATTACTGTCCCGGGGAGTTCTTTGTAGTCTTTGCCTGCAGTAGCGCTTCCACGTAACGTGTAATTGATTGATGTATCTTCAGTGACAGGTTGGTCGGCATTGATTATGAACTCGGCATTTCCGCCTTCACCGATGCCTCCACCCCCTGAGATCGTTAACTCAGGTAGATCGTTAGATTCTATTATTCCTAAAGCTGATTTTGGCGACCCAATAGCGTATGTCTCGTTGGGGTTACTTAAGATAGTGACCCATAGCTCTTCATCAGCTTCAACTTCTGTATCATTCCTGGTTTGGAAGGTGAGGCTGACAGTTTCTTGGTTGGCGGGCAGTTCAACTTCCAAATCTTCAGCGATGAAATCTGATCCACTTGTAGCAGTTCCCCAGACAGATATTTTTATTATCGTATCTTCATTGCTTATTTTGTCTGTTTGGAACTCGAAGGTTAAGTTGCCACCCTCAGAAACGGTAGGGGTTATAGATCGTATTTCTATTGTTTGTACATCTCCTGAGGGGCTGGTAATCTCCAATTTCGCTTCCCGAAGCGCCCCAAGTTGATAGGGGAGATTGTCACCTATGCTGAAACCCTCACCGACCTCAATTATGAGTTCTTCAGCACTCTCAATTTCGTTATCAGTCAAAGTTTCTATTTGTAAATCAAATGATTGTGTGCCAGCGGGAAAAATAAATGAGCCGTCTAATGGGCCGTCATTGTAGTCATCTTCGGCAGTGGCAGAGCCTGTAACCACGTAATCGATAACAGTATCTGAAGGCATCGCAATGTCTGACGTAAAGGTAAAAGTCGCATTTTCTCCCTCTACAACAGAAGTTGGATTCACACTGACCTCTATGACGGGTCTATTGTCTTGCAATACATTGTTCTGGAAAGCGAAATTAGCAGGAATGAATGCACGAGTGCTCATTGCGTTCTGAGAGTAAAGCGCATTTTGAGTTTCCCAATTACTTGTTGAAGTTAGACTTTGATCAGGGACGCTTGGTTGAAGTTCTATGGCGATTGTATTCTGTGCCCCTATTGAATATCCCGCAGTATTGGAACTCAAAGAGATTATAATATTTTCGTTGGGTTCTGGGCTGGCACCCCCATACCCTCGGGCTATCTGCCAATCACGCAAACCAGATCTCGTTTCTTCAGTAAAAAGTTGATCCACAGTTCCTACGTCATAGCCACTCGCTGAAAGAATTGTTTCTAATTGCAGAACGTCTGGGCCATCAGAACCAACATCTAATCTCCTAAAGAAGGAAAACTCCCCGTCGACAGCAACAGCAGCACGTCCGTCAATAGCGTAAAGAACATCTCCGGCATTAATAGTATCTCCGTCATCCACAAGAACTGAACTAACCTGCCCGTCGACGTTGGCTGTTATTCTTTGAAGTTGATCTCTACGAACTTCTCCTCGGACAGTAATCTCGTCAGATAAAGTTCTTCTCTCCACAGGAGCAACAACGTACGTGGGGCCATCATTTCTTTGGGTGTTGTTGTTGTTTCCCCCCGTACCCGGCCAGACGAAAACACCAACAAATAGCATGAGGACAAGCCCTATTCCTGTTCCTGCTAAAACTTTCTTTTGATTATTCAACTTTTGAACTACTCCTCATTCGCCTCATAATTCTCCAAAACGTATGTCTCTGCTTCTTGCCTGCAAGTGTTTATATCGCCGGCAGGGAAGATGCCTTCTGAATCGTCAGGGGGGGTCAGGCCTGATCCATTCGTGCCAAATCCAAGCTGGCCGCGCTCATCCGGTATTATTTCACCGACCTCCCATCCAAGTCGCTCCAAGCACTCTCCAAATACTGGGATTCCATAGTTATTTTGTGCGATCTCCTCCGGAGTCAAATTTTCTTGAGCTTCACTAAAAGCTGTGAAAGCATCGAGAATGTTCGTTGCTGTAGCGCATTTTTGGAGTGCGGCAATGTAGTCGGGTGTGAAAGAGCTAGGGTCAACAGGTTCTCCGTCAGGGCCAGGTTGGCCCGGTGCTCCAATAAACTCAAACCCGTCGTTTTCGAGACAGCCCTGAAATTGTGCAACGGTGTTAAGTAAGTTATCTAGCGGGTCTTCGTCTGCAGTGGCGACGTCAATGCCATCGTCTTCTTCAACTGCTTCTGCTTCGGCATTAAGTTCCTCAACGTCAACGTCTTCAACAGAAAGGGTCTCTGTTGTGTTGCTTTCGTCAGCTTGTTTGTCCTCTGCCGCTTTCACTGCATCAGCGTCGATTACTACTTGGCCACCTTGTCCAATGATGACATTTGAGGTTTCAGAGCTCTCACTACCACCACAAGATATCGCTATAAGCGATATCAGGAGTATCAATCCTGCTGTTCGGAACATTTTAATCTTATGCATGGTTTCCTGCCTTCGTTGATTTCTGCGCGTAACTGAAATGACCGTATTGGGTGATCTCAGGGGAGGTTCCTTGTAACCAAGCATATGATATTTGAGACACTCTTTGGTGTAACTAGCCAAAGCTAGCTTTGGATTAAGTAATTTAATATTCTTGACAGAGGCAAAGGGGAGTCGCATTAATTTATTTATTTTGGTGAAATTCTGATATGAATTATTATAATAATCATTATTATTAGAAAGTCAAGTAATGCGAAGTAACCCTTAACTAAATATATTTCTGAGAATTTTTATGACTACGAACGGCGAGTTATCTCAGAAGTTTCTTGAGACGCAAGAGTTCGAATAGTAAAAATAGAATCTCCGGAAAGGACCCCACCCCTCCCGAAAAGCCTTCCGTACTGCCAGTTAGATAACCCAAGCTCAGGCCGGTTCAGGGCATACTGCCCATCAACCCATCTTGTAAATCCATTACCAACAAATGGGGCGTTAACACCATCAAAAAAAGCTTCAAATTCAGCGTCGTCTTCGGTAATCATGCTCGCAACAAATTGCGGAGAGTAACTATTGCAAAGCGTTATGGCTTCTGAAACAGATTCAACTACGACCAAAGTGACTTCTGGAGAATTTTCCCATTCCCATTCAACGCCAATTTCATCTATCTGGATTTCTTCGGCCTGAGGCTCAATGACTTCCCCTTCAGCGCGCTCAATAGCAACGTTACCCCGCCATAAATCAGGTATAAAGGGATCAGCTGACTCAGTAATGTGTAACTTAGCATTTGCACCCCTCACCTCGGCAGCCTCTGTTAACGCAGCCAAAAACTCTGGGACTAAGACCGATGCCGCTTCTTTGGTTATGCAACACGTGTTAAGTGTGTTGCAAACTTTTCGATCCAGCGAATGATAGATAACTGATTTGAACATTTCAGGGTCAGAGTTGCTGCTACCAACTAGCCAGGCTCCACCTGTTCCATGCAAACTCACCGGAATGCCGGATTGCTTTGCAACTGCACCCAATTGTGCTACGGCTGGTCCAGACCCTCGGGCCACCGCCAAAGCCAGTCGCTGATCTGAAAACATAGCGTAACCGGCAGATCGCTCAGCACTATTGATGAGACTCACCGAGCCAATTGGCAACCCTGATTCTTTTAAAGCAGGATCCAAAGCATGTTTCACGATAGCGTTTGCTGTCAACAAGGCATCAGAACCTATCCGGAACACAACCGTGTTTCCTGAACGAAGAACTCCGGTCGCGTCAGCGAAGACGTTGGGCCTACCTTCGAAGATAAAACCGATAACACCAAGCCCAGCAGTTATTAATTTGACCTTCCACCCGTCATGGCTTATTTCTTCAATGGCTGATCCTCTTTGAGACGGCGTGTTTTCCCATAAACGTAAACCAGCAACCATGTCTTCTCTCATCTTCTCCGAAAGAACTAATCGTGTTGTTGACCGCCCTTTAGACTTAGCTACTCTGACATCCTCGTCATTAGAATCTTTAATAGCAGAGAATCTCCTTTCATCTAATAAGTAATCTGCAAATAATTTAAAGAACTTTGTGATTGCATGATCGTCAACTGATCCCATTTCTAAAAAAGCGTCATGAGCCCGTTGAACTGTTTTAGTAGAAATTTTCCATACATCTGCAGGGACATGAAGTAGATCCCCGGTTGTTTGGATCACGATCACCCTATCGCCACTCTCAAATTCAGAAGCTAGCTCCTTGGACACTATCGCAAGTTTGTTCCCTCCATAAGGAATCCTCATGCCAGCAGTTAAAGATTCAAGTTTTTTGCTCATTTGGGCATGCTATCTAGAACATTGCTTTTAGCACAAGTGCAGGCGAGACCTAACACTTCTGTTAACCCTCAATGAGGCATTAAGAGAATTCAGCTAGCTTGCATAGTATGCAGGCCGATTGGAATCCAATTCTTCGCCAAGAATTTAACAAGCCATACTGGGCAGAACTTCAAAAGTATATTTTTGATCAACGTGCGTCTCAGAAAGTCTTTCCATCTCATTCAGATGTATTCCGTGCGTTCCATCTAACCTCTTTCGCTGCATTGAAAGTCGTGATACTCGGCCAAGATCCGTATCACGGTGAAGGGCAAGCAAATGGCTTGTGCTTTTCTGTATCGTCTGGGATTCCTTTTCCTCCATCACTTCGTAATATTTTCAAAGAGTTAGAAGATGATGTGGGTGTTTCGAAGCCGAAAAGTGGGGATCTCGCCAAATGGGCTGAGCAAGGTATTCTACTTTTGAATACGACCTTAACAGTTCGGGAGGGGACGCCTGCATCTCACCAAGGCAAAGGGTGGGAAACTTTCACTGATGAAGTTATTCGGTGCATAAGTCAGAAGAAAGAAAACATTATCTTTGTTTTATGGGGGGCATTCGCACGGCGGAAGAAAAGCCTAATTGACACTACAAGGCATACTTGCATCGAGTCGGTGCACCCCTCACCGCTTAGCGCCCATAGGGGATTCTTAGGCAGTAAGCCCTTTTCAGGCGTTAACCAATTCTTACGACGGCAGGGCGTATCAGAAATCGATTGGTCTCTTTAGCCCTTTTACTTGTCGGACACCCTACCTGATGTGCGAAACTCAATGTAATAAGAAAGGACGATAATGGGCGACTTTTTCCAAAACGGTGTTATTACAACCCTTCATAACCTTGCTGACCGTCCTGCGGGGGAATTAGAGAAAGATCTTCAGGGGTGGTCTGATGAACGACCAATGTCCTTAATTATTCCATCTCTTTACAGCGAATTTGAGGGGCCTGCTATGCCTCAGATAATTTCTCAACTAGAGACGAATAGTTACCTCAGCGAAATAATAATTGGATTGGATCGGGCAGATAGTCGGCAATTCAAAATGGTTAAAGAACAAGTTCGAGATATCCCAATTGATGTAAAGGTCATTTGGAATGATGGGCCTGTGATGCGCGATCTGCAAAGCGAATTAGCATCTGAAGGTCTAGCGCCACTAGAGCGTGGGAAAGGAAGCAATGTCTGGTACGCGATGGGATACTTCCTAGCATCTGGAAAGGGAAAGATATTGGCTTTGCATGATGCTGATATCTTGAATTACCAAAGTGAGATGTTAGCGAGGTTACTTTACCCGTTAGCTAATCCGACATTTGGATACGCATTTTGTAAAGGCTATTACTTTCGGACTGACAGTGACGGTTTTAACGGGAGAGTTGCTCGACTACTGGTTACTCCTCTTTTGCGAGCCATGAAGCAAATACTGGGTGCGGATGATTTTCTTACTTATCTTGACAGTTTCCGCTATCCGTTAGCAGGTGAGTTCTCAATGGATGCAGACCTCGTCAGAGGCCTGCGCATTCCATTTGACTGGGGTCTTGAAATAGGGGTTCTCTCCGAGGTTTATCGAAACTACACAACAAGTCGTAT
>DLTU01000177.1:2586-8085 GCA_002500385.1 Candidatus Neomicrothrix sp. UBA7828 | reverse complement strand
TTTTCGTCCACCAAAAATAAGGAGAGGGAAACCTATTAGGCTCCCCAGAAGCGTTAACGCATAGATGGATAGTCCCAGGGCAAGTGCTTGTTCAGAAGGAACATTTATGCCTGAAAGGAAAACAACAAGCGTTCCTTCTCTAACTCCCAACCCCCCTATGCCAAGAGGTAACACCTGAATAATAAGAACAGCTGGAATAAATGCCATAAGTGCCGTTAACCCAACCTGATCAATGCCAAGTGCTTCTACTGCGCAACCAGCAGCTAGAAGAAGCATAAACTGGTAAGCGAATGCAGAGAAGATAACTTCTCTAGCTGCTTTTGGATGTTGCCTCAGGCGATCAATTCCCAGATGGATGGCATTCGCGAAACGAAGAACCCCTTGCCGGTTGCGCAAGCCCTCGCCAATGCGGTTATTACCTAGTAAAAGCAGAACAAGCCCTAAACCTACTAGTGTTATAAAACCTGTGGCTAACGGAATTCTAGTTGAGTTGCCTTTTCCAGTTAAGCCGGGGTTGACAGCAAATCCAATAAACGTTATCACCGGTAAAACTAGCCACCCGCTTAACCGTTCAAAGACAACGGAGGTGAAGCTAATAGGGCCGTCATCCGTATCCTTGGTTAGTCGACTTACTCTAACGACATCACCACCAACTGTCGTTGGAAGAAAATTTGAGACGAATTGTCCTGACATATAATGACTGAATAGTCTCCTAAGTGGTTGGCGTACTCCTAAAGCTATTAAAACTCTTTGCCAGCGAACTGCTCCAAGAATAAAACCAGCCAATGTGAAAACAAAAGCCCCGATACTCCAAATAGCAGTTTCACTATTCCAATCAGGAAGTTCATCCCAGTCAATATCATCCATTGACACCACAACCACTACTAGCAAGGCAACACTTAAGCCGATGCGGAGTGGTACCGTAATGTACTTACTTCTCCACCATTGCGACTTTCGGTTGGCAACGCTCGCAGTTGTTTCAAAGCTCATCTTAAATTGACCTACTCCACTGGTTAATTCGCTGCAAAATACGCATTTACGTAACCTAGATAGGTTATTGGCACAAAAGCTACTTTTATCGGATGCCCTTGGTTAAAAGCAAAAAAACAACAAAAACCCCTAAATTCATAGGCTTTTAAAACGTTAAGAAATATCTACTCGCTCCATGAAGCGGTTTCGAAACACAATTACGCGTGTGATCTGGCCCATAGCAATTTGTAACGGTTCTGCATCGTCACGTATCTCAAATGCGCTCACTTGAAAAGTGAGCCTTCGGCCATCGACTCTCGTCAACAAGGCACTGACTCTCACCGTTGCGCCGAGCCCTGTTGGATTCACATGATCAACCCTGACTCGCATGCCGACAGTCGTTTCTTCATCAGAGATGTAGTCAGTGATCGCAGACATTGTTTGTGCTTCACACCATGCGATAACTCTCGGAGTTGCTAAAACATCAACGTCGCCAGATGCCAATGACGTCGCTAAATCATCTTCTTTGACTGTGTAATCAGCTGCTGCAGGAATAGGTGGTTCCAAGGCCATACATGTACCATACGCAAATAGAGCGGTTCACTGTCGGATAGGGGCAATGACTTATGAAACGAGTAATCTATAGAGTATGGGAAAAGAGATGATAGACAAAGAATTAATTGAGAACGCAATAGCTGAAGCTTTAAAGACGGGTGGCGATTTCGCGGAAATCTTTGTTGAAGATAAACGTTCTTCTTCGGCGTATTTTGATGATGGGAAAGTAGAAGAATTAACGTCGGGAAGAGACCGCGGGGCAGGAATACGAGTCGTTGTTGGAGAAACAACCGGTTTTGCTCACACAGCTGATCTAAGCACACAAGGGCTTCTAGAAGCTGCGAGGTCAGCCGCTGCCGCAGCGCGCAGTAATGGAGGTGCTGGTTCAGCAAATAAATTAACAGCGTCAAGCGCCCCATCCCCAAACCCTGTTCTCGTCCTTCCTGAAACAGTCGAAAAGATAAAAAAAGTGGAGTTGTTAAAAAGAGCTGACGAAGTAGCTCGAAGTCAAAGTAAATCAATAACTCAAGTGTCTGCAAGGTATGGGGACTCACGCCGCCGTATTCTTGTGGCAAATAGCGATGGAGTATACGCCTCTGACGATCAAGTCAGGACTCTATTTTCAGTTGCATGTGTTGCTACGGGGGATGCTGGGATGCAAACGGGGAGAGAATCTACAGGGAGACCTATAGGGTTTGAGCTATTTGATGAATATGACATTGAGGAATTAGCGGAAACGGCAGCCCAAAGAGCATTAACGAAATTAAACGCGAGACCCGCTCCCAGCGGGGCAATGCCAGTAGTCATTGGCTCTGGCGGCGGTGGAGTCCTATTCCATGAAGCATGTGGCCACGGATTGGAAGCTGATCTAGTCAAAAAACAAGCGTCCGTATTTGCCGAGAGAACCGGTGAGCAAGTTGCAAGCGAACTGGTGACACTAATCGATGATGGAACTATGGCTAAAGAATGGGGTGCCTTCGCAATAGACGACGAAGGTCATCCAGCTCAAAAGAACACATTAATTCAGGATGGAATATTAATGGACTACATGTGGGATGGATTACGATCACGATCCGAGGGGCGAAATAGCAGTGGTAATGGTAGGCGGCAGAGTTATATGGTGCTACCGATGGTTCGTATGACTAACACATATATTGCGAATGGAAAGACTGATCCAGCAGACATCATCGCCGATACAAAGCAAGGAGTATATGTAGCTCATCTCGGAGGGGGGCAAGTCAACACAGCCACTGGCGATTTTGTGTTTGGAATGACCGAAGCGTACTTAATCGAAGATGGGAAAGTTACTGCACCAATACGCGAAGGGAATCTAATAGGGAACGGACCGGAAGTCCTCAATCAAATAGATGCCCTAGGGAACGATTTCGCAATGGGGTCCCCAGGTACTTGTGGCAAAGACGGTCAAGGAGTGCCAGTCGGAGATGGAACACCAACCTTGCGAGTCCAAAGTTTGACCGTTGGTGGAACTGCGGCATAAAAAATGGAAGAAAAGTTACTTGCCATAGCAGATGAGGTTATCGCTCTAAGTGCTTCTAATGAACAAATAGAAGTTATCGCTGTCCATGATCAAGAGACAGACATTAGGGTCTACAAAGGAGAATTAGAGTCGTTTACTGCCTCAGAATCTCAAGGAGTTGGTATTAGAGTCATCCAAGATGGACGGCAGGGAATGGCTTACGCCGGTTCACTTGACATGGAAATTCTTAAGGAAACCCTTTCAGAAGCAAGAGATAATGCAACATTTGGAACCTTTGATGAAATGCTTCAAATCGCTGAACCAGATAACATTGAGCCAATTTCCTTAGATCTTTATAACCCAGCATTGAAAGAATTTGCTACTGAAAACAAGATCGCCCTCGCCAAGGAATTAGAAAAATACATAATCCAATCAGACGAGCGGATAGTGGGGGTGGAGTCATCAGAATATGTCGACTCTATTTCAGCAAGCGCAATAGTTACATCGAGTGGTATCAGACGATCAAGTTACGATGGTGGTTGTTACATTGCCGGCTCATCGCTTGCATCTGATGGGAAAGACATGCAGACGGGTTTTGGTTATTCCGTAGGTCGTGATCCCGCAAAACTTGAAATTGAAAAAGCTGGGTCATTAGCATCCGAACGCGCGACCCGAATGTTAGGGGCTCAAAAAGCATCATCAGGTCGTAAAACAGTGGTGTTAGACCCCTATGTAACCGCCCAGTTTCTTGGAATAATTGGTTCCACGTTTAGTGGAGAATCTCTTCTTAAAGGGCGTTCACTTTTTGCTGATAGGGAAAATGAAAAAATAGCGGCAGAAATACTTACTTTAATTGATGACCCAACAGATCCGGACGCGTTCACTGCGACGGAAGTTGATGGAGAGGGACTTGCAAGCAGGCGAAATGTGCTCATAGATCAAGGTGTCCTTAACACGTTCTTGCATAACTCTTACACTGCAAGGTCAATGAGAACCCAATCAACTGGATCAGCTGTTCGTAGCTATAATTCGTCTCCTGGGGTTGGGGCACGCGCATTGTCCCTTGTTCCCGGAACTAGGTCACAACAAGAGCTAATCGGCGGGATTGATGATGGAATTTTGATACAGGGAGTCTCCGGTCTTCACTCAGGAGTTAATCCCGTCAGCGGAGATTTCTCTGCTGGAGCCGAAGGGTTACTGATCAAAGAGGGACAATTGTCAGAACCGGTTAGGGAGATAACCATTGCCTCGACACTTCAACGAATGCTTTTGGAAGTGCTTGATGTAGGAAACGATCTTGAACGGTTACCTATGAGGGCATCTGGAGTTAGTCTTGTCGTAGCTGACGTCACAGTTTCTGGTGTCTGATAACACATAACTCACTAACCCATCTAGGATCCTAAGATAAGGAGACTGATGAAGTCGGCACCCTCGAAGCAGAAAAATATTAAAGGATTAATCACATTAGTGTTTATGGCTATTGGGTTATCCCTATTAATAGCTAACCCAGCATTTGGGTTAGATAAAGCACTTCCAGAGGAGCCATTATCAATTTGGAAAGCCGCCATTTTTGGAATTGTGGAAGGCCTTACCGAATTTCTTCCAATTAGTTCAACTGGGCATTTACTCATAACTAAGGAAATTCTGAACGTAGGAGAGACAGAACTCTCGGGAAAAGCCATAGATAGTTACATCATAAGTATCCAAATAGGAGCAATATTTGCCGTTGCAATTCTTTATCGTCAACGTTTACTACAAATGATCCAAGGCCTTTTCGGAAGGAACTCCGAGGGCAAAAAGATGGTGGGAAGCCTCATAGCGGCTGTTGTCCCAACTGCAGCAATTGGTTTAGTCGCGGCGGATTTCGTTAAAGATAATTTATATAGCCTCTGGCCCGTAGCGGCAGCATGGGTGCTAGGGGGGGTATGTATTCTCGTCATTGACCGACAAAATATTTTTAACCGGTCTGGTAAAAGACTCGAAGAGCTGACGGCACAAAAAGCTTTCCTGATCGGACTTGTGCAAGCCCTTGCGTTATGGCCTGGTGTGAGTAGGAGCCTCGTAACTATTATCGCCGCTGTGCTCGTTGGGTTGTCTTTGAAAGCTGCAGTGGAGTTTAGTTTCATTCTCGGCTTCGTAACACTAACTGCAGCAACAGTTTTTGAATTAGGAACTGATGGTCAGCGAGTTATCGATAGTTTCGGTTATGCAACGCCGCTAATAGGTTTGTTCGTTGCTTTTGTAGCAGCTGTCATATCAGTGCGATTTATGGTTGAGTGGCTTGAACAAAGAAGCTTTGCAATATTTGGTTACTACAGATTATTTATTGGGTTCTCAGTCATAATTTTGATTTCCATCGGGTACTTTTAGTCTGCGGTAGAAGAGCCTTTTGAAGTACTTGGGCTTGCATCTTTAGTTTTGGAGTCTGAACCAGAAGAATCCGAACTAGTTGACTTGGACGATGACGATGACGATGACGATGACGATGACTCTGACGA
>DLTU01000177.1:0-2243 GCA_002500385.1 Candidatus Neomicrothrix sp. UBA7828 | reverse complement strand
TGACGATGACGATGACGATTTAGACCGGCTATCATTTTTATAAAATCCAGAACCTTTGAATGAGATTCCGGGCGCAGAAAATATCTTTTTAACTGCTCCGCCACAATCATTTTCGGGGCATTTTGAGAGTGGGTCCTCAGAGAAAGACTGAAAAACTTCAAAAATATTTTCACATGCTTCACATCGGTAGTCGTACGTTGGCATCCTCAATCTCCATTAATAAATGCAAAACTGTAATAGTTTCTCAAAAGAAAACTCTACAGGAAGATTCAACTAATCAATTGCTTGTTCGTCGCCGCTAATTAAACGCTGAATATTCTCACCATGTCTTGACAATACAATTAGAGAGGCTCCTAATGAAACGCAAAACTCTTTCAGGGATCCAGATGAGCTAATCAAAACTCCGATTGGGAAGATCCCTATTAAAACAAGTGAACCTACAGACGCTTTACGAAACAATTTCATAATAGGAAACCAAATCACAACAGCGATGATTGCAACCAATGGATATAAGGCGATTCCGACACCACCAATCGTAGCTACCCCTTTACCACCAGAGAACTTTCTAGTTACTGGAAATATGTGGCCGAGCATGGCACTAACACCAGCTAACAAACCAAGAAATCTTCCATCGATCAAATAGCAAGCCAATGCTGGGGTAAAGCCTTTGATCAAATCTCCCGCTAAGACGAGAATTCCTGCTTTCGCACCAGCAACTCTATACACGTTTGAAGCTCCAGGGTTCCCGGAGCCCTCCTCAGTGGGATCATGACCTAATAAACCTGCAACTAATTGCGCAGTAGGGAAGACCCCAAAGGCATAGCTCACAGGAATTAAGAAATACCACCAAGTCACTTCATCATGATAGTCCCTCGTTGGAGAAAGCAAGTGTCCGGCATGCCCCAACATTTGTTAGCATGAATTCATGATTTCGTTAGAGGACGCCCAAAGCCATGTTATGAAGAGCATGGAAACTCTAGCTAGTGAAAATGTGCATCTTCTACAAGGAAGAAACAGAGTCATAACTGAACCCATAATGTCCAATGAAAGCATTCCTCCCTTTGATAACACGGCTGTAGACGGTTATGCAGTAAAAGCTATCGACACGAAAGGTGCGGCTCAAGAAGCACCCATATCGCTCACAGTGCTTGAGACTATAGCCGCAGGAAAACCACCCACCTTCACTATTCAATCAGGAGAATGTTCAAAGATCATGACAGGTGCACCCATCCCCGATGGTGCAGACGCAGTAGTCATGGTTGAAAGGACCGAACAAAAGGAAAATGAATTGGTCGTAACAATAAAGGAAGAAGTTTCCGAAGGGCAACATATTAGACGAAGTGGCGAAGATCTAGAACCCGGAGATTTAGTTATACCTGAAGGTACATCTCTCAACGCTGCTCATCTTGGTCTTCTCGCAAGTTTGGGGATTTATCAAATCGCAACTGTACGAACTCCAACAGTAGGCATCTTCTCAACTGGGGATGAACTCATTGAAGGCTCTCAACCACTCAAGCCGGGGCAAATAAGAGACTCAAACAGATTTTCGCTATTAGCACTTCTTGAAAGAGATGGATTCCAAACAATTGATTTCGGTTTGATACCAGATAGTGAAGCGGAAATTGAAAAAACAATAAAGAAGGCACAAGGTACTTGCGATGCACTGGTCACAACCGGAGGTGTCAGCATGGGAGACTTTGATTACGTAAAGATTGTCTTGAATAGACTGGGCGAAATGAGATGGATGCAAGTTGCAATTAAGCCTGCAAAACCTTTAGCTTTCGGCATAGTAAATGAACTTCCGGTTTTCGGCTTACCAGGTAACCCCGTATCGTCGATGGTCTCTTATGAGCTTTTTGCTCGCCCAGCATTAAGGAAAATGTCAGGGAATAGCAAACCTTATCGCACCATCTTTGAAGGAGAAGCTACACAGGACTTCATAAGGAAACCAGATGGGAAAACACATTTCTTCAGAGTGTCAGCCGATGTAGGTGAGGGTGCGCCCAAGATCCAGTCCGCAGGGCATCAGGGCTCACACCAGTTAACAGGGATGGCTGGAGCTAACGCCCTAGCAATCCTGCCAGATGGAAATGGCGTTACTCAAGGCTCAACATTAGAATTTCTTTTCCTAGATTGATCTCTCCCGCTAACATAGCAATATATGACTTCAAAGCTCATTGATACCCATAATAGGATCCATAAAGACCTGAGAATCTCAGTAACTGATAGATGCAATTTCCGCT
>DLTU01000130.1:19960-20121 GCA_002500385.1 Candidatus Neomicrothrix sp. UBA7828 | reverse complement strand
CGCTGAGCACGAAATTGACAAAATTTTAGATCAAGTTGCTGAATCAGGTATCAATAGCCTCAGCAAGACGCAACGAAAAAAACTTGAGGAGCACTCAAAGAAGCTACGCAAAAGACGTGATGAATAGATCAGCGTGACATAATCAATGCCTACTGAATCCG
>DLTU01000130.1:18456-19635 GCA_002500385.1 Candidatus Neomicrothrix sp. UBA7828 | reverse complement strand
CAGACCCAAATTCCTCCTCACAGACGCAGATCTATCTGAAATTAATCTATATGGCTACTGAATCTGATCACACACTCGCGAAGGAATCCGCAACGTTAGCAGGTCAGTTGCTTTTATTGTTGAGAGATTCAGCAAAGAATACTCAAATTGCACCAGAGACTTTGGGAAAAATAGCTGATAAAAAATCTCATGAATTGTTATACAAGATCATCAGTGATGTTTCCCCAAATGATGCGATACTTTCAGAGGAACAAGAGGACAATCTCGAAAGGCTCAGTTCAGATCGTGTCTGGATTATAGACCCCCTTGATGGGACAAGAGAGTTTGAAGAAGCCGGTCGCACAGATTGGGCAGTTCATGTTGCTCTTTCAGAGAACGGAATCCCAACGGTAGGGGCCGTTGCAATACCAAGTATCGGGACTACATTCTGCAGCAATGATAAGCCAACCATCCATAAAGAGATTTCTGAAGTACGAGTGATTTGTAGCCGGACGAGACCCGGTCCAGCTGCCAAAATAATTGCCGAAAAGCTATCAGGCAGAATAATTCACTTGGGTTCTGCAGGAGCGAAAGCAATGGCGGTAGTTTCAGGCGATGCAGACATATATGTTCACACTGGTGGTCAATATGAATGGGATAGTTGCGCTCCCGTGGCAGTTGCGCTGTCGAACGGCTTGCATGCATCACGATTAGATGGATCACCTCTTGTTTACAATCAGAGTGACACATACATCCCTGACCTTTTAATTTGTCGCAAAGAGTTAGCAGATAGCGCTCTAGCTGCTTTCAACTAGTGCTTTTAGGCTAGAGTCTCAAGATGCGGATAATCATACTCCAGTGCTCTGTATCGTACGAGGGCAGGCTCGAGGCGTACCTTCCTTCAGCTAAAAGACTGATATTAAGTAAATCAGATGGGTGTGTCGCCATACATGCAGATGGTGGCGCTTATAAGCCCTTAATGTGGATGAACGCACCCAATAGGATTACGGAATCTCCTGAGGAGTGGGTAGTTACCAATCCCAAGGGGGAGAAACTTCGGATCAAGATTGGAGAAATCTTTTCTGATACTTCTCATGAATTTGGCGATGATCCAGGGTTGACCAAAGATGGAGTTGAAGCTCACCTTCAAGAATTACTTTCCGAGAATCCGGAAAGTCTGGAAAAAGGACTAACACTAAG
>DLTU01000130.1:13944-18071 GCA_002500385.1 Candidatus Neomicrothrix sp. UBA7828 | reverse complement strand
TGGAATTGCGGTAGCAGTTGAGATAAAGCGCAAGGGTGGTATTGACGGAGTAGAGCAGCTCGCACGTTACCTTGAATATTTAAACAAAGATCCAAAATTGAGACCAGTGCGTGGGATCTTCGCAGCTCAGCAAATAGCTCCGCAAGCGAAGACACTTGCGAAAGATAGGAAAATTGGAACTGTTGAAATTGATTACGATGAATTGAGGGGATTGCAATCCGATACCCTTCGCCTTTTCTAGTATTCAAGTAGATACTGATTCATTTCTAGTTGAATAATAAAGTATTGTAAGAGCATAGTGTCTTCGAAAAAAACATCTGCAGCTCAGAAGCCAAAGCGAGCAAAATCTAAAAGTGACTCAACACTCTCGCTAATTTTTGGTAGTTCTCCCTTCAAGATTTTTTTTGTTATGGTGTTGACATTCCTCACTGCTTTAGTGGCAATATGGGCCGTTGACAGTGCACGTTTTGAAGGTAAAGTTGCAAGAAATGTTTCTGTGTCAGGTTATGATGTTTCCGGTTTATCGCCCACCGAGCTATCAGTAGTACTTGAGAATATTTCGTCGACCTACTCCTCGACCCCTGTAATAATTAAAACTCCAGATGGAGAAGTTGAAACGACTGCCGGTGATGTTGGTATTTCGCTTGATCCTCTTGCTTCAGCAGAACTGATTCTTCAAGTTGGCGATGGAAGTTTGATTACGGAACCGTTCAGATGGGCGAAGAGTCTTTTCACGAGTAGGTCGTCAAATGTAGTGGTTCTTTTATCTTCTGAACTATCCCAACAATTGATAAGCACTATTGTGTCCGAACAGCCTGTTCCGATTGAACCTAAGTGGAAAGTGGAGGAAGGGATTGTTGTCTCGTTACCGGGAATACCAGCGAAAGCGTTCAATCTTGATACCATCCAAGATGATGTGCTGGAGGCTGCTCGCGCAGGTAAAAATCCGATAGAAGTGGACGTCAGGGCCAGGGATATTATGCCTGATTTGACCGATTCCCAAGCAAAGGATTTTGCACAGTCTGTTAACGATCTTACTGAGGGTGGCTTGGCTGTGTCGGTGGGGTCAAGAACTTATAATTTCTCACCGCAAGAAATTCGAAATTGGCTTCGTTTTACGCTGAATGAGGGCAGACCTGATTACGATTTCGACAAATTTAAGATCACTGAATCAATCAATACAGCACTAGGGGGCATTGTCGCTGATAGCGCTGATGAGCCAGAACTTTCCGTTGAGAACGGGGAACTCAAGATCTTAAATTTGAGCGCAAAAGCCTGTTGCTCAAGTGATTCTCCAGACTTGATAATTGATGCAATTAACCAGAGCCAGCAAGTCGTTAATCTGGAATTGATTGATGCATCAGATGGTACTGACGAATTATTGAGTGCCTATGGAGTAACCGAGTTGATTTCGAAAGCTACAACCCATCACCCTTGTTGCGCTAGCAGGGTAGCTAATATCCAAAGATTTGCTGAACTAATGCAAGGAAAAGTTATCAGGCCCGGCGAAGCGATCTCATTGAATAACACTGTGGGAGAGCGAACAGAGCCTAAAGGCTTTGTTGAAGCAGGAGTAATAGTCAATGGTGAGCTTACTGAGGATGTTGGAGGAGGAATATCACAATTTGCGACAACCTTTTTTCAGGCCTCTTTCTACGCTGGGTTGGAGATTGAAGCCTATTTCCCGCATACGATTTGGTTTCAAAGGTACACCGATTTTGCTGGAAGGAAAGGCATTGAATCCACTATCTCTTGGCCATCCCCAGATGTAAAAGTTAGGAATACCACGCCTTATCCCATTCTTATCTGGCCTACCTGGACACATACATCTGTAAGCGTAAGCCTGTATTCAACAAAATATTTTGACGTAGAAGTTGCCGAACAGAAATTTCGGATGTTCGAGGAATGTGAAATTATTGAAACTGTTAGGCGAAGAACCACCCCAGACCAAATGGAGACATTAGATGAATTTACGGCCCGCTATCAACCAGAAAATGGAATTGATTGTGATGGAGAACCAACTTACCCTCGTCCGCCAGACGCACCAATTGAAGTAGAGGCAGACCTTGACGGAGATACCGTTACCGTCTCTTGGGAAAACCCGGAGCCAGAAGGTGACTTCGACATTACTGAGTATTTCCCGATTGAAGAGTATATTGTTACTGCTGACCCGGGCGGGGAAATTTGTTCAGCTATTCCACCTTTATCATCTTGCGCCTTTACAGGATTAGAGGTCGGCCAATCGTTTACCTTCTCAGTAATAGCGATCAACTCTGAAGGAGAGAGTGAAAGTTCTGAACCCTCAAACTCAGTAACACCCGAACCAACACCCGAACCAACACCCGAACCAACACCCGAACCAACACCCGAACCGACACCCGAACCAACACCCGAACCAACACCCGCAAACGGGGAATAGGTCACCACGTGAGCAGGAATTCTTTCTTGCAGATAGCCTTTAATTGTGATGGAAAATTACCTTTCCACTGATGTGATTATCGTTGGGGCTGGACCTGCCGGTTGCGCTGCGGCTATTGATTTATGCCGGCATGGCCTAAGTGTCATAATTCTAGACAAAGCTGCTTTCCCTAGAGATAAGTGCTGTGGAGATGGGTTAACGACCGACGCTTTAAGAATTCTTGATGAGCTTGGTTTACGCCCGGAATCAATTACAAGTTGGAATGCTGTGACTGACGCAATCATTTACTCACCGAAAGGGGAAAGAACAGTGCTCCCCTTACCGGAAGGAAAAGGTCAGTTCGCTGCGATAGCACCTAGAATTGAACTTGATCATCAGCTACTTGAACTTGCTACATCTGAGGGAGCAAAGTTATTAAGCCCTCTCGGATTTTCTAACCTTGAACAATTTGACGATTTCGTAAAAATTGAGACCACTGATGGGACGGGCATTCTAGCGCGATATGTGATTGCAGCTGATGGGATGTGGTCCAGCGTTCGCAAAGCAGTGAATAACGGAATAGAGGGATACCGAGGTGACTGGCATGCTTTCAGACAATATTTTGCCAATACCGGGCCTAACGCACAACATTTAACTGTTTGGTTCGAGCCAGATTTACTTCCCGGGTACGTTTGGCTATTCCCACTTCCTGGCCAACGTGCAAATGTGGGTTTTGGTATCTTGCGAGACCGTAATCATAAGCTTAAAGATATGGGAAGGTTATGGAAGGATATTTTGACAAGGCCTCATATCAGGGAAATTTTGGGGAATGAGGCAATTGCAGAGGGCACCCACAAAGCGTGGCCTATTCCCACAAGAATGAAGGAACTCGAAGCTACCAGTGGGCGAGTACTTTTCGCAGGGGATGCTATTGGGATAGCTGACCCTATGACTGGAGAGGGGATAGCGCAAGCCTTACAATCTGGGAGACTAGCTGCTTCTGCGCTTACAAAGGCAGGGCCTTATGATGCTCCTCAGGCAAGGTCGCATTACCATTTATCTCTTGATAAAGCCTTATCAAGAGATCATCAATTCGCAGGTCAACTTCAATCTCTCCTGACATCATCTGTGGCGACCGAACTAGCGATCAAAATAGCAAATATGAATAGCTGGACTAGACGCAACTTCGCTCGGTGGCTTTTTGAGGACTATCCAAGAGCTTTAGTATTAACCCCCGATAGATGGAAGTTGGGATCGCTGAGCAATGACGGCGCTTATCAAGCTAACGAACGTAAGGTAGCAGCAGAGGACGAAGAATTACTATTTATTGGAGACAACGAATGAGTGAACCAATTAATATTTCACTTCCAACTTCAGTTGATGACTTTGACCTCGCCGTTGATACAGGGTGGGAGTACCTCCGCTCCTATGAAAATCTAAATCGCGTATTTTACACGGCTTCTGCTGTTGGAGATTTTAGCGTGATTTGGCATATGCTCAATCTTGCCCGCCGAATAAATAATCCAGGTCGAAGAGGATCTATTCTCGAATTATCTCTTCTACTTGGAGCGGAATCCTTACTAGTGAATCAAGGCTTGAAAAGGCTCTTCAGGCGAAGTAGACCTGACATGGGTTCCCGAACGCACCCACATAGAGTCAGGAAACCTCAAACGTCTAGTTTTCCCAGTGGCCATGCAAGTTCAGCCGTCCTTGCCGCAACAATTCTCTC
>DLTU01000130.1:0-13557 GCA_002500385.1 Candidatus Neomicrothrix sp. UBA7828 | reverse complement strand
AGAATCCATGTCAGGGCACATCATGCGTCGGATGTTATAGCCGGAGCAGCGGTAGGGATGATTTTCACGAAATTATTCAAAACAAGGAGATAGGGCTAAACAGCGGAGGCTGGGTGCTTTTCTACAGATTCAAATTGCATTAGTGCTAAGCGGATATCAAGCAATAGATCGCTCACTTCACCAGAAGAGATAATTTCCCTACTTTGGACTCGCTCTAGTTGTTCGTCAATTAAATCAAGAGCTTGATTAACGCTTTGAGACATTTCCATTCTGAACTCCGTTCAATTTATATGAAACTACTTTAATTTTTCCGCATCTGCAGCGCCTTTTGCAAACCATTCTCAAAAAATAAGCTCACCTTGGAGCAAGGTCTTCAATTGCTTGGTATGGGTCAATGCCACCAAACGGCATTACCATCAACGCAGCAGTCGTAACTCCATTTTCTATATATTGATCAATATGGTCACGACATTGCTTTGGAGTCCCATGAACTATTAATTCGTCAACAACACTGTCTGGCATTGCTTCAAGAGAGGCCGCACGGTCACCGCTATCCCATAGTTTCCAATGGTCTCCAAGGACATCTGACCTTCCTAGCCACTCGTGAAACTTCCTATAGACGGGAACGTTAAGGTAAGACGCTATTGCCCTTTTGGCTTGTAGTCGAACTGTTTCCGAATCCTCGTTGGGGCAAACGAATATTCGTGCAACTATTTCTTTTTTGGGGCCTTGATCGTGGACTATTTTAGAAACAGTTTTCACATCACCTGCAGATAACCAGTTAATGATTGCGCCATCCCCTTCTTGTCCTGCCAGACGAAGCATTCCCTCCCTTAGAGCTGCAACAAGAATTGGTACTCTTTCAGTTGGTGGTGGCATTCCTAACCGAAAACCTTTTACTTTCATAGTTTCAAATTCTGCATCGACCTTTTCGCCAGTTAATGCGATTTTAAGAAATCGTACGAGGTCGCGCGTCTTTTTATAAGGCTCCTGGAAAGGTATTCCATTCCAAGATTCAACTATAACGTTTGATGAAGATCCGATACCTAAGACGAAACGCGAGGGAGCGATGGCAGCCATCGTCGCGACTGATTGTGCCATTAACGCCGGGCCTCTGGTGAAAGCAGGGACGATGGCAGTTCCTAGTCTCAATTCTGGAGCGTGAACAGCGCCTAGAACAAGCGGCATGAAAGCATCAGGGCCATTAGCTTCTGAGGACCAAACCTCTTTATACCCGAGTTCAACTAGCTTTCTAAAGCCCTCTCGCTGATTATTTAGTGACATGGGCAAAGGCACTGTCATTGCGTAGTTACCCATTTAATTGCCTATTCATATGTGTAGAAACCCTTTCCGGTTTTTCTTCCTAGATGCCCTGCAGTTACCATACGTTTCAGAATAGGGGGTGGTGCGTAAGTAGGTTCTTTAAATTCATCGTAGAGCACCTCAGCTACTAATTGGAGAGTGTCTAGGCCGATAAGATCTGATAACTCAAGAGGGCCTTGTGGATGAGCACAACCAAATTTCATGCCTGCATCAATATCTTCTTTTGACGCTTGCCCTCTATCGAACATATGCATCGCTTGAAGCAAATAAGGTACCAAAAGGCGGTTAACTACAAATCCGGCACGGTCAATAGTTCGGATTGGGTGTTTACCCATAACCTCTCGAGTGAAGGTTTCTACTTTGTCTAGCGTCGCATCGGAGGTAACTTCAGAGGCGATCAATTCAACTAAAGGTTGCACAGTAGCTGGGTTAAAAAAGTGCATCCCAAGCACTTGCGGCCCACGGTTAGTGGAGTCTGCTATCTCTCCTATAGAAATTGAAGATGTGTTTGAAGCGAGAATGCCATCTTTCTGGACAATTTCATCAAGTGTTTTGAATACAGATGCTTTGACTACCGGAGATTCTACGACTGCCTCGATAACAAGATCTCGGTCCGCAAGTTCGCCGAAGCTTGTTGTGAACGATATTCTTTCAAGAAGCCCTGACCTATCTTCATCGGTCATCTTTCCTCTTGACACTGCCTTTTCTGTGCTTACTTCTAATTTCTTTTGAGCTTGTTCGGCCAGTGAAGCATCAATTTCTACAACGATGGTATCACATCCCGATTTTGCTGCTACTTCTGCAATTCCGGAGCCCATTGTTCCGCCACCGATTACAGCTACTTTCTTAATAGTCATGACTTATCTCCTTGTCCTTGTGGAAGGTTACTAGGGTCTGAAGACTTATGACAAAGATAGAAGAAAAGAGGGTGAGAATAGAATTGTCACACCCATGCTGAACAATGAAAGTATGCAAAAACAATTAACTCTCATTGAAACAGGTAATGCTAGTTGGCAATTAACCAATACTGATAAAGAGGCCGCCAAGCGAGGCCTAGCAGCTTCGAGGAAGGCTCTGCAGGAAGGTCGGAGACGGCTCGCTGAACTATTGAATGCGGCATAGGTCAACAAGCTAAACGACGTTCATCAACTAAAGAGTCATCAGGGCCTGTTGCATATTTAGCCATTCCTTTGTTGATCTAATGGCGCTCATTGTGAGTAAATACTTTTCATATTCCCCATCGATTTTAAAGTTCCCTTGCATAAATGAAGCTGCTAATGACTTTTCTTGCTGCAAAATGGAAGATACTTCTTTGTATGTTGTTGATATGGAACAGTTTGGCGAAGGGTGTTTTCCTAATTCTGCGTCGGCTATTTTCCCCTTTTCAATTTCAATGTAGTACCGAACTTTTCCCTGAGGTGCGCCAGATATTTCGTATTGACATGTGATGGATATATCTATTGAGGGCAAGTCTGATCCCAGTTGTTTTAATGTTTTCATCCATTCCTCGGTAAAGAGATCCCTCATTCTACTCCTTCGAAAAGATCTGATTCCTTGTCTATTGGCCCTACTCTACTGAAAGCTAGAATATAGTCATCCCATGGGTATGCTTCAGCAGATTTTTCTGATGGTAGACCAAACCAAAATGGGGAGTTAGGGTCAACCTGTGTCGCATGCGCTAGAAGAGCGTCTGTTCTTCGTTGAGAGAACTGTGACACGTCAATCTTTGTAGTAATTCGGTGATCTTGTGATGGCCGGTCAAACCATGCTTCATTGAATGGGGATTCAATCTTCAGTTTGATAAACATGTTATGCAGTGCTTCGACACGCGCACGACTCCAAGTCGTGTAGTACAGCTTCAATGGAGTCCATGGTTCTCCTAGGTCAGGAAACTTTGATAGATCACCTGCAGCCTCCCAAGCTGGCAAGCTGATGTCAAAGACTTTTAGGTGATCTGGGTGTTGGTAGCCTTGTTGGTCGTCGGGATATGTCACTATGACATGGGGTTTCTCTTCTCTAATAATTCTGACGAGCCTGCCTACCGCTTCATCAAGCGGAGCATTTGCAAAGCAATCTGGGTTTGCATTTGCTTCGGTATCTGGCATTCCTGAATCTCGGTATCCAAGGTAATGGACACGCTTATATCCAATGATATTGGCAGCTTCTGCTAGTTCTTCTTGTCGGACTTTTGCTAAATTTTGTTTAATTTCTGGTCTATCCATTGCAGCGTTCAGGATGTCACCCTCTTCTCCTCCTGTACAGCAAACTAAGGTAGCTGTTACACCTGCGTCGGAGTAGAGAGCAACAGATCCCGCCCCTTTGGACGATTCGTCGTCTGGATGAGCATGGATTGTCATCATTCTGTAGTCACTTAGCACAAGGAATAACTTACACTTGTTTTGTGCCGATAATCCACCTGTAGAAATGCATAAAGGCGTTTTGAGCAGTAGGTTCGGCTAGATATTTATGGGAGATGAGGATTGGAATGAGCGGAAGAGTTGAAGGAAAGGTAGCGATCATTACCGGTGGTGCCAGCGGCATTGGGGAAGGCACTGTTCGGCGCTTTGTTGAGGAGGGTGCCAAGTGTGTTGTCGCTGATATTCAAGAGAATTTAGCGCAGTCTCTTGCGATTTCGCTAGGCGACAACGCTGTCCCTTTCACACTTGATGTTGCTGACGAAGATCAAGTGAAAGCGTGCGTAGATTTTGCGGTGAGTCAGTTCGGGAAACTTGACGTCATGTTTAATAATGCCGGAATTTTGGGTTCAGTTGGCCCTATTGCCGATATTGAGCGCGATGGCTGGTTACGTACTATTGATGTCTTGCTCAATAGTGTGTTCTATGGGATTAAGCATGCTGCTAAGGTTATGCAAGATCAAGGATTTGGCTCAATCATCAATACTGCTTCAACTGCGGGAGTTCGAGCCGGTTTGGGGCCTCACGTCTACACCGCCGCTAAGCATGCAGTCGTTGGTTTATCACAATCAGTGGCTACAGAATTAGGTCCGCACGGTATTCGCTGTAATGTGATTGCACCAGGTGGGACAGTCTCGGGTTTAACGGCGCGACTTGTTACTGGTGACCATCAGGATTTAGATAAAGCATCCAAAATTATTGGTGCGAATAATCCCTTACGTCGCGCTGGTACGCCAGAGGATATCGCTAATGCAGTTCTTTACTTGGCATCGGATGAAGCCAGCTTTACAAACGGGGCTGTTCTTGTTGTGGACGCTGCTGGAGAGAGCATTGCAGATAGAAATAGTCGTTTTGTTGATATGGGTTCTCAAACTGTACAAGAAGCAGACCGGAGTGGTGTTTAGTCTGTTGACCCTTCAGTAACCAATAGTTCTTTGATTGCTTGTCTTAGTTCTTCAGGGAATTTACATGGCTTACCTTGTGTTGTTATGCACCCGACACGCGTATTTTGAATAGCTATAACAGTTTTATCTTTTGTTATTTTCTGAAACCATTGTGCTGAGGCTCCTCTGGTTTGCGTTATTCCGCTTTTAATCAAAAGGCTATCTGAAAGGTAGGCAGGAGCTAAGAAGCGGGTTTCAATTTGTGCCACAACTAGAAGGAAACCTTCATCGAGCAGTTGATCAATGCTCTTGCCTATTTCGGCCATAGCTGAAATTCTTGCTTCTTCAAAATAGTGAAGGTAGTTGGAATGATTTACGTGACCGTAGGAGTCTAATTCGTTAAACCGAACTTTGATTGTAGTTTTGTGCACTTTAGTCGTTTAGAACAAACGTAATTTTTAGAGTCACTTCGAACTCAGAGATTGATCCATTTTCTACTGTGACCTTTTGGTCTAGGACCCAGGCTCCATCAACATTATCTAGTGTTCTGGCGGCTCTTTCAATTCCTTTTTTGATGGCATCATCAAAACTGATTGTTGATGTTGATATTACCTCGGTGATCCTTGCGATTGTCATTACGCCCCCATGTACAGCTTTTGGTGTTTGTTAAAGTTTATCCTTCTGTGGCTGTTTCAAAACTAGGAACTTCTACACCGGGCAGATAATACGTGAACATTTCTTTGATTGTTTTAACTATGTCCGCTGGATTAATCTGTCCTTTTGCTTGATCTATTGTTATGACATTGCTGTTCATATGAATTTTTTCTATTCCACCCAAATTGAATAACGCTTTGGCCAGTTCGTCTGGCGGTCGCTTTCCTAATATCTCTTGTTCAATGGAGTATCGTTCGTGGTCCATCCCAGTAATACTTCGGTTGATTTCAAACCGGAGCACTCCGGGTTTTGTGACTGATTTTTGAATGACTGTGACTGGCTGACCCATATTGTGATCGTAGCTGTTCACCGAGTGGCATGTCGACATGTAAACAATGAACTTAGAATCATTGCATCGTTATGAAAATAAAGTGTTTTGAGCTGGATCTTTTCTAGGGGTAGGAGCTTGAGCGTATGGAGTGTCTTTCATGTATTTCCATGAAATTCTATGCAGCGGTGTTGGGCCTGATTCGTGTAAAGCTTTTTTATGCTTTGGGCATGGATATCCCTTGTTTGATTCGAATGCGAAGTCTGGGAATGATTTGTGATGCTCTTTCATGATCCGGTCCCTCGTAACCTTCGCCAGGATAGACGCAGTGGCTATTGATAAACACTTGGCATCGCCTTTGATAATCATTGTTCTATTTGCTTTGCCGGTAATTTCTCCAACAAAGTCCCACTTTCCATCAATTAGTGCATGGTCTATATCTATGTTGAGTGATCTAAGGGCTCGCTTTGTTGCTAGCTTTTGGGCATGCGACATCCCGAATTCGTCGCATTCTTGGTTTGTGGCATGTCCGACGCTCCAGTGCGAGCACCAATCAGTTATGGAGTCGTATAATGACTCTCTTTCTTTCTCGTTGAGGGCTTTTGAATCTCGCACCTTATAAAGTCTTTTGTCTTTGGGGATAACGGCTGCTGCGATAGTGAGTGGCCCGGCCCATGCACCTCTGCCGACCTCGTCAATTCCAACAACATGTTTATTTCCGGCGGACCAAAGAATGCGTTCAAATCTCTTAGTCGGAGCGTTGTGTTTGTTTACTTTTCTTAGAGGAGTTGACACATACTGAGGTTAGCTGAACTTGAAAATCGATCAAGAGTCCTTATTGAAAGGTTCCACCATCTGGTGAGTCAGGCCTTATCCGGTTTTTCAGAAGACTGGTATTTGCATGGATTGATACTGCAGTCTCTTTTGGTATTTGTTTTGAGAGAAGTGTTTCGCCTATATGGTCGTTGCTAAACCAGCTTTCATCCAGTTTCTCAGCATTTATTTGAATTCTAGTGGAAGTATTGGCCTCCCATAAAAGCGCTGGTGATGTTCCATGCCACCTGATTGCGTATCCCATGATTCCGGAACTGATAGGCGCGTTCTTTACTTGAATTCCAACCCCGATCCAATCTAGATCATACGAGGATGCAACTTGAATTTGTTTTTCTCCAGACGGCAATTTTTTTTCTTGAAGAAACCCTGCACGAATTATCAGCAAGAAAAGAGCTGAGAAGACAGGATCTTGCTGCCTTGAACCCATGATTAGGGACCCTGTCGGGTTAGCTTTGGAAAGAATTTGATCCAAAGTCAAAGAATTTTCTTGGATTTGGAGATACCCACCCAGAGTTTCGATACTTATTTCGTAAGAGTCCGTATATTTTTCAAATGGAGAGGGGTTTTCTTTACTCCCTATTACCTCTTCGATCTTCACAAGTTGATTTTGAAGTTCTGTTGCTAGTGTCTTTTGTTGCATGAACGTCAGGATTTCAATTGCTGCTCTCAAGGAAACTATTTCTAGAGTCATATCTCGTTTTTTTAGTTTTCGCTTGACTGGTAGCGATGCAAGAAGCTGACGCACAGTTTCATTAATCCAAAGGATAATATCTTCCAATTCCTCTTCTTGTGAGCAGAACTCTAGATATTTCTGCCAAAGGCATAGTGCATAAAGTGTCTCTTTATCGACACTATTTTTGAATAGATTCGTTGGCGCGCTTTCCATGTACTTAAATATAAGTTTCTTCGCTGAGTCGGTATGTCCCCACGCCATAAGAGCAAGAGCGGCAAGTGGAACCACAGGCTCATCTGAGTCTACGTTCCAAAACCGTGAAGCGATTTCCTGATCAGACCCTATTAGAAGATGCCTTCTAGCTGTGTTTAAGACCGAGGTGAGTCTGTTATCGTCGGTTTGTATTTCCATGCCACTTTCAAAATGCTTTTGCCAACCATTTGAGACGTCATTAAACGAAGGTGAGCGTTCTATATCAGGGAGATTATCCAGATCCTCATTGTTTATAAGTAGTTCAAGCTTTGTTGAGTGCGGGAGGGGGAAAATGAGAGCGCTGTCATCACTGGGGCTGTTTGTAGATAATTTACTGGTTCTTATATCTTCTAACTCTGCATTCACTATCCGGTCAGTTATATCTTGATATCCTAAACCGTTTATTAACATTCTTGGGGTTTTGCTGGAGGCGATAACGGGCTTTGCATCAATACTTACGGTTCTGGAATTAATCTCAACTGGACCAAAATTTAATAGCATTATGCTTATCGCTACTGGAATGGGTGTCTCATTGTAGAACTCAAGTTTCGTTACGCTTTGGCCGCCCCATGGGATCACCTCAACGCGCTGAGTGATGTCGCCTCCCGGAACTCTCATGCGAGTTAATGTCGTAATTTCATTGCTATCTACACTTTGCCTGATAGATGCTCTTTCTTCGGAGAAATGCCATCGATCATCTGCTCCTACTCCCCAACATAGTCTTTTGGGGATGGCACCAGGCCAAGTGAGATTACCAGAGGAGTCTAGATCTAGTATCACATGATTTCCTAGTATCCCGAGTTCTGGCATTACGTTCTGACCTTACGCATCATCTGTCATTATTTTAACCGCTATCGTTCTGATCGTTGCTCCCTCATCAGCAGAATATCGTAGGCATCTGTTACTGATGTTTTGCCCTGCAAAACAGCAGTCACTTGATCACTAATCGGAGTTTCTACTTTATGCGCCGCTGCAAGGTTACTTACTGCAGGTGCCGTTACGACGCCCTCTGCGACATTATTCATCTCCGCGAGAACTTCCATCGTCTTTCGTCCTTTACCTAATTGCTCACCAACATACCTATTTCTGCTTTGAGGAGAGAAGCAGGTGGCTACTAGGTCACCTAACCCAGCGAGGCCGGAAAAGGTTTCTGCTGCTCCACCCATTGCGCTACCTAATCTTGCTAATTCTGCTAAACCTCGTGTAACCACAGCGGCTCTAGTATTGTCGCCTGTGCCTAGGCCGGTTGTCATCCCTACTGCTAACGCAAGAACATTCTTGAATGCTCCTCCTAACTCGCAACCAATCACATCTTCGCTTGTATACACCCTAAATGTTTCTGTTGAGAAAACTTGGAATGCTTGAGCCCGTAAAGATTCATTTTCCGTTGCTACCACCGCTGCTGTGGCATCTCCAGCAAGTACCTCGGCAGCTAAATTTGGTCCTGTTAGCACTCCGGTAGGCCTGTCGGGTGACTCAGATGCGATGACCTGTGTCATCGTTAAGTTGGTTTTCTGTTCAAGTCCCTTTGTGAGACTAATAATCGGGGTAACAGGTTTCGAGAAAGATAATAACTGTCGGAGGACTTCTCTAAAACTCTGCGATGGAATAGCCATCAAGATAATATTTGCGTTATTCACTACTTCTTCTAGATCCACTGAAGCATCCAACTGTGGATGTAGTTTGCTTTTCCCTAGATACCTGATGTTCCTATTCTTTTGCCTTATTGATCTGGCAACTACCGGATCCCGACACCAGAGTTTTGTCGGCAGGTTATGAGATACTAGGTGGGCAACCGTTGTCCCCCAGCTACCTCCGCCTACAACTGCTACTTGAAATGTCACGCTTGCATCGTAGCGCTAGAATCTATGGGAATTGCCTATAGATTGCATAAGCAAAGTATTTTATGACTGATAAAGCTGTACTGATCCCTATTAAAGATTTTGAGTCTGCAAAAGTTCGCCTGTCTACAGTATTGGATTCGAATGCTCGGTTGGATTTGGCTAAGGAGTTAGCTACTTCGGTTGTCTTGGCTTGTATAGAAACTCCAGTGTTCATAGCTTGTGAGGATGATGCTGTTGAGTCTTGGGCCCGTGATTTAGGAGCAGAAATTCTTCGTAACCCCACTGAGGGGCTGAATGAAGCAGTAGATTTTGGCTTTCGAAGCTTGAAAGAAAGAGGTTTTGAAAGTGTTTTAATAACGCATGGAGATTTGATTTATCCTGTGGGGCTTCTCTCATTGTTCGAGATGGAAGAAATAGTCATCGTCCCTGACACGGAACTTGATGGCACGAATGTTCTTGTATTACCGACACGTATTCCTTTTGAATTTAGCTATGGACCTAATTCATATTCGCGTCACTTAAAGTCTGCATCTAAGTCTGAAGCGAAGGTCCTCGTTATGACAGATTCGCAATTTGCGTTTGACATTGATGATCCCGATGATCTTCAGCATATTCTTTAGTCCCTGTTTTCTAGGTCTAGAATAAATATGTGGTTACCAAAAATTTAGAAGTACCTAAAAGAGCTTTAGCTATTGGAGCTCACCCTGATGACATTGAATTTGGGGCTGGTGCTACTCTTGCCAAGTGGTCTGATCGTGGTTGTGAGGTGAACATGTTGATCTGTACAGATGGGTCAAAAGGTACTTGGAATCCCAGCATTGACAAAAGTGACTTAATCGCTACCAGAAAGGCAGAGCAACTTTTAGCAGCTCAGGAGCTTAAAGCGACCGGTAAAGTTGCTTTTCTAGGTGAGATTGATGGTGAGCTTGAAGTAAATGAAAATTTGCGTAAACGCATGACGCTCTTTATTAGGAATTTACGGCCAAACGTAGTACTCACTCATGACCCATGGAAGAGATACCGACTACATCCAGATCATAGAAATGTTGGATACCTGGTCCTTGATGCAATTGTCGCTGCTCGAGATCCACATTTTTTTCCTGAGCAGAATGTAGCGCCACATAGACCGGATGAGCTTCTCCTATTTGAAGCAGAATTGGAAGACCATTTTGAGCAATGCAAAGGTTATGAAAATAACAAGTTGAATGCTCTTCTCTGTCATCGAAGCCAATTGGAAACGACTATGGGGATAGGCCCAGCAAGCGTTGATGCCGATACTCTTGCATTCAAGAGCCACGAAATATCTAAATTGGATCATAGCTATGCGGGAGAAGAATTTTCCTTAGCTGAAGGATACAAAAGGATTTCTGAACTCTGATACTTAGCGGTTTATGATGAAAATACCTGATCGCACTTTAGGTTCAAAGTATGTCGATTTTGGTGGAAGCGTTTTTTTTCTATTAATGATTGCTTGAAGTTGATCCATGCTGACAGGATGTAGAGCGAATGCGACTCCTCCCTCCCTTTGGGTGATTGATTCTAGATAGTCCAGTGGAATTGTTCCTGGTAGATAGTGAAGTCTCCCATCTGACCCTTCCTCGTCGACTTCGAGGATTGGATGCAGAATTCGGTTTTGCAGTATTACAGCATCTAATTCTGATGGGTGTATGCGTTGAGGGGAAAGTTTATACCAACTACCGTCAAGAAACATACTGAATTGACCTGCATACTCTGGTTCATAACCTCCCGAGACATTGGCTGGTTCGATACGAAAGTCCATTTCTGCAATACGCGTTATTAAACTTTTTGGTGTCAAATTATTTAGATCTGAAACATGTCTGTGAAATGATCTGATTTTCAATTCATCAGATGAGAATAATGCGCCTAGTATTTTCCCGTAGCGTTCGCTTTTCCCAGAGCGGGTCCAGACCATGTGGCTTGCATGCATTCTGTGATGACCGTCCACTATAAAGGTGCTCTTATCTTGAAACAGAATTAGTAATTTATCTGCAATTTGGTCAGGTACTCTCCATATAGTTTGCTCTAGATTATCTTCCCTGCAGAAATCAAGAATGGGTTTGGGCTCCATAGCTTCTTGGATAAGAGCATTAACCTTTTGATCGTCATCATAGGCAAGCGCTACTGGCGAGGAATGTATCCCGATATTTTCTAAATGGCTAGCTAGGTCATTCGCGCGGAATTCCCGTGTTCTTTCATGAGGGATGATCCGGCCGTCTTCAAATGCTTCGATTGAAATGTCGCCAACGATAGCAGTTTGGTGGTGCCCTTCAAACGACAATTTATAGAGGTAAAGTGCTGAATTAAGTGTGTCAGAATATGCTCCAGCATCGAATAATCTTTTGAGAGCCTCACTGTTTGCAGCTGATCTCTTCTCTGCTGGAAGAGAGGAATTTGCGCTAGTTACATGAAGGAAGACGTATGGATCTTCATCCATCAGTTTCTCTCTCTCGGCTCCGCGTAACATGTCATATGCTGGTGACACAACGCGCTCAGCCCACTCAGGTTTTACTAATTTGGCTGAGACTCTATCTAGAAGTTTGGCTTTAGGCACTTTCCGCATTCCTTTGGTCTAGTAACGAAACCCCGAGAACATTATCCAGTGCAAGTAAATTCCCATAAAGGTCAGATGGGATTTCTCCAGCAACTTCGATAGTTGAAACAGCAGCATTTTTCCCAGCAAAAACTTTGTTGTCCATATATTGGACGTTTAGTTCAGCAGAACGCAGGCATGACAGAACGGAGGCTAAAACTCCTACGCGGTCGAGGTGCCGAACTCTTACTTGTGAAGTGCCATCACCTGCTGGCGATTGGTTGACGCAATTTAGGGGTGATCCTTGTTCAAAGCTTGTTATGGCATCAAGTATCCCTTGCGCTATCGCTTTGCTGGCTTGAGTAGTAGAAGCACCAATGTGGTGACTACCGACAACCGATAGATTGCTGGCAACTTGTGAGTGAAAGCTTCCCTCTCCCTTTGAGGGCTCATCTCGGAAGACATCAAGGCCAGCTTTAAGACCGCGCTGGTTGATCGCTTCAAGGACTGCTTCTTCGTCAACTATCTCACCACGGCTTGTGTTGATGAGGATTGCGTCATCCATAAAATGTTGAAGCAAGTCACGATTGATTAATGCATGTGTCTCGTTGTTATATGGAACGTGCACCGAGACTATATTGCTTTGAGAGACTAATTCTTCTTTCGTATCAACTAGTTTGATTCCGATTTGACGGATTTTTTGTTCGACTTGAGGTGTTCTTCCAGACTTTCTCTGACCTATAACCTTTATTCCGAATGCCTTTGCTCTTTCAGCTACACACAATCCGATATCGCCTAACCCTATGATTCCCATTGTTTTGCCTTGCAGCCCTTCGGCTTTCGAATACAGTTTTTTATTCCATACCCCTTCTCTAAGGTCAATTACTCCATCAGCTATTCGACGATCTATGGCAAGCAGTAGCCCGAATGTCAACTCCGCGACTGCTACTGCGTTTCTTCCTGGGATGTTGCATACATATATTCCTTGACTTGATGCAGCTTCAACATCAATTGTGTCTGTTCCCGCACCTGCTCTAATGATTAACTCGAGTGAGTTTGCTTTCGATATGGTTTCCGCAACTACTCTTGTGCTTCGGACGACAAGGACTTCAACATCAGCCAGGTGCTCATGCAAGTCACTCGAGGTGCAAGCCGGGTTTGAGGTAACTTCATGCCCTAGTTTTTCTAGACCTGAAATTGCTGATGGGTGAACTTTATCGGCTATTAGAATTTTCATTTTTCTCCTTACCAAGCAAAGCGCCGGCGTTTGCGGGCGTTTCGGTCAATAACTAATTACAGTCTAATTGATTTTTGATATTGATCGCTACAACAGTCGTCATGATTCACACTCGCGCTGTTTCATGAGTTAATGTACACACATACTCAAGGAGAAAAATGAGCGAAGAACGCGAAAACCTGACATGGGAAAATTACGGAATGGCGGCAAGAGATCTAGCGAAAATAGTCGCAAATGATAATTACCAACCGGATATTATTTTAGCTATCGCTCGAGGGGGTCTTTTTGTTGCTGGTTCGCTTGGCTACGCCTTATCTGTCAAAAACTTATATGTAATGAATGTCGAGTATTACACAGGCGTTGAGGAAAGATTAGATGTTCCTGTGGCCTTGCCCCCCTATCTTGATTCGATTGATCTTCGTAACGCCCGAGTGTTGATTGCTGATGATGTCGCCGATACGGGGGCCACTCTTGCTTATGTCCATGAGTTCTGCAAAAGCGAAGTTGCTGACGTTCGAAGCGCGGTTTTATATGAGAAAAGCCCCTCTATCATCAAGTGTGAA
>DLTU01000095.1:14533-14857 GCA_002500385.1 Candidatus Neomicrothrix sp. UBA7828 | reverse complement strand
TAGCGCAGAGCCATTGATACGAAGTGTTTCACCTAAACCTGGAATAATGAAAAGCAAACCAACTTTTCCTTGCATAATGATATTTTGAATTGAATCAAGTCGATTATTCCCATTTAAATCAGGAATCGCTAAACACTTTTCGTCAATCACTTTAACAAAGCCTGCCGGGCCTCCTCTCGGGGAAACATCCAGATCACCTCCCTCAGAGGCGGTTCCTATAAGTAAAAAAGTCGAAGTTCCAATGAAATCTCTGCATCCATTATCAAGTTCGTTGACTTCTTTATTTATGACAACATCAGTCGGTGCACGATATATGTCAAGGAG
>DLTU01000095.1:11797-14118 GCA_002500385.1 Candidatus Neomicrothrix sp. UBA7828 | reverse complement strand
CATCTTATTGTTTTACTTATTTCTTCTTCTTCGCTGTCATACTCTTCAAATTCGTAACTTTGATTCTGGTACACACTTTTTAGCTTATTAAAATCATCTTCATCCATATCAATCTCAAAATATGGTTCAGAAGCAAAGCAACCTCCCCCGCATTGTTCTCTTGCAGATCCAAAAATCAAATCATCATCCTTTAGCTGTATAGCAGCCTTAACACATTTCTTAATAATGTCTTGATCTGAAGTATCGGAGTGCTTTTCTTTTAACTTCTCTATGACACTCATGTGGGTGTCTTTTAAAAACAAACTAAATTTCATATGTGCCTCTTACTATTCTGATAAACACTTCCCCATGTCTAAGCTCATACTGCCACCTGCGACTATATCTGTAAATACATGAGAGCAATTGGTTCACATTTTTTGAAGATATGTTAATCTTTTGCTTCAAGGTGGATAAATTCTGGAGGCCCAGTCAAGAAAGGCTCAAGACCTTCAAACATTCCGGTCTCCGCTCGCCACGCAAGGTAGGCTTCATAATTTTCTCTAGTTTCCCACTTTTCCCAAAGAATGATTAGATCTGGGTTATCTTGATCCACGAAAGTGTTAATACTTATATTCCCTTCAAAAGCTCGGGTATCACTCAGTCCTTCCAGCACTGCAGGAAGTAGCATTTCTCCTACACCCTCTTTGCATGGAAATCGTGCCATAGATGTATGCGTCATTACTCTCTCCTTAATTTATTGAAACTTATATTAGTCAAGAGAGCTTAGTTTCTTTTAACTACAGACTCATCCGTAAGTAACATAGCCTCCATCAACATTTAGCCCGATCCTATTGATGTAACCACTTCCTTCCAAGCATAATAAAAACGTGGCATGTGAAATATCTTCTGCCCTAAACTAAACGCATGGTTAAGAGAGTTTCCACAAGCAAATAACTGCGTAGAATTAAACACTGAAGAGCCGAGAGAAACTAACAGATGGGTAAAGCCTGCCGCTTACAAGAGACTATGGAAGGGCGTTAAATTATATGTTTCGTAGCAAGACAAGCGAAACTGATCGCAAGTTATCGTGGCCTGATCCCGCTGAAGGGTTCAGAACTGATATTGAAGGACTTCGCGGGTTATCTGTTCTTCTTGTTGTTCTCTTCCATATAGAAATTGATGCATTCTCTGGCGGATTCATAGGTGTAGACGTTTTCTTTGTCATATCGGGATATCTATTAACATCTTTGTTCTTTGGCGAGATAAAAGAAAAGAATCAGGTAAATGTATCGGCTTTCTTTTCTAGAAGAGTTCGGCGCCTTCTCCCTGCTTCAGTTACAACCATTTTGGCAACTATTTTATTAGCCTGGATTCTTTTATCACCCTTCGGGATAGAGGAAGTAATTAAGGATGCCTTTGGGGCGTCAACGTACTCTATGAACTTTGTTTTATTACAACAATCTACTGATTATTTGAGCGCTCAGTCTAGTCCTTCTGTTTTTCAGCACTATTGGTCTCTTGCCGTTGAAGAACAGTTTTACTTTTTATGGCCTTTTGTATTTGCTGGTATAGCGAAATTAAGAATCTCCAGAGAAAGGTGTGGAGTTCCAATGATCATCATTATTGCTGCCTCCCTTTGGTTATCTATCGAAGTCAGCGAAAATAATGAAAGCTGGGCTTTCTTCATGCTGCCAACTAGAGCTTGGGAAATGGCCTTTGGAGCATTGTTAGCCTGTTACAGGAACAGAATCCTTCAATTGGGGCAGAAGTTTATTGAGGTATTAGCAATCATAGGTCTATCAGCGATCCTCATTTCCAGTTTCATTTATGATGATTTCACTCTCTATCCGAGTTGGCGAGCAATCTTTCCTGTTGTCGGATCTGGATTTATCATTGTATCTGCCGGGTCTGCAGTGAGTAGAGCGTTAAGTTCGGGATCCCTTGTCTTTTTAGGTAAATATTCATATGGATGGTACTTATGGCACTGGCCCTTTATTTGTTTAGCTAATAGATATTTCAATGAAAATAACCGGATAGTAGTCAACGCAATGGCTTCTATCATCGCACTTGCCATGGCAATATTTTCACATAAATTAATAGAGTCACCCGTTCGGAAATTCGGCTTTTTCATCAAGAGACCATCAAGAGGAGTCCTCTTTGGAATTCTGTTAACCCTCCTATCCGTTATTCTTGTATTCACTGCATTCCAACTAAGACCAAAGTCAGGCATTCAGCTATCTTCAAACCAGGCACAGACCCCGATTATCATCACCCCTCAAGACGAGAAAATGAACGACACAGAACTCAAGGAAAACCCCCCAGAAAATATTAATGGTATTGAC
>DLTU01000095.1:0-11424 GCA_002500385.1 Candidatus Neomicrothrix sp. UBA7828 | reverse complement strand
CAAGAAATTCCTGATCCCAAAGTTCCAGATGATAGTTTCCTTGAGGAAGAAACAATTGACACTGCCTTACAAAATCATTATGAAGTTCTGGAATCGGGTGCAAGAACTCAGAAATTACCAGACTCTGCGGGTTTAGGGGGTCCGGATCCACGTATTTATGATAAGGACCTAAGGTGCCATCTCGGTGAAGGAGCGCAGACATCTCCGCCTTGCGTATATGGAAATCCAGATGCCGAACGGACGATGGTTCTTTACGGAGATTCTCACGCAGCGTCTTGGTTCCCATTGTTTAATTATGTCGCAGAAGAATTTGGCTGGAGACTGTTGTCGAGGACTAAGAGTTCCTGCTTTGTGGAGCACTTGGAATTTCCTCTGTATGGGGTTGATAGAAAATATTCCGAATGTTTCAATTGGAAACAGTGGGTTCAAAATGAATTGGGTGAAAACCAGGTTGACTTAATTATCATGGCTACTAAACGCAAAGACGCTCCAATAATCAATGAGTACTTTTCTTCCGAAGAATGGGCTGAAGGACTAACCCAATCTTTAAATAATTTAAATTCAGTTGTTCCACAGGTAGTTCTTATGGGTGCTACTCCATATATGGATAACCATGTTCGAGAATGTGTTACCGCAAATGAGGATATAGCCAAGTGTCATGGCACTTTTGAAAAGGTAGTACCAACCGACTATCAAAAAATTGAAGAGACCGCAACGAGTAATGCTAATGTGACTTATATTCCCATTATTGATTTAGTTTGCACAGATACTGTTTGTCCGAGCATCGTTGGAAACAACGTTACGTTTAGAGACCGACAACACTTAACACGGGATTTTGTTTTGACACTAACAAATTTCGTTATTCAGAGATTACTTGAAGCTGGAATTGATTTCAGATAGGAACATATTCACAAAAAATTGAAGATTTCCTACCTTCTTTTATCCATATGTTTGATTCACTCTATGTGAAACAAGAAACTTAAACTTTAAACCCAAGTGACTTTCTGCTTAGCTTCCGTAGGAAGAAAACTATAGAAACCCAACTTAAAGAAGTAGCTAAAGCTGCCCCTTTCACATCAAAGAATGGGATCAATGCCACGTTAAGAGAAAGGTTTGTGATAGTCATTCCCACGAGAAGCAGCGATTGGCGAGCAGGGAATCCCGATTGTTGCAAAATATTTGTAAATGGTATGTATCCAGCGCTGAGACCTACCCCAAGACTAAGAATTAGAAAGACAGGCCAACTTTCGTCTGCTAACTCTTTCGTAAATAAAAATTCAGTAATGAAGGGATATAAAAAGTTACTCAGAACTATCAATGGAATTGCTACAAAGTAAATTTGGCGTTTTGCTTTAGCAATGGTCTCTTGAAGCTCACTAATCTTATTTTGGATGAACAAACTCGTGACTACTGGATCATAGCTATAACGCGGAACCATAGCTGCCTGATATAGCCCCTCGGCAAACAAACTGGCAATGCTATATACGCCAACAGATCTAGTACCTGAAATTAAGCCCAGCAAAATAATATCAAGTCGAGTATTCAGATCAAGTAACGTAGACCCCAAAAACCCTTTACGACCATATTGCAGGTGTCGATTAAACATTTTTCGTAAGTAATGCCAATCACCTAAACCAGATAGTTCGTCTCGGTTAGCGAATACTAAACCAACAAACAGTGCAATCTCAGCGCCTGTAATCGTCCAAGGAAGAGCTTGATCATTGGAGGACCAGTAGCAAGCAATAGTTGCCATTACAGCTAAAAGAATAAATCTTCCCGAAAAGAAAATAGAGAAAGCCCGAATTCTTTGCAAGCCGTTAATATGTGCCAGCAAAGCTTTATTAACTGGATACAAAAATAATCCGAGAGCAATAGCTCTAAGCCCGTCAAGGTAATACAAATTATCCACCCAACGCAGAACTATTTCTCCACCGACATAGATAAGTAAAGTCGTAATTGTTGACGTTAAAATTGTTGCCCAAAAGCCACTATTGAGAATTTCAGAGGTGCTTGTTTCCTCTGATTGGGCTTTGGGGGTGTGATAAAGCACAGAACTATGGATACCCATGGCCCCTATCTGGCCACCTATGATCACTATTGCTAATAACATGTTGTAACGACCTAGAGCTATGACACCTAGTTGAGTAGCAATCACTTGGTTAATCACCAAGCCTGACAAGGCGACAGCACCAAATGCAGTAAACGTCCAAGCGAAGCCTTTACTATCAATATTCAGTTTAGGCATAATGCCCCTCGCCCTCTTCTATCGGCAAATTAAATTACCGATAGCGGTGTTTCATTGGTATCTACTTGCAAATTTTTGTATGTGATCGCCAGCCCATTTTAGATCAATACCAACTGTGGCAAAATATGATGCAAGACCTAGAGCATTAAAGCTATTGTCATGAACTACCTTTTCTAATGCATTTGATCTCTCGATCAATCCGAAACGAATCTGATTTGATCGCAAAGTATCATGCTCAGTCATTCCTAAACCAATGAGATACATCATGTTATAGAATGGCGCAGTGCCGTCCCCCATTCTCCAAGATGTTGTTGAACGGCCTTCTCCTGAACTCCAAGCATATTCCGAGCGTAATGTAGTCTCAATTAACTCCTCTTCCCAAGGAATATACGAAAATGGTTTGAGGAATTTATGATCTCGAATGTAGTAATCAATAAAACCTATAAATCCTTCTTTCGCTAAAGAAGGGATCAAACCAGGCGATTGAATGGCATGTGCTCCATATGTGAATACCATCCTTGTCATGCTTTGAATATTAAGTCGATAAGTTGTTCCCTGTGAATGGTCAGCTGAGGTCTTTGCTCCCGCGAGCATTGATTTAAATCCTGTTGTTTCCATAGGGTGATCCGCCATGAGAATAGGTATCCCCCCTCTCTCTCGGGCTACTTCTTGACCCCATCGGAAATATGGTTTATCTCCAGCCATAAGGATAGGTATTGTTGCTAGCTTCGGGTTTTTCAGCCAAGAGGAAAGAGCACGACTTATTCGGGTCCGGTTGCGACGTATATCAGGAGAAACAACAACGTGCTCTACCCCGAGATCACCGCACATCTGCGACATATTTTCACGCGCAGCTGTAGTTACCATTCCCCAATCATAAGTATACGCAATGGGTTTGAACCCAAGATGATGCACCAAGTGCAAGATATATGAACTATCTCGACCACCACTAAGACACACAAGAACTTCGCCGGATTCAGTTAATTCATTTTGCAAATCCTCTGTGAAGCTATCCAGTCCTGTATATTCAGGGGATTTAAAATCTAGGCAAATGCTGCAAACTCCTTCATCGTTGAAGTAGATACCCGGAAACGTTTCAGGGAGGATACAAACATTACATCTTCTTAAATTTTTAGCCCTACCTTGAGCAGTTAAAGCCACTTGCTCCATGCTTTTTGAGAAATCAGAGTCCATTTGGCTTGTGACAAGGTGCAAACCTTGAGCCCCTTCCATTCCCTCTTCGCTTCTCAGTGAAGTTAACACAGAAAGATTTCCTGAGTTTCCAGATGATTCACGGAATACAACAGTTTCATTGAGTGGAGCTTTTGAACAATTTTGCTGAAGTTCCTTCGAAAACTGCCTAGGTTCACTTGCTATATAGACTTGTTTATTATTGCCAGTAGCTAAATACAGGTTGCCGACATTCGTACGACAAAACACTTCCCCTGAAGTAGAAGCTGCGATTATGCTGTACTCGCCATTTAATTTGTTGAACACTTCATCAGATCTGATTTTTCTGCCATCTTTATCCCATTTTTCTAACAGAAGAGCAATTGCGACACTGTCGGTTTCAATTCCTAGATCATCAATCTCTATCTCAGAGCATATTTCATCTGCATTAGTAATCACTCCGTTATGAACAACAACCCAACTTCCTAAGACTACTGGTTGATTATTTTCCGACGAACCTGAATAACCATGTGTTTCTAAACGACTATGACCGAATAAAGCAACAACTTTTTCTTCTTTCGCAGATGCAAGAAGTTCATGACCAACTTGTGTTTTAACCATTGATTCGAAGCTGTGATTGGCTTTAACAATTCTTATTCTTTTATCCTCCGGAACTAAAACAAGACCGCTGGCGTCAACACCCCTTCGCTGTGCTTTTCGACCTAATCTGGTTAGTTCCGAAATATCGGCTCTGGCTATGAAATTATTGCCAACTGTAACCACTCCAAATAATCCACACATGTCAAAGTTCCCTTACAGTTATGAGCGTATCAATAGAGCGACAATGCTCGTATTTGGTAATCATCATGATTCAACCTCTTAAAAAGTTTTAACACTAAATAAGCCTTTTAGGATTCACAGAGAGTTCTTTCTCTCTCACGAATTTCTTCTTTTAGACCCATGTTCCATATCCAGCCAAATCGCAAACAAAAACGATTGGACCGCTGTCATCAATGCCACAAAGAAAAGAATAGCTGTGGTTCTTGGAAGTTCACTAGATTGTGCGTAAACATAAAAAAACCTGATTGATAGAGGGATAGCAACAAAAGATGTAATAAATGTTCCAAATGCAAAGAACAGAACTAATGGATGAAAGTCCAGCACAACATACTTCCACCAAAGTCTTTTAATAAAGTTTTTCGTCAGTACACGAAGAATCAAAGGAATATATCGACTTACCTTAATAGTGCTTACTTCTTCACCATAGACGGGCCTTACTTCACAATCAGCGACAGAGAATTGCTTTATATTCAACATTGTTAATATGTCAGCATTACCTGCATATCCTTTTGTCATACTTGCAATTGGGATTTCTGCTAGGGCCGTGTTTCTAATCGCCGTGTATCCGCATTGAGGGTCCATCAGAGAGTAGTAACCAGTTGCGAATTTAGTTAGCAGAGTCAGCAATGAATTTCCGAGATACCGGTATTTAGGCATTGACGCAATGTCCGTATGTAAAAGACGGTTCCCTTTCACATAGTCATGATCCCCGTCTATCAGTGTATTTAGAATATTTGGTAGATCCCCCGGATCCATTTGGTTATCTCCTGCCATTACAACAGTGACGTCGCCTTCTGTTTCCAGACTTTTGAGGTATCCATCAATAAGGGATTGACCAACACCCTGATTCTCCTCATGGACAATAAGCGTGATCCGCTCGTTATGCTTTGCAGCTTCAGTTAGAATTTCATTCGTTTTGTCTGTACTGCAATCATCAATAACTATTATTTGATTTACGAAGTCTGGAATACCAGAAAGAGTTTCGCGAATGAGCAGTTCTTCATTGAAAGCTGGAACAATTACGTTTATCTTATGATTTCTATACATCCTATTAATTCTTTAGTTGCCTCATGACTTATTTGTATCTAAGGGGGCGTCTAAAGTTCCAATACCTTTATCTCCCTCAGTGGCTGATGACCTTCCTGTGAGAAACCAAGCATAAACTTTCATAGCTATATACAGTACCGTAAGCGGAGCTATATGGACGAGCATTCGATTTCCTGAGTCCCCCCAACCAATCCGATAGGGAATTCTTCTAATGGCACCGAGCAAAAGGATTACGAGTAATCCGCCCCCTATTGTCATCACCCAAACGATTTCTCTTTTAATTTTCGGGCCAACGCAAGCTAATACCATCGCTAACGGTCCGAATGTCCACCAGAAAGCACCCCAGTATCCCGTCCCTACAGTGTTAGTAAGAAAAATTAAGCTACTTTCAATGGTCTGTTCACGTGTCAATAGAAGAAAGCAAAAGATGCATCCCAAACCAGAAATGGTGAGGTTTGGAAGATAATCAACTACCTTGAGAGTCTGCCTCCACCAATTTATAATTAAAGGACTGGTAGCAAAAAGAAGCATCAATATCGTATTGCGGGGTGAGATTATTGTGCTTCCGCTTGCTCCCGCAATTGCTAACCTCACATACCAGAGTCCCGGCACTACCAATGCGAAAAGAGCGAACTTAGCTGAGTCTTTTCTTGAAAGTTTGTTTATTGACACGAAAGAGATAATAAGCAGCGTCATTAGTAGCATTCCTTCTAGCCTTATGAATGCTACTACTCCTATTAATAATGCTGAAAGGTATAGATTCGGTGTTCTCTTGTCGCTGTTGTTACCCAAAAGACAAGTTGCAAATCCCAAAGAATAGTATCCTGCCATCAATAGATGACTATTTAAGTAGCCCAATTGCATTCGGAGCATGTAAGTAACGGACCCAAATGCCAAAATAGTCATAAGGACGATAACACCGAAAGTAAACGAATACTTTCTTGATGGCGAGACAAGGTTAGAGATTATGATTATTGCACCTGTCATCGCCAAAAACCCTGTCACAGCCGGAAGGTAGGCAGTATACGAAAAGTTAAATATTTCAGTTGCAGCTTGAAAGTTTGTAACCATGAAGGGGAAACTGGCCAACTCAGAAGATTCAAAAGAAAATATTGATGATCCAAAGGATTTGCCACTAATAATTATTTTATATGAGTCAAAAGTAAGCACTGGTGAAACGACAACTCGGATTAATAACAATAGAGCCGTTGTAAGACCTAAGGAGCACAATAGGGTTATTTGATTGACACTGGTTAAACCATTGTTTTGTTTCGACTTGTATAACTCATGCAAAGAAATGATTACCATCAGAGTTAATCCAATTAGCGGATAGTTGATGCCGAAAATATAAACAAGAGCCGAACTAAATGTAAAGAGAACAACTCCAACAGGCAAGAGGATAACCATTGCAAGAAGTGGAGACTGCTGGATGATTTTACTTCGTGAGATAGTACCGAATCCCCCAAATGTTAAGAGATAGGAAAAAAGCAGTTCACGAATCATTTATTAGCCACCACATAATCTCTGTCAGCGGTTGAGTAGAAACTGTAATTTTCACCTTCTCCGAAGAGAAGCAATTTCCTGTTCTTATATATTGGCCCTTCAAAAACTATTTCCATTGCACTCATTTGGCTGAATGGAACAAAGGTTGAGTCATGGCCTCTATCAACGTGAACGTTCGCCCTAGCGAAAGCATTAAGATAAGACGGATTTATACGTTCATCAATGAATATCGTTTTGCCACCAATGTAAGGTTCCAGCCTCATGTAGGTTAGCCATGTCTCTCTTGCACGAACTTGTGGGCTAATTTCTGCAATTCCAGACAGGTCACTTGGGCCGTTAATTTCAACTCCCCAAACGTGATCATTTTGTTTTGAAAATGTTGATGCCCCTAGACTAAGTCCCGAAATTAAAATAATAACGGTTGCGATGGGGAATAGAAGTCTCTTCCCTTGCTTCGTGAGATATGCCGCTACCGTAATTAGTACAAAGCCTGAGGGGATGAAATAGTAGATTTCCCTTTTGTATGGAGCAATTCTTTCCTTAAATTCATCAAATCTAGAAACATCATCGTTCCAAGCAACAATAACCAAAAGAGCAAGAGATAACCCTAAGAGAATCATTAGAAATAGACTAGATTTCGTCCTAGCTCCGAAGCTGAAGCATTTATTTTGCAATTGGGTATCTTCTCTTTTGAACCTTGACAAGGTCGATAGTAAGTCAGTGAATTTGTTCTGCAATATTCATACCCTTCATGCATAAAAGCATATGCAATACGAGTATACAATTTGATACTGATTGAATACCTTATTTAAAGCGGTGCTCATAAACGATACGTGTATCGTTGGCTAGGTTTTGATTGCGCTGAAGTTAAGAGCTTGGAGTGGAAATCTAGCTCATCTCTAGAGAAAGTTGACGCGATTGATAACGCCAACTGTAACGATTGAAACAACCTGGAAGATCAAGAGTTTTTTCAATGTCATCTATTTCTTGATCGGTGAGATTAGCTATCTGTAGATAAGTAACGATGCCTCTTTTGTTGAGACCCATGATAGCTATGGGATTCAATCCCTTAATTTGTGCGAGGTCATCCGGAACCAAGTCTTCCGATTTGAAATCTTTAGTGCCTACCTCTTCACCTGGGATAGGTAAAAGAGCGCTTTCCATATTGGACGCATCGAATGGGTCTATTACAGGTTCAACCTCTGTCACTGCACCAAAAGGAATCGGATCAGAAGGTGATAATGGTCTGTAAATATCGTCAGCGGGAACCGGTGATGGAGGAGAGATAGTAGGCCGAGAAACTACTGGAATGTTTTCAGGTTTTGGTAAAACTCTTCGCTGTGTTTTTTGGTCCTCGATTGTAGAGAAAGCCATTGATACGATTCCCCTCAAAACTGCTTTCATGTGAATCCCTCCGTTTAAAATCTACTAGATGGCAAACATGAACCCTAATCATAGATCATTACTCATGACTTTAAGAATGCCACGATCTATGTAGGCTTCTTATATGAGTGATTTCTTTGAGAATATTTCCCAAGGTCCGATTCAGGGAGATGGCTTTGGTTCAGCAGCTAAAGACTACGCTGATCATCGAAAGGGTTTCCCCGATGCAACTTTTGAAGAGTTGCAAAAGCTTGGAGTCGGTGAATTCGGTCAAACTATTTTAGATATTGGTTGTGGAACTGGGACGCTGGCACGAGGATTTGCTCGCAGAGGATGCTACGTTACCGGAGCGGATATTGATCAACGTATGCTTGATGAAGCATCACGACTCGCAAAAGGTGAACATTTAGAGATCACCTGGATTCAGGGGTCAGCTGAGAATACTGAGTTGCCATCATCTTCATTTGATGCTGTAACAGCTGGGCAGTGTTGGCACTGGTTTGATCAAGAAAAAACGATTACTGAATGTGCTCGGTTGTTAAAACCAAACGGGAAATTGGCAGTGAGCTGGTTTGATTGGATTCCTTTACCAGAAACTGTGGCTGGGGTTACCGAAGAACTTATTGAATCTCATAACCCAGATTGGAAACTAGGGGGCATACGAACAAGAGATGATTATTACGACCTATTTAAATCAACATTCACTCAACACGCCCTGTCGATCATTGGAGAGTTTGACTTTATTGATGACACAATCTACTCAAGAATTTCTTGGCGTAAGAGAATCCAAGCAAGCGCAGGAATCGTTGCACTTGATTCAGATAAAGCACAGGCGTTTGATGAAGAATTGGATAAAACACTCATTGAAGAATTTGGGACTGGAGATCTTCACACACCTCATAGGATCGTCAGTTTCGTTTTAGCCAAAAAATAAATGATTGACTAACCCTCAGTAAACACATAGCCTTCAGAGTCCCTAGAGTCTAAACACCTATATAACAAGCAGTTACGGATGTAACGCTTGTACCCTTTAGTACTTCTATATATGCAATAAGAAGCTTCCTGCCAAATTTTTTTAGCTTTAGTAACCCGATAACATATTTTCAAACTTACGCTTGAAGAGTTTAATTCTGTCTCATAACATACAAGTAAGAGGGGGTCATCGAATGACGAATAAAGGAAATTCAGCCCAAATACTTTCAATAGCTAGTTTTGGAGCTTTTATTCTCTCCTGGGTTGTTCCAACTATTTTGAATGACTATTTCAGTTGGGGAGAGATGTTTCAATATATGTTAGGAATTGAGGCTCTCACAAATTTACCAGATTCATTTGAATTCCTCGTTGCTAACATCTTTAGTGCGTTGCTCTTCTATTTATTGCTAATATTAGTAATAGTGACTTCAATAAATTCTTCTTCAGATTCTGTGCCTTCCTCTGAGCAATCCTCAATTAAACACACCAATGAAACCTCAGATAAGGATTATGCTGTGGCAATTCTATTGAGTTTCTTTCTAGGGGGGCTCGGATTTGATCGATTCTATTTGGGCTACAAAGGCCTTGGCATTTTGAAGTTGTTGACCCTTGGAGGGCTTGGTATATGGGCTCTCATTGATTTTGTTCTGATTGTATTAAAGAAGGTGCCTGATGCTCAAGGTCGTTCGCTAGCTTGATCTATTCATCCTAAATTAAGCTCCGCAACCAACGCCTAAGACAAGTTGGAGACCTTCAACATCATTTTTGTATTCAAGGATACCTGTTGAACTACCTTCGTAGTACCCGTATTGGACTGCTATTTCCATACGGTTATCCCCATTCAAATCAGCGACAGCAATTAAACGCGAAAAGTTAAGCATTCCCGATACTTCACCTACATGCACATCACCTGAAATCAATTGTTGAATAACCTCACCGTCAATAATTTTTCTTAGAAAGAGTACTGAATAATCACCTGGTGATGGAGAAATTAGCGATCCAGTTATTCTTTCTGCACCGACGATCACTTCATCAATTCCATCCCCCTCCAGATCAGTGCGCACTAGAGTGATTAAATTCGGGTCAGTATCAAATATTTCTAAACCAGCAAGAACTTCGCTTGCAAAACTCTTATAGATTTCTGATTCGAGACTGAGGGATTCAACATTATGTGGAGTTAGATCCCAATTCGATGAGATAGCTATCGGGTAGGTATACGGCCATCCATCAGCATTAAACATCGGATCATCTATGGTTATTTCAGCAGCATACCCAGGGGTAGGTGGGCAACCTTCAACTGGCGCCGTACCCGGAACAGCGATACTTGTTGGACTTCCTGATCTCAGAACTCTGTATAGATCACCATCTTCTGCGGGGATAGTGGAAGGGTCAACCGGTGGTCCGTCTACTTCAATCCATTCGCTGTCAATAGTCCAACCTAGAACCCCCTGAGCAGCCACGATTACATTATTTCCTGAGGCTATTACAGGCGGTGTTGTAGGAGGTGGAGGTGGAGGTGGAGGTGGAACTGCTGTGGGTGCAGCAGGCGGTGGCGGAGGTGGAACTGCTGTGGATGCTGAAGGTGGCGGCGGCGGGGTCGGAGCTTCCGTAACAGATTCAGAATCAGTATTTTCGGTTCCATCTGAAGCTGAACTCACTTCACTTGCTGGCTCACCCGATGGCTCTCTGACATCTAACTCTGATGAACAAGAAATAGTGGCCATGCAACATGAAACGAGAAGTGCACTAAGTTTATATCTTCCTCTTCTGCTCATAATTCAGATTTTCCTTTCATTTAACTAGTAATGGGGTTCAGTAAGGTGGACTTGATACCAACGTTCACATTCTTCATCGTTAAGTATTGAAATATTTTCAGCATCTTGGTCTTCGTATCCAAAGCAAAATTCAAATTCTGTTCCATCAAAACGATACACCAACGAATACATTGACCACAGTATAGGTTTTTAGTTTCCCTCAACTTCAAAGAATGCTATCGGGCTCCTTAAACGGAGTCTGATAGCATCCTCTCAATCCCGTAGCTCGGATATAAGATGGTACTTACTCGAGTTTGGAGAATTATGAGAATAGATAGCAGAAGATCAACAGGTATTCTTTCAGTCATATTTATATTCATTCTCATCCTTTCGGCATGTGGTGAAGGTGAGAAAATACAAAATGATAGCGAAGCACCAGCAGTTTCAGAAAGCACTGACCAAGAAGAGGCTTCTGCTAGTGAGCCCGCGGAGGAGCCTCAAGAAGAGGCT
>DLTU01000060.1:7275-8203 GCA_002500385.1 Candidatus Neomicrothrix sp. UBA7828 | reverse complement strand
GAGTGGTGTGGCTCCAGTGGAGGCCGATTGATCCCACTATGCATAGTGCCATTATGGGATGCAGACCTGGCAGCGAAAGAAATATATCGTGTAGCAGAAAAGGGCTGCCGAGCAGTTGCATGGTCTGAATTGCCTGCTTGGCTGGGGCGACCAGGTCTACACGGTGACTTTTGGGATCCATTTCTCAAAGCATGCGAAGATACTCAGACAGTGATCTGCATGCATATAGGTTCAGGGACTAAAACGGTGCAAACCTCACCAGAGGCACCAACCGTTGTCACAGCAAATCTGATAGTTTGCAATAGCGCTGCATCTATGATCGATTGGATTTTCTCCGGAAAATTTGAACAATTCCCTAACCTCAAACTTCTTTATGCTGAAAGCCAAATCGGCTGGATTCCTTATTTTATTGAACGGGCTGATGACACCTGGAAAACTCACCAATGGGCTCAAGGTGAAAAGAGGATACCTAACCCACCATCGCACTATTACAAAAAACATGTCTACAGTTGCTTTTTCAAAGACACAGTTGGGATTGATCTGTTAGATCGCATCGGTGAAGATAACGTTTTATTTGAAACTGATTACCCCCATCAAGATGGCACATTCCCGAACACTTTAGCAATCGCAGAGGACCTCTTCGGGCATCTAGAACAAGAGACAATAGACAAAATAGCAAGAAATAATGCCATTAAGCTATTCGGACTCACTATCTAAAGGGAAAAATGGAATCTGATATCAACCCAACTGATCAACACGTAGATCAGGTCTGGGACACCCCATCTCACTCCGAAATCATTGAACTAACCAAAACTCACGTCGAAGCAATGGAGATGACAAACGATGACCTTGTGTGGGTTCAAGCAGGGATGCACCATGTGCTACTCACAACCATAGGGCGCAAAACAGGCAAGGAACATAAAGTCGC
>DLTU01000060.1:7026-7154 GCA_002500385.1 Candidatus Neomicrothrix sp. UBA7828 | reverse complement strand
CCCAAAGTAAAAGTTCAAGTCCAAGATGGTAAATACTGGTCTGATGCTCAGATATTAGACAACGACGAGCGAGATGAAACATGGCGGAGGCTATGTGCTGATCGTGCATGGTATGAAACGTATCAAGG
>DLTU01000060.1:0-6959 GCA_002500385.1 Candidatus Neomicrothrix sp. UBA7828 | reverse complement strand
AACAGGCAAGGAACATAAAGTCGCTCTTCCCACGTGGAAAAATCAAGATGGCGACAGAATAGTAGTAGCTTCATTTGCGGGGGCTACTACAAACCCATCTTGGTTCATTAATTTGAAAGACAAAGAAGCGAATCCTAAAGTAAAAGTCCAAATCCAAGATGGAAAATACTGGTCTGATGCTCAGATACTAGACAGCGACGAGCGAGATGAAACATGGCGGAGGCTATGTGCTGATCGTGCATGGTATGAAACGTATCAAGGCAAAACCGATAGAATAATACCACTGGTTAAATTACCTCTAACCGAACAGATTGAAAGCTAATCTTCTAACGAAGCTTTCATCCCATCCAAAACCATTTGCATATTCTGGCGAAGGGCGGAAAGCCTATTACGAATAATTTTGCTCTCGTTCTGAGGGTTCTCTGCAATGATTCTTGTCAAGCCTGACTCGCCGGGTCCCAAAATAACTCTATGGCGAACGCGTACTGTTCCCCCAAGGTCAAAAAGCTCGTATCTCCAACGTGCTCCAGGAGAAGATATATCTCCGGTGCACCAGCCAAATAAGCGCTCTGACTCAAGCGCATCAATAGTACATTTAGCAGTCCACTCGCCAATATGTTCATTCTGATTTCGTCCAGTGAAAGTATCACCTAGCTTTACTGAAGAGAACTCTTCATCCCAATTGGCGCCGACGAACTCATTTGAAAATTTGCTACCGAAATTGATATCTGTCATCAAGTCCCAAACCTCATTTTTGCTCGCAGCGATATCAACGTCAACAGCAACGCCGGGGCCATTTGAAAAGACAAACGGGTGGTCAGGGCCATTCTCAAAGGTCATGCCATAAGAATCAAAATAGGTGATCTCTCGAGAGGATGTTCTGGGGGCAGGTTTGAAATCTAACCCTTTCGTCCATGCAACAGGAAACATCGCAATTTCAGTTGTTCCATCAGGCAAATCTAATATCCTTTTCAGCTCATCGGCTTCGCTGAGGATCGCAGTTGTCCAAGCGGTGCCCAAACCTCTGGACCGCAGAGCTAGGCAAAAGCTCCAAGCGCTTTGAATCACCGAATCAAATAAACCCGGGCGTCCAGAGTTATCATGAATTCCGATAATTGTAGGAATGACAATTGCCGGTGACCTCTCCAGATTCTCGGCTAGAAACGCAGCAGATTTGAACATCCTCTCGTTCGGGTGCCCCGTACCACTTAGGCGGTCCCTTGCAGCTATCATCCAGTTTCCAGCAGATTTTAAATAAAGCTCGGATATCTGTGCCTTCTTTTTATGATCAGTAATGACAATCCATCGACGCGAACCTATATTTCCCCCCGTAGGAGCCTGTTCCGCTATATCAATACAGTCAAGAATAATCTGCGGGTCAACGGGTCGATGAAAATCAAGACGGAGTCTCACTGATCGAGTAGTGGATAGCACGTAGTCAACGGATTTAGAATCTAGTTCCACCTCTTTGTTTTATCACCAAACGACACGAACGAGGAATCATGTCAAAAATTCAAGGCATACTAGAAATGTGTTGACCATCCCATTAGAAACTATATTTGATCCTCAAATAACTGAAATCAATAGGATGCCAATGCGTGTCGAATTTCCATCCTATAACTCATTATCCGAGGCGAGAAAAGGAGAAACGCCTCCAAATAGGGTTTCGCTGGATGGAGTCTGGAAGTTCAAACTTTTGAACTCCGTAAATGACCTAACAAGTGAAGCTTTAGAAGAGGACTTCGAAAATTCTCACTGGGAAGATATCCAAGTACCAGGAGCTTGGACAAGGCAAATCTCCGAAGACAAACCCCATTACACGAACATTGTTATGCCATGGCCTGGCTACGAGCCTCCCGATGTCCCAGAAGAAAATCCAACCGGCATATACCAAAAAGTAATCAACATCTCCTCAGGCTTCATAAATGATAAGTGCATCCTCCATATCGGTAGTGCAGAAAGTATCGTACTAGTCTTTTGTAATGGCGTTTTCACTGGCTTAGGGAAAGACAGTCGTCTACCAAGCGAATTTAATCTAACTCCATATCTGCATGAAGGAGAGAATGTGTTGACACTTGTCATTCCCAAGTGGAGTGACGCAACTTGGATAGAAGACCAAGACCATTGGTTCCATGGTGGTATTCACAGATCAATATGGATTGAACGAAAAGAATCATTGCACATATCAGACGCTCACCTAGTATGCGACTTCGATCCAGAAGATTTCAAAGGAAGCATTAAAGGCAAGGTTCTAATTTCCCAACCCAAACGAGGATTAAGCACAAACATTATTCTTGAAACATTATCAGGAAAAATCATTGCAGAATCAGGCCACCTAGAAGTGTCCGTTTCAAAGTCGGACTCTCCGTTAGAAGAACTACTCGAGTCATATAGTTTCACTGGGGTGCAATCCACGTTTGTACTCAAAGACCTTCCTATTAAACCATGGACAAGCGAAACTCCGAATTTGTATAACACCTTCATAGAGCTCTTTGATGAAGAAGGAAACTGTCAAGAAGTCATTAGTCAACGTGTTGGCTTCAGACGGGTAGAAGTACAAGAAAGAGAACTGCGAATCAATGGTAAAGCAATCGTGATCCATGGGGTAAACCGGCATGATCATCACCCAATCACGGGAAAAACGCAAACAACTAATGAGCTTAAAGAAGAGCTAATTTCTATGAAACTTCACAACATTAATGCAATAAGAACGGCGCATTATCCAAATGACCCTGAGGTTCTTCATCTGTGCGACGAGTTAGGACTCTACGTAATTGACGAGGCTAATTGCGAGTCGCATGCGAAATTAAGTTCGCTAGCTTTGAATCCCAGATTTCATACCGCTATTGAAGAACGAACAAAGAGAATGTTTCAACGTGACAGAAATCATCCTTCAATAATAGGCTGGTCACTCGGCAACGAATCAGGCTTCGGAGCAGGACATATAGCAGCAGCAGCATGGATTAGAAGCGAAGATCCCTCACGATTTCTTCACTATGAGGGCGCTTTAGAGCATAGATTCTCTCTAAACAACGAAAGGGGATTTCAGAACAGCAGAGAAGCCCCAAGCCCTCTTGAACGTTTAACAACTGATATTGTCTGCCCAATGTATTCACCGATTAAAGTCATTACGCAGTGGGCGACTTGGGCCAAGCAGACAAAAGATGACGACCGGCCGCTTATTCTCTGCGAGTTCTCTCATGCAATGGGTAACTCAAATGGATCGATAGCAGAATATGTCGCTGCATTCTATGATCACGATGCTCTAGCAGGTGGCTTCATTTGGGACTGGAAAGATCAAGGCCTCCTTGAAACCGACGAAGATGGAAATGACTTTTGGGCTTATGGCGGACATTTTAATGACAGCCCAAATGACGCGAATTTCTGTATCAATGGTCTAAACAGCCCTGACGGATATCCACACCCTGCCCTGAAAGAAGTTGCATGGGCGTACCGACCTATAGAGGTCGTAAAGATCACCGAGCAAAAACTAGCAATAAGAAATCGCTCAGTGTTTACACACTTAAGTGAATTTAAATGCCGGTGGAATATAGAAGCTGAGGGTGAAGTTATTAAGTCAGGAGAATGGGAATTTGATAGTAGCGAAGCAGCAAATGTCATTGAAAGGTCAATCCCTACTGCGGCCGTCTCAACACCACAACAAGATATCTATTTAAATCTATTCTGGAGAAATAACAACCCAGCGGAATGGTGCCCGAGCGAACATATCGTGGCCTGGGACCAAATCACTCTTCAAACGAAGCCAAACACTACCGGGCCGAATCTTCCTGAAGTGCAAACTCTAAAAGAGGTAGAAACAGACCATATGCAGTTGCAAGACTTTGCGATTTCTATACCCACATCTAATAATAAAGGCTCAGTCACCTACAAAGGTATGGAACTGTTTAAGCAATTCCCAGAAGGTTGCTTCTGGAGACCCCCCACAGACAACGATGGGGTTAAACAAGGATGGATGTCAGAAGTCTCAGGTGTTCGCAGAAAGTGGATTCAGGAAGGGCTAAATCAGCTAGAAACAAAAAGAGACATCACATACACAGAAAGCTTAACTGAAGGAAAATATCTCCAAATTAAAAGTGAATACCAAGGGGTAAATGCAAAGGCTACACACACCAGCATCATCTGGGCTGAAGACAATTTAATCAATTTCCATGAAACCTTTCATATTCCCGATGAGTGGCATGACCTGCCGAGAGTGGGAATGCGTTTTGAAATTGCAGCTAAATACTCAATCCTTGAATGGTTCGGGCGGGGTCCCTTAGAGTCATATCCTGACCGATGCAATTCTCAGCTGATCAGTAAATGGAAATCTACTGTGGATAATCAATATCATCCATATGTAGTGCCCCAAGAGAATGGAGCACATCAAGATACAAAGTGGTTCAGTCTTATCAGTCACCAAGGAGATCAACTCAAATTCAATATTGCTGACGCAAGTTCCTTTTCAGCAAGCTCGATGCATGACACGGACCTGAGCAAATCGGTTACAATATCTCAACTTAAGCCTAGACCTACCACCGAAGTGCATGTAGACGCCGCCATCAGAGGGTTAGGAACAGGGGCATGCGGTCCGGATACCCTAGAAGAATTTAGACTTACCTCAGGAACCTATGAAATGGGATGGTCCATCGAAGTGCTATCAGCTATTCATTAGACGTCAAGGGGGACAAGGCATTCGCGAATTTTATTAGCCTTTGCAAATTCATCGACTGGATCCGTCACCCACCGAGACCCTTTTTTGGTAACCGTAAATGCTTCGTCAATGCCATTGCGAAACTTCCCGGCATAAGTATCACGATCATCAAGATAGACCGAATAGTCAGCTAACCAAAGCCTGACTAATCGTCCATCGCGAGTATTCTCATCGGGGGCGATCGATAAGAGGTCTGAAACCAAGGCTCTATAAATTGCCGTTCCCTGATCAATATGATCAGCTCTTTCATCAGGCGAAGCAGCTACAAACGCAAAAGGAATTTCCTTGAGTTCCTCTTCCGCAAGGCTGCATAGAATTTTAGCCTCAGCAGCGAAGGAAGAGTCATCCAATTTGTCAGGGTGCCCACTTGGGGCAAGAGGAGATAGTGCCCAGATCCAAAAGAGAGCTATTGTCAACAAAAGAACGACTGAAATTACTTTCCCAATAGAAAATTCCCGCAAATCTTTGTTCGGCGTCTGGGTTCTATCAATGCCTTTATTCACTACTACAATGATGGTCGGTTAAAGGGTGAAATGCCAAATACCTACGAATTCCATATTTTGATTTAATAACGTCGTAGTTCTTCTAAACAGGTCTAATGTCAAACTATGAGTAAATCTAGCTTTTTAGATGAATTAGATAACCGTGGGCTGATACAAGACACTACAGATCGACAAGACTTAGAAGCGCGACTGGTAGATAGCCCCTTGACTCTTTATCACGGAATCGATCCGTCTGCGCCCAGCCTTCACATAGGAAACTTTATAGGAGTCCTAATGTTGCGTAGATTCCAAGATGCTGGACATAAACCTATAGCACTCATCGGTGGATCAACAGGAATGATAGGCGACCCTGGTGGAAGATCTGAAGAACGAAACCTTCTAGATGAAGAGACTTTGGAAAAGAATTTGGAGGGGATACGAGTTCAGCTTGAAAAGCTTGTTGACCTCGATAACGCAACGTTGGTCAATAACTTTGACTGGACAAAGAATGTCAACGTGTTGGACTTCCTCAGAGACGTTGGGAAGCACACAACAATAAATCAGATGGTGGGTAGAGAGTCCGTACGATCCCGAATGGAAAGCACTAACGGAATTAGCTTTACTGAATTTTCCTACATGCTATTGCAAGCATTTGACTTCTGGTGGTTGCATCAAAATTTGAATTGTGAACTTCAGATAGGAGGTTCAGATCAGTGGGGAAATATCGCCCAAGGAGTTGATCTCATCCGAAGAAGAAGTAGAGCAACCGCGCATGGTTTAACTTGGCCATTAATAACCCGAAGCGATGGACAAAAGTATGGGAAGTCGGTTGATGGAGCTATTTGGCTTGATGCAGAAATGACGTTGCCCTACGAATTCCATCAATATTGGCTTCGAGTCGATGACAGAGACCTTGAGCGATTTCTTTTGCAGCTAACTCTATTAGACGTTAATGAAATATCTGAACTAGTGCATGAGCATGAAAGCACTCCGGAAAAACGATTAGGTCAAAAGCAACTTGCTGATGAAATAACCAAACTCGTCCATGGAGAAAAGGCAGTAAAAGACTCAAAGTTAGCTGCAGAAGCCCTGTTTGGGAAAGATGATCTCACCGAAGAAATGTTTGAAGCACTAGCAGGAATCGCCCAAGAGACAGAAATTTCATCCAGTCTTCTTAGCGAAGAAGATGGACTGCTAGAAGCTCTCGCATTGAGTGGCCTAGTTGACTCTAAAGGGGCTGCTCGTCGCCTCCTAAAACAAGGCGGTGTTTCTATAAATAGAGTAAAGGTCTCTTCGTCTAAAATCGATTCGAAACAACTTGTCGGCGGAAAGTATGTTTTATTGCAAAAAGGCAAAAAACAGCGAAACATTTTGAGATTTACCGATTAAGCTAGACTCTGCTGTTGTTGTACTCATCGCTATGAGAAAAAGAACAGAATAAAAAGCCAATTAATGTTGAATTTGTCTACTTTGTGGGTAGATTCAACCTTCTGCCCTAATGTGCACAATTATGCATGAAATATGTGGGTTTATCCGGCTCCGACATTGTCGTCCGGAAGCGGTTGTAGTGGAATCTGTACAACTTGCTCTTTGAAAACGGAAGAGAGGACGAAAAAGCCAGTGCGGGAGGCGCGCAGGTCTTTCTTGAGACCCGAGCGCCAACCTTCAATTCCACCACCTATAAAAGGTGGTACCCGCACAACATATAAAAATATGAAAGACAACGTGTTCTTATTTATATAAGACACATGTTTTGTGCCAGTCAG
>DLTU01000133.1:1999-10801 GCA_002500385.1 Candidatus Neomicrothrix sp. UBA7828 | reverse complement strand
AAAGCAAGACCAAAAATACCTAACCTATGAATCAGGAGTTGACCCCGTCGGCACAGGGTGGACCCAAAGCAATATTCGGTATTACATCTTCGCACTGCTGTTTGTTATGTTTGACGTTGAAGCAGTCTTCATATTTCCATGGGCAACACGACTCGAACAATACGGACTTTTCGGCCTCGTCGAAATGGCCATCTTCATCTTTATTCTGCTCTTAGGGCTCCTATACGCCTGGCGAAAAGGAGTACTTAAATGGTTCTAAAAGACGACTTAAAAAGGATACGACATGGGATTAGTTGAATCTGGAAAAATGCCAAAATCACTCACGAAATTGTTAAATATGAGTCGACGCTACTCAATGTGGGTATATCAATGGGGACTAGCATGTTGCGCAATTGAAATGGGGGCTGCATTCGCGTCTCCAAGGTATGATGTCATGCGACTAGGAGTTATTCCACTTCCAGCAAGCCCTCGACAGGCTGATTTCTTAGTTGTTTCTGGAACAGTAACCGACAAGATGGCACCTGCGGTCAGAAGGCTATGGGAACAAATGCCTGACCCTAAATATGTTATCTCCATGGGGTCATGCGCAAACTGCGGAGGACCATACTGGGATTCATACTCTGTGACAAAAGGTGTGGATCAAATTGTTCCAGTAGACGTGTATGTTCCAGGGTGTCCACCAAGGCCCGAAGCGCTTCTTGAAGGAATTGTCTTACTCCAAGAGAGAATCATGAACGAAGACATGGCAGAACGTTGGAAAGGTGATCCAATTGTTGTTGAGTAAACCCTCTCCCACACAATACGAACAAGGAGGAACCCATGGCTGAAATTCCTGAGCACCTCCTCAAGAGAGCTCAAGCAGCAAGAGAAAAAGCTGAAGACGAACAACCAACTGATGATAAACCCCCTTCCGAACCTACAGAAACAGATACCGCTGTAGCAGTGGTAGAGGAAGAAGTCATTGACGTAGATGAAAAGGCTGAAGAAACACTAAATAAGATCATTGAAGGGTTAGGCGAAAGAGTCCTCTCATCACACATAGCGCCCAACAGAGGCTTATGGATACGAGTATCAAGTGAAAACTGGAGACAAACAGCTCAGTTCCTCCATGATGAGTTGGATTGCACATTTTTTGACTGGTTATCTGTCATTGACTGGATGCCATCACCCTATGGAAGAGAACTTGATACAGAACAGGATATTGAACCCGAACAAGATTCCTCCGAGCCCGAACAAATGGAATGGGGCTACACAGGAGGAGATACTCGATTCCAACTCATATGCCGCGTCTATTCAATTTCTAATGGAATAGGAATAATGGTTAAGGCTGATCTTGACAACCAAAGTCCGAGAGCACTATCTCTTATCCCAATTTATCCAGGAGCTAACTGGCACGAAAGGGAAGCTCGAGAAATGTTCGGAGTGACTTTTGATGAACACCCCGATTTGAGAAATATATATCTACCCGGAGACTTTGAAGGTCATCCCCTGAGAAAAGACTATCCGCTTCTATCAAGACGAATGAAACCATGGCCTGGAATTGTTGATGTAGAAGCTATGCCTGGAGAAGAAAAATGAGCATAACCACAGAAAATGAACAACTTGCTTACATAGCTTCACAAGCTGCAGACGCAAGAGTGAATGTAGAAGTTGAAACAGACGAAGGAATGACACTTAATTTGGGCCCTCAACATCCCGCAACCCATGGGACTCTCCGAATTATCGCAAAATTAGACGGAGAAAAAGTAGTATCAGCAGAGCCCATAATGGGCTACATGCATCGAGGGTATGAAAAACTAACTGAGGTTCGTACCTATCCTCAAGTAACTACCCTTATCAACCGAATTGATTGGTTAGGAAGCTTCGCCAATGAAGTGCCATTTATTCTTGCAGCCGAGCAGCTCATGGAAGTTGAGGCACCTCCACGTGCACAATGGATACGCACTATTCTTTTTGAACTAAGTCGAATAGCTAATGTTTGCCTCTTTCTAGGTGATATGGCTGTCCAAGTTGGCGCAACCACACCTGTCTTTTACGCATTCCGCGATAGGGAATTTGTCTTAAATCAAATTGAGCGTGTCACTGGAGGACGTTTCCACCCTAATTTTGACAGAATAGGCGGACTTAAAGATGACTTGCCAAAAGGTTGGATTGAAGAAACACGAGGCGCTCTTGACAGAATGAAATCCTTTTGCGATGAAATGGAAGAACTCGTCCTAGGGAACGAAATATTCCAAGCTCGCACACGTAATATCGGAGTCATTCCAGGGGATGTTGCACTATCGTATGGCCTATCAGGAGCAAACCTAAGGGCATCAGGTGTGGATTGGGATATCCGCCGCGATGCCAATGTCGGGCTTGTTTATGACCAAGTTGACTGGAAGGTATGGACCCACCCTGACGGAGACTCATTTGCAAGATTCTGGGTTCGGCTTCAAGAAACGCGCGAAGCTTGCAACATTATAGATCAACTCCTTGGTTCCATACCTTCAGGCCCGATCATGGCAAAAGTACCAAGGATCATTAAAGTCCCAGCAGGAGAAGCCTACGTAGCAACTGAAAACCCGTTGGGAGAAATGGGCTACTACGTCGTAAGTAAGGGTGACCTTACCCCTTTCAGAGTAAAAATTCGATCAGCCAGTTTCTCAAATATGTCAATTACGCCATGGATCCTAAAGGATGTATTCGTCCCTGACATTATTTCCATACTTGCTTCTTTGTACTTCATTCTTGGAGATATTGATCGATGATTGAATTACTCGCACTCAATCCCTCATGGTGGCAGGAAACGTTCCTGATAAAAGTTCCTATTGGGCTATTAGCCGTTCTACTTCCAGCGGGAACAATCGTCTATCTATACCTATTCAAGGCGATTTCCTTCATGCAAAGTAGACTTGGTCCTATGGAAGCCGGTCCATACGGATCGCTTCAACTGCTAGCTGAAGTGGGTAAATGGATACAAAAGGAAGATATCTTCCCATCAAAGGCAGATAAATTCGTTTTTGCTGCGGCCCCTTTTGTCGTGCTCATGTCAACGTTCCTACTTGTCGTTGTGTTGCCAGCTGGGCCTGACGCTCTTTTCGTTGATCTCGATGCCGGAATCTATTTTGCGATGGCAGTGTCATCAGTTTCAGTCATAGGAATTTTGATGGCGGGCTGGTCTTCGGCAAACAAATATTCTCTCCTGGGTGGAGTCCGTGCCGCGGGCCAACTCATTGCCTATGAGTTACCTCTAATTCTCGCTGTAGTCGGTGTAGTAATTCAAGCAGGAACCATGAACATGCAAGGAATCGTGCTAGCACAGGCAGAAGGAGAAATTTTTGGTTGGGGAGGAATAGGAAACCCATTCATTCTCACCCAGTTCATAGGTTTCGTTATCTTCATGATTGCAGTTCAAGCAGAACTGACTCAGGCACCATTTGACATGCCAGTGGCAGAATCTGAGCTAGTAACCGGCTATCTAACAGAATATTCGGGCATAAGGTTTCTCTTATTCTTCATCGGTGAATTTGCTTCAGCAGGCGTCTTCTCAGCAATAGCCGCAGTGCTATTTTTCGGGGGTTGGTATGTCCCAGGTATTGATGCCGGGAGTCAAGTATTCAATGTTATAGGACCTTTGGTGCTAGCGACCAAAACGATGCTCATTGCTTTCTTAATCTTCTGGTTCAGATTCACGTTCCCAAGATTTAGAGAAGATCAGCTACAAAGGTTGGCATGGAAATTCCTAATTCCACTCAGCCTCGCAAATATTGCTATAACAGGCGTACTAAAGGTAGCGCTATGAACCTTCCACAAAGAATCGATAAGAAACTTCTCACCAATGGAGGGTTGAACTGATGTCACAGCTACCAGGAATCCTAAAAGGATTAAAAGTCACATTTAGAACCATGATTAAAACGCTCTTCCCTGACGGGCTTCTAAAACCAATCCCGAAACCAAGCAAGGGGGCTTTAACAGTTCAATACCCACACGTCAAAGAGGCACCCCCAGCCCGAGCGCGTGGAGTTATAGCTCTGCATGAAGGAAACTGTACAGCATGCATGTTGTGTGCCCGAGAGTGCCCGGACTGGTGTATATATATTGAAGGACACAAAGAGTTAGCACCACCTCGACGAGAGGGAGGGAAACCTAGACAAGTCAATGCTCTAGACAGGTTTGATATTGATTACTCTCTCTGCATGTTCTGCGGCATTTGTGTAGAGGTATGCCCATTTGATGCGTTATTCTGGACACCCGAATACGAATTTTCAGAACTAAAATTAGCTGACTTGCTGCATGATAAGGAACGGCTCGGAGAATGGATGGAGACTGTCCCCGACTTCGAAGAATATGAAGATGGTTCCGAGCAGAAAGTAAGGAAGGTACCGCGATAATGGTTGCACAAAATGTCTTCTTCACTATCCTCGCAGTTCTTATGATCGTATCGGCGCTGAAGGTTGTCACAACAAAGAACATTGTGCATGCCGCACTATGGCTAGTGCTTGTTCTCGCTGGAGTAGCTGGTCAGTTTTTACTGCTAGGCGCTGAATTTGTAGGCGTGACACAAATATTGGTCTACATCGGCGCAGTAATCGTTCTACTTCTCTTTGGCGTCATGCTTACAAAAGCGAGCATTGGCGATGAAGAAAATATAAATATGCCCAACAGAGTTTTACCTGCAGTGATTGGAACACTGATGTTCGCCGTGATGTCGTATTCAATTATTGACAGCTACCGAGGGGAAGAACTCCCCAAAGAAACTGTAACAAACGCAGCAAGAGTATCTGACTCCATCTTTTCTGATTTCATCATCCCATTTGAAGCAGTTTCTGTGCTTCTCCTGGCAGCCCTTATAGGAGCAGTTGTTATTGCTAGGAAAGAAGTCGCATGACTATCGCTCAATATCTACTTCTAAGCTCGGTCCTTTTCTGCATCGGAATTTATGGAGTACTTGCGCGTAAAAATGGCGTAATGGTTCTAATGTCCATTGAATTAATCCTCAATGCAGTAAACATAAACTTGGTAGCTTTCTCCGCACTAACAGACAATATTGCCGGAGAAGTCTTCGCACTATTCGTCATCGCAATAGCAGCAGCAGAAGTAGGCGTCGGGCTCGCAATCGTTCTTTTGATCTTCCGAAATAAGAAAAATATTGATTTGTCTGAAATAGACCAGATGAAGGGATGAACATGGCAAATCTATTTACTCTCGCAGCAGCAGTACCCTCAAAATCGGTACAAGCAACCGGATGGTTTCTAGAAACAGCATGGTTAATACCTGCACTGCCTGCACTATCTTTTTTCCTAATTTTATTCTTTGGGAAGAAAATGAAATACAAAGGTGCAGAAATCGGCATCACAGCTATTGCACTCTCATTAATTCTCGCAATTTGCTGCGTCGGCCAATGGATGAATCAAGTCGATAACGCAAGCGACAACTACAAAAAGAGTTCCTCATACGAAACCGAGGAAAAATACAGCGAAACCTCTTCTCAGTATCTCGAAGAAAATGCCCTAACAGAACCCATTGAGATGGCATCAACTGAGCAAATAAATTTATATGCCGCAGGCGGAGAATCAGAATATGAAGCAGTTGCTGTTGACGCAGTAATTGAACGGTTCACATGGTGGGAAACTGGAGGTAAGAAATTCCAAGTAGGTATCATGGTGGACGGTCTGGCAGTAATGATGCTTTTCGTGGTAACAGTAATTTCACTTCTCGTACATATCTATTCAACAGACTACGTTTCAGGAGACCGAAGATATACCCATTATTTTGCTTTCCTAAGCTTATTTTCAGCGTCCATGCTTTTCTTTGTCCTTAGTGAAAATATTCTCCAAACAATTGTTGGCTGGGAACTAGTGGGCGTATGTTCATTTGCGTTAATAGGACATTGGTGGGAAGAAAAACCAAACTCGGATGCTGCGCTAAAGGCATTTTTAACCAACCGCGTGGGCGATATGGGTCTCTTAGTTGGGATGATAATACTCTTCTGGTCAGCTGGATCTTGGAGCATCGTTGATATCAACGTCGCAGCAATCAACAACGAAATCGGGCAAAACACCCTCCTCATAGCCTCCTTATGTTTGACTGCCGCAGTTATGTCAAAATCTGGACAATTCATTCTCCACACTTGGTTACCGGACGCGATGGCTGGCCCAACTCCAGTTTCAGCGCTGATACATGCCGCCACAATGGTTGTGGCAGGAATATATATGGTTGCCCGACTATATGGAGTTTTCTTTGAAGGCTACGACATTGCAGGATCAAGTTTCAACATTCTTGCCCTTGTCGGATCGGTAACCCTAGTCGGAGCGGGTTTGCTGGCTTTCGTCCAGGATGACATCAAAAAAGTACTCGCTTACTCAACGGTCTCGCAGCTAGGTTACATGGTTATGGCACTTGGGGTAGGAGCGTGGACAGCTGCGGTGTTCCATCTCTTCACTCACGCTTTCTTCAAAGCAGGCCTCTTTCTCGGAGCAGGGTCCGTAAGCCACTCTGTACATAGCTTCGATATGAAAAAATCAATGGGGGGTATGCGTAAGTTCATGCCCACAACCTACAAAACATTCATCATTTGCACCATTGCACTAATGGGATTACCACCACTTGCTGGCTTCTGGTCAAAGGATGAAATTCTTGTAGGAACAGGCGGATGGGGCCTTTTCGGCGGAACAGGCGGAAACGGTTCCTACGTATTCGCGCTGGTTATGGGAATAATCGGAGCAGCACTTACCTGCGCCTACATGACCAGAGTTATATACCTAACATTCTTTGGTGAATTTCGAGGAGATACCCACGGGCACGGAGACCCCCACGAATCAGGTAGAAGAATCACGGTTCCCCTTATCATTCTTTCCATAATGGCAATAGGAGCAGGCTTTCTGAATTTACCTGTAGGTTTCCTCACGGGTAATACCACAAATTGGCAAGAGAGATTCGGTCACTATGTTGAACCGGTCGCCACATATTTCCCAGCAATAGCGCATGGCACACCAAGCTGGACTTTAGCGATTTTCTCAACCATTGTTGCTATCACAGGAGTAGGTCTAGCAGCGCACTACTTCTTCAACAAAGTTAATGCCCAAAGTCCAGCAGCAACGGAACTCGCTAATGGACTAACAGAAAAAAATAAATTAGCAAAAGCTGGGCATACCGTTCTTAAACAAAAATACTATTTGGACCATCTTTACACTGGCATCATAGCCAACGGCACTAAAGGACCCGTTGCAGATGCAGCATACTGGACGAACCAAAAGGGTATTGATGGAATCGTCAACCAGGTTGGTAAACAGGCGACAAAGTCAGCAACTTTTGTTTATGAAAAGATCGACCAGAACTTGGTTGACGGAGCGGTAAACCTCTCAGGTAAAGCATCTGAAGGTCTTGGTGAAACCACTCGTACTATTGTTCAACGCGGCAAGGTTCACCAATATGCCGCCATTATGTTCGCAGCCACCACAATATTGGCTGGCTTATTTATTGTGTTTGTCTAGGAGAAACTGATATGGATTTTGATAATAATTGGCTCCTCAGCCTAATGATTTTTCTTCCTCTTGCAGGGGCAGCTGCCGTAATGGCGATCCCGAAAGCGCAAGAAGATTTAATTAAAGGCGTGGCCCTTCTTACAACTTTGATAACGGCCGCACTTGGAGCATTCATGCTCATCGTATTTGACTACGGAAAGTCAGCTGATCTTCAATTCGTTGTTGATGAGGACTGGATAGGGGTTATAAACAGTCGCTACATTCTAGGCATTGATGGAATGTCACTACCGCTCATCGCTTTAACGGTATTCATAGTTCCTTTATGCATCTTCTATACATTCGGACATTTCCCTGAACCACGAAACCCCAAAGCGATTCTCTCACTCATTCTTATTCTTGAAACAGGAATGATCGGAACTTTCGTAGCCCAAGACCTTATTCTCTTCTTCGTATTCTTCGAAGTAGTCCTTCTGCCAATGTTCTTCATGATCGCAGTATGGGGCGGTGATGACAGAAGGTACGCATCTTTGAAGTTCTTCCTGTACACCATGTTTGGTTCCGCTTTGATGCTCGTAAGCTTCCTAGCTCTTTACTTCCTAGCAGATGGAACAATTGTAGGGGATCAAGCACAAACCTTTTCAATGGTTGCCCTATCTGAAGGAGCTACCCTCGGAATAAGCCGAACAGCCCAACTTTGGATATTTGCAGGAATGTTCGTGGGATTTGGAGTCAAAGTCCCAATGTTCCCCTTTCATACATGGCTCCCTGATGCGCACACTCAAGCTCCAACAGTAGGGTCGGTAATACTTGCCGCAGTGCTTCTAAAACTAGGAACATATGGCTTCATTAGAATCGCAATACCAATGCTTCCAGAGGCCGCTGCCGCATGGGCTCCTTTTATAGGCTTGCTAGCAGCTATTGGAATCATATACGGTGCTCTCGGATGTCTCGCTCAACGCGACATGAAACGCCTTATAGCTTTCTCTTCAGTAGCCCATATGGGGTTCGTAATGCTCGGAATTGCTACACTCACTGACTTCGGTATAAACGCAGCAATCTTCGGAATGGTTGCCCACGGACTAATCACTGGAATGCTATTTTTCCTCGCCGGTTCTATGAAAGACCGCTACCACACACTCGATATGAACCGACTTGGCGGTCTTCTGATATCAGCACCCCGAATGGGTTGGATATTAGGATTTTGTGCCATGGCTTCTCTGGGTTTACCGGGACTAGCAGGATTCTGGGGAGAATTTCCCGCTATTTTAGCTAGCTACAATCCAGCAGCAATCCTTTCAGAAACAACTTTCCGGGTGTACATGGTCGTTGCTGCTTT
>DLTU01000133.1:0-1665 GCA_002500385.1 Candidatus Neomicrothrix sp. UBA7828 | reverse complement strand
GGTACAGTTCTAGCAGCAGGGTATCTTCTCTGGATGTTGCAAAAAACAGCAATGGGAACCCCCACTGATGAATTTAAAGATAATCCTGAGATTACCGATGTCAAGAGGTATGAGTGGATCACATGGGCTCCAATCCTCGCGCTAATTCTTTTCTTCGGCTTATACCCAAGACCAATTTTCTCAACGACAGATGATGCTGTAGTGAAATCCCTAACCGTTGATATACAAGGTCAAGAAGTTGATAACTGCCTGAAAAGTAATGGAGAGACTGCAGGGAAGGATTGCTTCACCAACATAAGAAATCTTCTTGAAGAGGCAGGTAATTAACAAATGCTAAATGTAGCATCCGTCCTAGGTAATCTTCTCGCCTCAACTCCTGAGTTTGTTCGACCCCCAATTGATTGGCATGCAGTTGCTCCAGAGCTTTGTCTTCTAGGTGGCGGCGCAATAATAACCTTGGTTGATGTTATTTGGAGAGAAAAAGGAAGAGCAATGACTTCAGCTCTAGCTGGATTATTCTTGCTTGCACCGCTAATACCCATACTTACACTTGCCATAGATTCAGAAGACAGAAGTATGTTTAACGGTGCTTTCATCGTTGATAAGTACTCGCTCATTATCAAAGCAATATTCTTACTAAGTGGATACTTGGTAGTTCTCCTATCGACAAATTATATAGCTGAAGGGGAATATTGGGAAAACGAATACTATGGGATGCTTGTATCCTCAATTCTTGGAATGGTCATTATGGCCTCAGCGCGAGATCTAATCACGATATTTGTTGCTTTGGAACTGCTTTCCATACCCGCTTACATGTTAGCGACATGGCGTAAAAGAGACCTCAGAAGTAACGAAGCGGGACTGAAATACTACCTAATGGGTGTCTTCGCCTCAGCAATTATGTTATATGGAATGTCACTAATTTTCGGAGTTAGCGGGAGCACAATACTTGAAGAAATCAACAGCTCAATTAGCTCCGGAGAATCAAGCACATCAATAATCACACTAGGAATAATATTCGTCATAATCGGATTTGCTTTTAAAGTCTCAGCCTTTCCATTCCACACCTGGGCCCCCGATACATATGAAGGAGCCCCTACTCCAGTAACAGCTTTCCTAGCGGTAGCCTCTAAAGCAGCAGGCTTCGTCGCCTTAATGAATCTCGTTGTCGTTGGTTTCTTCGGCCGCGAAGACGTATTCCAGCCGCTGCTATGGATACTCGCTGCGCTATCAATGACTGCAGGCAATGTTATGGCGCTTCGACAAACAAACATAATACGTCTGATGGCCTATTCAGGTATTGCTCAAGCAGGATTCATGCTGGCACCCCTAGCCGTAGCTGGAGAGAGCATAGCAATCGCTGATAAGTCAGTCTCTGCCATTGTCACCTATTTAGCTATTTACGCAGCAATGAATCTCGGGGCATTCGCGATAATCTTATCCGTTTCAAGGACAACCCAATCCGGCCAAATTGAAAGCTACAACGGCCTATTCAAAACCTCGCCTGCTCTTGCAGTAATGATGACAATCTTCCTCGCCTCACTTGCAGGTGTTCCACCACTTGGAGGCTGGTTTGCTAAATTCTCAGTGTTCACCTCTCTAACAAGTGCCGATACAAGTTGGGGGTACGGACTAGCCGTGATAGCGGCAATCAATGCCGTTATC
>DLTU01000054.1:16527-16946 GCA_002500385.1 Candidatus Neomicrothrix sp. UBA7828 | reverse complement strand
ACTGCCACATTAAGAGCAGTTATGCGCCATTTCCATTGATGGTTCGAGGAATGAAAACGTTTGATGCTATACAGATTCGCAGCAATTCCTATGATGCTCGCAACCAAACCAATTCCTGACCCTACCCCAGACGCTATCCCCAATGCAGGTGCCAAAATAGGAAAGATCACATAGGTAAAGGCACACCGGATCCCTGATATCACCATTGCAGTAGAGAAAGTATTTTGGGCCTTCTCGTTGCTAACAACTTTAGGCTCATGCATGAGATTTTCTGTGGCTTCGCTCACACCTGTATCCTATCCTCTGTTTATCTTCCCCGATCAGTTTTTCATTAACACATCAACTGGAAATCACGCAACCAATAATCGAAACATCGCAGTAGCAAATGCGGCAAATACCACAACAAAGACAAAAGGAAG
>DLTU01000054.1:14802-16166 GCA_002500385.1 Candidatus Neomicrothrix sp. UBA7828 | reverse complement strand
AATAATTCGAGCATCAAACGTAATTGCATTATCGGAGCTAAATGTGCTGGTCATAACAAGAGCCGCAATCAGCGGTGTTGGCAATAAGAGCGCCATTGTCTTAAATTTGGAAGGTAATTCTCTGCGGTTACCAAAATACATTGGCCCTAATGCCTTAAGCACATAGGTTCCAGCTCCTAAAAGAACAACGACAAGACCAGCATCACTCATAGTTATCACCTTCTCGTGCAATCCAGGGCCTGACCCAAATAATCGCAGATGCAGCAGCAATAACTGGAATTCCAGCTGGAGTAAAAGGAATAAGAATCAATGCAGTTATCGCACCAATAACTGCAACAGCTCTATGTTTAGCATTTTCCAACTTGTTCCAAATCAAACCGAGGAAAGCTGCGGGGATTGTTGCGTCGATCCCTAAATCCGTGATTAAAGATTCTGCTTCCGATAAAACGGAGACGCCTATAAGCGTTGTTGCATTCCACAATACAAAGACACTTAATCCGCCCCAAAGATAGCCATACCGCCTGAGTTCATGAGTGGCTTGAGATGAACCAATGGCTGTTGACTCGTCAATCATTAACTGTGACACTCCTGCTCTCCACAAAAAAGACCCTTTTAACGAAGGAGCCATTGAAACTCCAAACGCTAACGATCGCAGATTCAAAAGCAAGCCTGCAGTGATAGCCGCAATGACAGTGCCATCATCAGCAAGAACTGACACAGCAGCAAATTGGGATGACCCTCCAAAGACTATTGATGAAAAACCTAACGCTTCCCAGACCCCAATCCCTGACTCAGCGCAGAGGGCTCCAAACGCCAAACCAAATGGTGATATTGCTAAACCAATAGAGATAGCTTGCGCCCGAATAGATCGACGTTGAACGTCACTTGCAACCATAGTGTTTTCAGGATAGAGAATGAATCGGTGTTTAAGAGAATTAACTTTAAATCAGGCTGATAATGGCCCAAATCGCAGCAATAACCCCTATCAAGATCATCACAATTGACCGAAACAACGGTGGTCTTTCAAAGTCACTATCTTTAGGTGCTTCTTTTGTGCTTACTAACGCTAGAAAGTTACCAACTGCTAACGCACCACCGAATGCAAGAACTAAATAAACAATGAGATTTTCTCCGAGGAACATGTTTTAATACTCTTCGTAGTGCTGGGGATTTGGAGCATCATCATCACTTGCCTTTGCCATATCAGCAAATTTCGTATAATGCTTCAGCCAAGCAAGTTTCACTCTTCCTGTTGGGCCAGAACGGTGTTTTGCGACTAGAACTTCAGCCATCCCTTGATCAGGAGATTCGGTATCATAAACCTCATCTCGATATAAGAACATAACGACATCAGCATCTTGTTC
>DLTU01000054.1:12493-14474 GCA_002500385.1 Candidatus Neomicrothrix sp. UBA7828 | reverse complement strand
CCTGATTCTCTTAAATCTGAAAGCATTGGTCTTTTGTCTTGCCGTTGTTCAAGATTTCTACTCAATTGGGATAACGCAACAACTGGGCATTCTAACTCTCGTGCCAGGATCTTTAAGCTTCGGCTTATCTCAGATACTTCAACTTGCCTATTTTCAGCACGCATTCGGCCGCTCATTAGTTGAAGATAGTCAACTACGATCATTCCGATGTTCCCAACTCTACTTTTGAGCCTGCGTGCTTTAGCCCTAATTTCCATAACTGTGGTGTTCGGATTGTCATCGATCCATAACGGGGCACTACCTAGCCTTCCTACTGCATGACTTATTTTGGTCCAATCAGCATCCGTTAACTTACCGATGCGAACCCTACTTGAATCTACTTTCGCTTCTGTACACAAAATTCTTTGACTTATCTCGTACTCACTCATTTCTAGAGAAAAGAACAACACCGGTGCGCTAGTTTCCATTGCTGCATGAGCAGCAATGTTTAGCCCGAAACTAGTTTTTCCCATCGCCGGCCTAGCTCCTACAACAATAAGGTTATTTGGTTGTAGCCCAGCAAGTATCCGATCTAATTCTGAAAATCCAGTTGCTGTTCCAGTAACTTCATCCCCTCTTTCAACCCGGGCTTCAATCTGATTTAGTGTTTCGCCTAGAAGTGACTCAAGAGTCGAATAGCTACTTGTGTCTCGTCCTTGTGCAAGGCTGAACATAAGTGTCTCTGCTTCATCAACTGCTTTGACAACATCATCCGGTTGAGAAAATCCAATTTCCGCAATTTCACGCCCTGCCATTGTTAATCTACGCATTTGAGCAAATTCAAACACAATTCGTGCATATTCAGTAGTGTTCGTCGCTGCTGGTGTATTCGCTTGAAGTTCAATAAGTGTGACGTTGCCACCTATGCCTTCAAGAAAGCCAGAGCGTTCAAGCTCATCAGCCACCGTTACAATATCAGCCGGCTCGCCCGCTGCAAACAGCGCTGTAATGGCATTAAAGATTTTCTGGTGAGCAGGCTTGTAGAGGTCATCAGCAGTGATAATTTCGATTGCGTCAGCAATAGCTTCGCGACTTAACAGCATTGCTCCCAATACAGCTTCCTCTGCTGCGATGTTATGGGGTGGAACGCGAGTTGGGCGTCCTCGTTCCGGTGGTTCATCTGGAGAGAGAAATTGATCAGACATGCGTTATATACAATGGTGCCAGATGCCTGTGACATGCAATAGGAAAACTAAAAAATTCTGTGGATTTCACATATATTTCTGTGGAATAAAAAGCGCAAACTGTGTGTAAGTTCTTCGAGAAATGAATGCTCTTCACAACAGTGTAGTAATTTCTGCAGCTTGAACTGAAAGAGGGGAAGGCCTAGGGTTTCAAGCACTGATTGAGTTACAGGTTGTTTAGATAATTTTTTATTCAGCTTCTGGAACAACATCCAGTGAAATAGTGAACTCCACATCTGGATGAGGTTTGATACCTACTTGATAAGTTCCCACTTCTTTGATGCTTTCAACAATAGTGATCAGTTTCTTATCAATTGTAATATTTTTTTGGTCTGACAAAGCTTCACTAATATCAGCAGTTGAAACGGACCCAAACAATTTTCCACCCTCGCCTGCGTTAACAATGACGGTTAAAGTTTCATTTTCCATTCTGGTAGCCATTTCTTCGGCCATTACCTTTTCCTCTGAAGCACGTAACTCACGTGCTTGTCGCATCTTCTCAGCTTCCTTTTCAGCTCCTTCAGTTGCTAGGTATGCGAACCCCTGTGGAATTAATTTGTTTTGGGCATACCCATCAGAAATAGATACGATGTCCCCTTTATACCCAAGCCCTTCTACATCGGCACGAAGTACAACTTTCATTCTGCTGACTCCTCATTAGTATTTTCTTGACTAGCTTCTTCAGTTTGAGGTGGTGGCGTTGCTGGAGATTCAGTTTGCTTGAGAGCATCTGTTTCTCTTGGTTCTCTTGGTTCTCT
>DLTU01000054.1:0-12180 GCA_002500385.1 Candidatus Neomicrothrix sp. UBA7828 | reverse complement strand
GGTTCTCTTGGTTCTCTTGGCCTACGGTCATCGTCTCGTTGTCTACGGTCACCTCCGCGTCCACCTCGTTGAGTTGTAACTCGATTTTCATATGGGAGCAATGCCATTTCTCTTGCATTTTTAATAGCCATTGCAATATCTCTTTGTTGTTGGGCACTATTACCAGTAACTCTTCGTGCGCGGATCTTTGCTCGATCGGATGTAAATCTTCTCAAGAGGTTAACGTCTTTCCAATCGACGTATTCTATTTTCTCCTGTGTCAGGATAGATACTTTTTTCTTCCCTCGGCGGTCTAATGCTGAGGGCGCTTTAGCTCTTTTCGTATTTTTTTTAGGAGGCATAATTTTTCCTTATTTATCTAGAATGGTTCTTCATTGGGGTCATACGCTGGAGTAGTCGGTTGATTACTGCTTTCGGCACTTCCACCATTTCCGCCAAAATTTCCACCGCTGCCAGATTTTCTCTGGACTTGAGCTGTTGCCCACTTAAGACTAGGGCTTACTTCATCTGCTTGTATTTCAACTTTTGATCGTGTTTGACCGCTTTGGCTATCTTCCCAGGATGAATAATCCATACGCCCATATACAACGACACGCATACCTTTCGATAAAGATTCAGCGCAATTCTCAGCTAGGTCTCTCCAACAGGTTACGTTGAAAAAGTGGGATTTATCCTCTTCTCCATTAGGTCCAGACCGTTGGTTCCAGGCAACACCCAGACTACACACTGGCGTTCCGGCCTGTGTATACCGTAATTCCGGATCACGAGTAAGGTTTCCCACTATCACTATATTGTTATCAAATGCCATATTAATTTCCTTATATTCGTCTTTGTCTCTAACCTAGTTAGCTTTTTTAGAGAAGTCCTCTCCGATTTGCTTCAAAATCTGGAAGACGAATGAGTTTATGTCTTACCACTTCGTCTGTAAGTCGAAGAGATCTTTCAAGCGGTTCCATATCGGCTTGTCCTGTTGTCATTTCAAGAACAACATAATGTCCTTCTGTCTTATGATTAATTTCATAGGCGAATCTTCGCTTGCCCCACTTGTCAGTCTTCACAAGGCTTCCATTTTCATCTTGGACCCATGTGTCTACTTGTGAAACTATTTCGTCTACCGTTGCGTCATCATGATCGCCGTCAACAATAATCATCAATTCATATGCTCGAGTACTCACTACGAGTTTCTACCTCCTCTGGTCCCGCATGCGGGGCCCTCAGTCGGTCTGAGGGCAGGTTAAATTTTTGTGTTGTCTAGCCTAGTAGCATTAACTGTAAATACCGACGTTTACCAGCTCGCTAGTGGGTCTTCATCTTTCGGAATCGTCGCCCCATACAGTCCCAGAGCTTCAGCGTCTTCATCAGACAATTGATAACTCTCATCTTCCGATGGGAAATTCTTACTTCTGACATCAGCAGCATACGTTTCAAGAGCTGAAACTGTTATCTCCTGAAGGTTTGCGTAGGTCCGCACAAACTTTGGTTTAAGATCGTGATTGATTCCAAGTAAATCATGGAAAACAAGTACTTGGCCATCACAATCAGGTCCGGCCCCTATACCGATTGTTGGAATTGAAAGCGAATCCGTTATTAGTTTCCCCACCAGAGATGGAACACATTCAAGCACTACTGCAAAACAACCTGCATGGGCTAAAGCCTTCGCTTCATAGGAAATTTCAACAGCAGCATTAGTTGACTTTCCTTGAACCTTGTACCCACCAAGAGCGAGAACGGATTGCGGAGTTAAACCTAAGTGTCCCATTACTGGTATTTCTGCATTAACGATCGCCTCGATCATCGAGACTCTGTCTTGGCCACCTTCAAGTTTCACAGCTTTAGCGCCGGCACGAATCAATCGTGCGGCATTCTTCACTGTTTCTTCTTGTGAAACGTGGTAACTCATCCATGGAAGGTCTGCAACAATAAATGCGTCAGGCTCTGCTCGAGCGACTGCGGCAGTGTGGTGGACCATGTCTTCTATCGTGACTTGCATTGTGTCTTCGTAACCTAATACGACCATTGCCAGAGTATCTCCGACAAGAATTATGTCGGCACCAGCTCTGCTGACCATGCGACCACCCGGCGCATCGTATGCAGTTAACATTACGAGTGGTTCATTTCCATTACTAACTTTGTGCTTAGCAATTTGTGGAGCTGTCCAATTTTTCGCCATTGCTACCCTTCCGTGGAAAAATTAGGTGTTGTATTTTCTGTTCATAGTGTAGGGGTTTTGTCTGAAATGCCTATCAAAAATCTAGTTTTAGCCTCAGAGGGCATCAACATAGAGTTGTAAGCTTTCCCAGGCTTTATCAATTGGCATACCCCCGCACAGTGGATGATGAACAACCTGATCAAGCGTACTTGCCTTTTGAGGAGTGACTATTTGATATATCCCTTCCTCCCTTAGTGCTTCAGGAGTCGTAGCATGGCTGTGTACAGCTGATGAAATGTCTGAGGTTTGCCAATTGGAATATACGGATGCCTCATTTAAAAAATATTGTCCGAGTTCAGCCCATGCCTTATCAGGATCCTCAGCCACAAAAGTCATATGTGTCTCTTCCCCAGGCATGGCACAGAACCCTTGTGTACCGTTCAATTCACATTGCTCATAATAATATGCTTCAAGTTCCGGCATGTGCGCAGCTGGTGATAGCGGCAAGCCAAATTTGGCAGCTCTCCGAGCAGCAATTTTACTTGTCCCACCAATCATAATTAATGGATGCGGTTTCGTTAGTGGTGACGGAGTGATTCGATGTGTTTCACCTCTGTATTGGAAAGGGTTACCAGTCCATGCATCAAGTAGAGTCTGGATGCTCTCATCCATAATTTTTCCCCTGCTGCCCCAGTCTTTGCCCATGAGTTGATATTCGCTAGGGCGATACCCAAGGCCGAATATAACAGTTAGTCTTCCTCCGCTCATGAGGTCAATGACTGCAATATCTTCTGCGACTCTGATCGGGTCATGCAAAGGCAATAGTAAAGCTGATATTGATGCAGACAGATTTTTTGTTCGTGCGAGAACAGTTCCTGCATTCATTAGTGGTGTAGGGCTCCAAGCATTATCAGCACCATGGTGTTCTTCAAACGTTGCCATGAAAAAACCATTTTGGTCAGCGAATTCAGCCATATCTAACATGGCTTTATACCTGTCTGAAAGTGACTGGCTGTTTAGTGTCGGGTCTATTAGGTTAAATCGTATTAGTGAGAAAGGCATAAGTTCTCCTGAGGTTTTCCTTTTAAGTTAGTTGATGTTTTATAACGAGACATAATATTGTGTTAGCTCACAGCGGGTAAGCCCGATTTAGATAGTTCCAAGAGCAAGACGTACAAACTTCAACTTCATAACATGTAAACGAGCCCTTTCTTTTGCGTATTCGGTCAAAGTCTCTCTTTGAATTTACGCAGCGACCATGAGAAGGCAATCGTGGGCCAAATACATAATTTACTGTTACTAGAGTTTCCTCGGAACATATGGGGCAGTCTCCCAATTGTTTGTAGGAATAGTTGTGTGCGGCTCGGAGAAGTTCTGGGTGCGCATCGCAGACATCGTGGGTTGAAAGCGTTCCTATCCGGTATTGCTCAAGTATTCGTCTCTTTTCAAGTTCATAACTTATCTCACTCGTTGGGCGTTTTTTCGTTAACTGAGAAGGCAAGAAGGCCATGGCTTAACATTAATTTAGGGCGAGAGTATAAGCATTATTTTCTTCTCTAGTTATCTTTAACCTTTTTCCACTCTACTAAGAAGTCAATTGCTTCTTGTTTGCCAATAGGGCCCTTTTCTATGAACATATCTTCAAGTAATTGCAGAACTTCCCCTACCTCGGGTCCCTGGTGCATGTCTAGAAATCTGATGATTTCGGAACCTGTGAAAGGGGGGGTGTAGTCTTCTAATTCTTGATCAAGGTAACGTGCTTGGCGTTGTATCGTTGCAATTTTTCTACGGGCGCCACGTTGTATAGAAGCAATTTCAATTGAACCTTGGCGGTTTTCTCTTGCATGTAAGTACCACTTTCTATATTGAGCATTACCCATTGACTGTGTCAGTATCATTTGTGAAGCACTTATCAAATTCTCTATTGTGTCAATCTCCCGATTTGAATATTTCAGATCCTTCAATCGGTCTTTTCTTGTCTCGGAAGCACTGTTGATTAACAACGCTGCAAGGCGTATGCAATGATCGTGTCTGAGGTAACGGATTTGATGTTGACGTCTGCAATTTTCTAGTTCGGGGAAAAATGATTCATGGAGTTTCGTTTTTAATAAAAACTTCAATCCAGGATTTGGGTCTGGGGTAATAAGTAATTTATTCAACTCATCACGTATACGTTCATTAGATACAATCTCAAGTCGCTCCTTTAACTCACTTACGCTTTCCTTAATTCCCTTTTCAAGCGTGAGGTTGAAGCGAGAAATAAATCGAGCGGCTCTCATCATTCGAAGTGGGTCTTCAGAGAATGAAATATGGGGGTCAAGAGGCGTTCGTAGGATTTTCATTTGAAGATCTCTCAATCCATTGAATGGGTCAATAAGTTTTCCCGATTCAAGGTTGATAGCCATGCAATTAATGGTGAAATCCCTTCGAGAAAGATCTTCATAAAGATCAGTTGAGAATGTTACGACTGGCTTACGCGATTCTGAAACATAAGATTCTGACCTGTAAGTTGTAATTTCTATTGTTTTCCCGTTGACCTGAGCTCCAATTGTTCCAAATTGTTGTCCTGAGAGCCACACATTTTCAGCTACTGGTTGAATTATCCTCTTAATTTCGTCGGGGGTTGCATCAGTTGTGAAATCAAGATCAAAAGTATCATTGAGTCCTGCATGTATATCACGAACAATGCCTCCGACAAGATAAATCTGTTTACCATCTGATTTAAAACACTCGTTTATCGGTGAAGTAAATTCCAATAGCTTATTGAATTGTTCAGTATTCATGAGTACGTAGTATTTCTGCGACCTCATCAATTGCTTCGCTACCAATACCCCCATTAGATAATTCTTCAGGGTGTGTTTCTTTATCGACCAATGCGTGTAGTACCGCACAAGTTGAAAGTTCTAAAGCTTGGAGATCGTATCCTCCCTCTAAAAAGACTAGACGACGTCCAGCAGGAACTGTTTGGATTATTCGAGAAGTAAGCAAATTATAGTCTCCTGATGTTAATCCTAACTCTGTAAGGGGGTCTCTACGGTGGGCATCAAATCCGGCTGAAATGATTAGCCACGTGGGCTCAAATTTCTGAATAATCGGTAACGCTAGCTTCTCCCATGCTGACAAATAAACATCTCCAGTAGTCCCTGGCCGTAATGGAATATTTAGGGTCGTTCCCATCCCATCGCCCTTTCCTCTTTCATTAACTGCTCCGGTCCATGGGTAAAGAGGCATCTGGTGGAGAGAGATGAACAAGACATTCGGGTCGGAATAGAAGACGTCTTGCGTTCCATTTCCATGATGAGCGTCGTAGTCAACGATAAGGACTTTTTCTCCTTCATCTCTCAATTTCTTTGCCGTTACTGCCACATTATTTAATAAGCAGAAGCCCATTGATTTGGATATTGTTGCGTGATGGCCTGGTGGACGTACTGCACAGAATGCTGAAGTGGCGGTTCCATTTTGTAATTCGTCTATGGCTTGTAGTCCTGCCCCAGCTGCTACGAGCGCCGCTTTCCAAGAAGCGGAACTCATTCTTGTATCTGCATCTACAGTCCCACCTCCTTGATCAGATATTTCTTTCAATTCATAGATAAGTTCTTGATCGTGGACTTGTAGAACTAAATTTTCATCTACAGGTTCAGCAAGAAGTTTCGTAATAGCGGATCCCATTCGTGCTCGCTCAAGTCCATCTAACACAGCTGATAATCGGTCAGGTCTTTCCGGATGGTTTCCGCTTGGCTCATGTTCAAAGCAAATATCATTACTAACAAAGAGGATTCCCATACAACTAAGAGTAGTTGACGATGCACATCATTTTTGTGCCAAGAATTGCAACTTTTTAAAAAAACGGAAAATTTCTCAATATGTTTTACCTGTTCAGAGGGTTTTATGAAGAAAATGTTCGTTTAATTTTAGGATGTATGGCATGCCGGCATTAAAGTCCCCTTTGTAATCTTTTAGGAGGTTCCATGACGATCCGTATTGTTACCGATAGTGCCAGTGATATTAGTTTGGAAGAAGCTGAGGATCTTGGTATTGAAATTGTTCCTCTTTCTGTGCGGTTCGGAGAAGCTGAATACACCGATTTAGTTGATCTCTCGGTTTCTGACTTTTACCAAAAGATGAGCGAAAGTGACCTTTTGCCATCAACTGCTGCTCCTTCGCCTGGAGCATTCGAAGCAGCATTCAAAAAATGTGCAGAAGCTGGAGCTGAAGGAGTTATCTGTATCAACCTATCTTTAGCCCTATCTGCTACTGGACAAGCTGCACAATTAGCTGCAGATGCACTTGCTGATACCCTGCCCGTCAAATGTATTGATTCAAAATCCATAACGTCCGGCCTGGGAACGATCATTCGTAAAGCTGCTGACGCAGCAAAAAATGGTGGATCCATGGATGAAATTATCTCTTTAGTTGAGAACTTAGCGAGTAGAACAAGGATCTTCGCGACATTAGACACACTTGAAAATCTCAAGAAAGGTGGACGAATTGGCGGAGCTAAAGCGATGTTGGGAACGATGCTGCAATTTAAACCTTGTCTTGATTTAAGTAGTGGAGAAGTTGTTGAGGCTGGACGTCAAAGAACCAGAAAAAAATCACTTATTTGGCTCAAAGAAGTTCTTGAAGGTGAGAGAGAAATTTCGGAATTGAGCATTATCCATGGAGACGCGCCAGATGTCGAGGAATTCGCAACACTCATTTCTGATATCGTTCCTAGTGAACAAATCCGGATTAATCAACTTGGCGCAGTTATTGGAACGCACGGAGGCCCCAGAGTGTTGGGTGTTACCTATCTTGTCCAATAGTCCTACGGACACAGTTAATTAAAGTGGCTGATTCCTTTAGTTCAGATACAAGACTGTTACTTGGGCGAAAATTATCAGGGAGATATGTTCTTACTTCGCTCATTTCTTCTGAGTCAGGAACTCAAACGTGGTTGGCTAGAGATTTAGTGTTATCACGAGATGTCGCGGTCAACCTTACTGACCCCTTTCAAATAACAAACTCTGGCCAAGTTTCGTTATTTAGAAAAGAAGCAAAGCTTGTTTCAAGACTTAACCACCCTTCGATTGTCACTGTTTTAGATACAACTGGTGACGAAGACTTAGAAGCAATAGTTATCGAGTTAGTAAAGGAAGAAACAATTTTTGATTACGTGGAACGAACAGGGCCACTACCTCTGAGTCTTGCCCTGCAAATAACTAAACAGGTTGCTGATGCTCTTTCTTATGCGCATGGGCAAGGAGTTCTACATGGGAGTCTTGACCCGAAACGTATTTTTTTATGTCCGGATAGGGGTCCTCAAGTTTCAGGATTTGGTTTTAATAACTTTAGAAGTGTCATCTACAAAGACTTAATGACTGATAGTGCAGTAGGCACCGATCTTCATTCTGATTTCTATGAAGACAAAACAACCCCAACTATACGTGGCGATATCTTTTCGCTCGGAAAAATCTTACAATACATGCTCGTCGGTTCACTAAAAGTTCCTAAAAGAAACCAGTTATCAAAATTGATAAATAAAGAAATTATGCAATCTATTGAAAAAGCGACGGCAGGAGAACGAACTGAGAGATATTCTAGTGTTGTGGACTTTATAGATGATATAGAAGAAGAATCACCAAATTCAGACTCAAGCCAAGAAAGCATTGATCAAAATCAATCTTCGAAATCGTTTGATCTAAATACGTTCATTTCTAAGTTTCTTCTCACAGGCTTTGTGTTTTTTTTAGTCCTAGGAATAATTTTCGCGGCAAATGGAAACCCATTTAGTTCAGACAATAACAATGAGTCTACTGAAATAGTAGAAGCTACGGTTTCGCCAGTGCCATCAGCTTCAGTTCCATCTCAACAATCTGAAGATGGGGAATCTACTGAAACAGCGGATAGTTCTGAAGTCAACTCTGAGTTATCTGAATCAGAAGTTTCTCCAATTTTTGAGATGGTATCCGTTCTAGGAGCAAATGACTTCGACCCATTAGGTGATGGCGTAGAGCACCCAGAACTAATTGATAATTTATTAGACGAAGATCCTGAAACAATCTGGTACAGCGAAACCTACGCTAACCGATCAATGGGTGGGCTTAAAGATGGTGTGGGTCTAGTTATAGAATTAAAGAAGCCATACGAACTTCAACGAGTAGCTATTGAAACTGCAAACACTGGTTGGTCTGGCGAAATTTTCGTTGCAGATTCTCCCCAAAGCGCATTGGCTGCGTGGGGAACATCTGTCGGATCTATTACTTCATCACAGGGGAACGCAACCGTAGACTTAACAGGAATAACGGGTGGCGCTGTTCTTGTTTGGTTTACAGACCTTGGAGATAAACCTCCCCCTGGTATTCGAATGGAGATATCAGGAATAGAAGTTTCGTAAACATATATCAGTACCCTATGTGTAGTAGAGATAGTCGTGTCATTTGATGAATCCCAACTTGTAGCATCAGCGCAACAAGGAAATAGAGATGCTTTAGAGCAGTTACTTGAACACTACTATGATTTTGTTTTTTCAATCTGCCGGAGAGTAACAGGAAACATTAATGACGCTAATGAAGCCACCCAAGAAACACTGATATCAGTTGTAAGAAATATTGCCTCATTTAAGTCAACTGCAAAATTTTCAACATGGGTGTACCGCATTGCTACGAATGCGTCATTAGACGAGATTCGGAGAAAGTCTCGCAAGCCAACCACTGAATTCAATGAAGAAACTGTTATAGCCAAAACGACACCAAGTCTTGAGGACTCAATAATTGACAGTATTGACATTGACATTGCTTTACAACGCTTGCCAGAGGAATTTCGCATAGTACTAGTGCTTCGAGATCAATTAGGTACTAGCTATGAGGAAATAGGTGAAATCCTTGATGTTCCATCAGGCACTGTAAAGTCACGAATTGCCCGTGCCCGCCAAAAGATGAAAGAAGAAATTTTAGGGAACAAAAATCATATACGCGCAGTCAAAGGGGTTAACGATGGATGATTTTAAAAGACATAGCAATTTTAAATTAATAAGCGCCTATATAGATGGTGAAGTAACTGATGAAGAACGAGCGCGCATTGAATCAGATCCTAAGCTAATGAACGAGGTTAACCAGATTCTTTCAATAAGTAAAAGGGTTGGAAAAGTTGTACCGAACGATCCAGAAACGAAATCAAATCATATCCAGACTGCATTAAACGAGATGTCAGTGAATTTGCCTGATTCAGTGATACTTATTGGAAATGCTGACAAACAGGGCTCTTTTTTTGCAAGACCAGCTCGAATTCTTGGAGCAGTTGCTGCTGCAATACTCATTATTATTGCTATTCCGCTATTCAGATCCGGAGACAGTTCAACAACACAAATAGCATCCGAAAATCTTGAAACGTCAGATACCGAACAAGTGGTAGAAAGTGCTCCTTCAGAAGTAAGAGAACAAAGTAATGACGGTGCTGATCTAGAGGAATCGGCTCCCCTTAACTCGAGTCAAGGCGAAGCAACTATAGATATAGAAAAAGCAGGTGAAATCGCAACAGATATTGATCTGACAGAAGATAGTGAAACAGATATTTTAGAGAAGTTAGAAGAATCTCAAAATGAAGAACTATCTAGTGATGAGCCTTCTACCGCTGGGGTACAAGCAGTAACGACTCCAGAAGAAACGTTTAGACGAGGGTCTATCAATACCTACACATCTGATAACCCTAACGAATACAGCTCGTTCCTACTTCAGGACGTGCGTATCGAATCAGGAGAATCATTTGACTCATTTGTCATAGAGTTAGCACCAACAAGTGATGATCCTGCTTCAATGATTCCAGGACCTTATGCAATAGAGATAAATGGTGAATTCTTGGTAGGAGAGGATTCTTTCGACCTACCAGTTGAAATAAATGAGTATGTTGTAATAAACCTTGCTGCACGTGGTGGTGTATGGAACGATGACACGGGTTACGAACCATCTTGGGGTTCAATTGCACAAACAATAACAACCGATGAATCTAACCTCACGGCTATTTACTTTGGTGACTTTGAAGCAAATTTGACCTTTGTTCTAGGTATTGAACCAAACAGCACTTTTCGGTCATACCAAACTATGGACCCTCCTAGATTAATCATTGAAGTAGACCATAATTCCTAAACCAAAGGGAGTTAGCCATATCAAATTGCTAACTACAGACAACTATCGAACTACATAAAAGTGTAAAAATTAATCAAAACTTGATCTAAGCGGGTATTCTCACCACATGGTCGAAACAAACAACTTCCAAACAGAAGATCAAAAATCAACTGCATCACTTGAAACATTAATTACATCAAAAATAGTGACCCAAGTAGAAAACATTCGGGCAAAAACCTCAGGTCCAGCTATTCGCATAAGTCGGACCTTGGTTTATGGACTAACTGCAACAATTATTATTTTAATAGCGCTTCCTTTTCTTTTTATCGGAATGAGTCGAGGCCTTATTGAAATCTTTGATCTCTGGGTTTTTTCAGAACGTTCAAGAGCAGTTTGGTTCGTCTATCTATTAAACGCTACGTTATGGTCCACCATCGGTCTTTTAATATGGAGACGAAGACCAAAGGGCGCGGCTACACCTAAAGAAGGTGTTTCTCATATGGAAGGAAATGATGTCTGAGCACAAAGAGGTTGTTATTATTGGTTCGGGCCCAGCTGGACTTACGGCTGCTATCTACACTGCTCGTGCCAATCTAGAACCATTAGTCATAGAGGGAGAACCATCCTCAACAAGTGACCAGCCCGGTGGACAACTCATGCTGACCACTGATGTTGAAAATTACCCGGGATTTCCCTCAGGGATTATGGGTCCAGAGTTAATGTCTAATTTTCGAGCACAGGCAGAACGATTCGGAGCTGAATTGGTAACAAAGAAAGTTACACGAGTTAATCTCAACACTTCACCTTTTGAAATATGGGTAGGTGACCCGTCATCAAACGAGCCAACGTTCACTGCTCTGTCGGTAATTGTTTCAACTGGTGCTAAAGCTCTGATGCTTAACCTCCCTAACGAAATAGAACTCGTAGGGCACGGGATATCAACCTGCGCTACTTGCGATGGTTTCTTCTTTAAAGATCAAGAAATAGCTGTCGTTGGTGGAGGAGACTCAGCTATTGAAGAAGCAATGTTTCTTTCACGGTTTGCCAGTAAAGTGACAATTATTCATCGGCGAGACCAACTCCGAGCATCAAAAATTATGCAGGATCGAGCATTCGCAAATCCTAAAATTGAATTTCTTTGGAATCATCAAGTAACTGGATATATCGGTGATACCAAACTTGAAGGCGTCAAGGTTCAAAATGTAACTCATCAAACAGAATCAACACTTAATATCTCTGGTTTATTCATAGCCATAGGCCACACACCAAATACGTCAATCTTTGAAGGTCAATTATCTCTCCACGAAAATGGCTATATCAAAACAGATAGCGATTCATCTCGAACAAACATTGATGGTGTGTTTGCTTGTGGAGACGTTCAAGATTTCACATATCGTCAAGCAATAACAGCAGCTGGATCTGGATGCATGGCAGCGATAGATGCTGAACGTTGGCTAGAAGAACATGCGGGGTAACTTGTCACATGTTCCCCACAAACACTAGTTTCGCCACTACATTTAGCTTAGAGCTTTTCTAAATTCAAACTGGAGACAAAATGTCTGATTCAACTACAACCCTTACTGCTAGCACCTTTGATGAGGTTGTGAACGCTTCTCAAAAACCCATTCTTGTAGACTTTTGGGCTGAATGGTGTGGGCCGTGCAAAATGATTGCTCCCATTTTAGAAGAAATAGCCTCTGAGCAGGGAGAACATATAAAAATTGCGAAATTAAATGTAGATGAAGCCGGTGATATTGCTAGACGGTTTGAGGTCATGAGTATCCCAACTCTAATCGTCTTTGACGAAGGCGTTCCAACCAAAAGAATCGTTGGTGCAAAATCAAAAGACGCCCTTCTCGAAGACCTTTCCGAATTTATCTAACTTTCCATATACGCTGAAGCCGATAAACTACATGCCGTAGTTGTTTG